>JBIKLX010000241.1:0-4083 GCA_044359565.1 Ilumatobacteraceae bacterium
GGCCATGCGGCCGGGCATCGACGAGCCTCAACGATGCGGCGGGAACGAACCGTGGCAGCAGCGGCGCCCCGCCGGTGAGGAACACGGGCGCGACCGTCAGTTGGATGCGGTCGAGGAGCCCTGCGTCGAAGAACTGGCCGGCCAGGTCTCCACCACCCATCACCCAGACGTCGCGGTCACCGGCCAGCGCACGAAGTTCGGCCTCGTGCTCGCTCACGGCTCCGCGCCGGAACTCGAATGCCGCGGTCTCGGGACGGGGAAGGTCACGGGTGGCGAACACCCGAGTCGGAGTGTCGCCGAAGACCTGCTGCCACTTCTCGGGCGTGGCGAGCAGGTGCTCGTTGGTCAGCAGCCACTCGTAGGTCGATGACCCCATCACCTGAACACCCGCACCGGCGATGAAGGCCGCGGCTTCCTCGGCCCCATCGTCACCGACGTCGAACAGCCACTGCAGCGAACTGTTCTCGTCGGCGATGTACCCGTTGACCGACGTAGCGGTGTAGTAGACGAACGCGCTCATGGCGGACATCCTGCCAAGCGAACCCACCTCGGCGTTCGATGTCGAGCCCGTACAATCCGCGTGATGGAACCGTCGCTCTCGAGTCCAACGCAACGGTTCCTTCCCACCGCGATGCGCGTCTACGGGCTGTGCTTTGCGCTCGCCCCGGCGAGCTTCTACTGGATTCCCGCAGCCGGCCGTTGGGAACCGTTCAACGTCTCGTACGAACGGATGTTCACGGTCTTGTTTTTCGCATGGGGTCTCTGCCTCTTCTGGGCCGCTGAGGCCCCGGCGGAGAATCGAGCGATCGTCCGCTTCAGTGCGCTGCAAGGAATCCTCCACGGCGGGGTGATGCTCTACGACGCGTTCGACCTGCCACACCACCTCAGCCACCTTGCTGGGGATGTCTTCCTTCATCTCTCGGCCGGAGTCATCCTCGGGTTGGGTAGCCGCGGGATCGCAACGCAACCAAGGTCGGTGCTTCCACACAGGCTTCGCGTTGCGAGTTGGCTTGCGTTCGTGGTGATTGCGGTGATCGATTTCGACGCGGTCTTCATACGGTTGTCGGCCTGATTCGCTCTCTCTCCGCAAGGGGCAGCGTGTTGATTGCCACGTTGGATCTGCCCCCATCCCGTAGACACGAGGTGTCGGCAATCCAGCCCGCCACAGCACCACGGCAGCCCTCTTCGATAACGTTGATATCTCTCAGACCGCCAACGTTCCGGAGGTAAGGATCATGAAGGGTCCATTCGCATGAGCGCGCTGAACATCACCCAGGTCGATCGGGTCCTGGTGGTCGAGGGCAACGACCCGCCGATCAACCGCATGTCGCTCGCCTACATCGACGAGTGGGAGGTGCTGCTCGACCGGTTGGAGACCGACCCGGAGGTCCGCGCGGTGGTGGTCACCGCGAGCGGCGACACCAACTTCAGCGTGGGCATGGACCTGAAGGAACTCACCTCGCAGGCTGCATCGAGGGGTGGTTTCGAAGCAGTGCTCGACCAGCGCCGCCGCGTACTGCACCGCATCGAGACACTGCCGAAGCCCGTCATCGCAACGCTGTTCGGCTACTGCCTCGGCGGCGGGCTCGAACTGCCGCTTGCCTGCCACTTCCGGCTCGCGGCGGCAGAGGGGGCGCGCATCGGGCTGCCCGAACTCGACCTCGGCACCGTGCCCGCCTGGGGCGGCACGGTGCGACTCACCCGCACGATCGGCCAGAGTGCTGCGCTCGACATGATCCTGCGGGCACGCAAGATCGACGGTCCCGAGGCGTACCGACTGGGACTGGTCAACGAGGTCGTGCCGCTCGCCGACCTGAAGGCACGGGCCATGGAACTGGCGGCCGAGATGGCCAGGCAGCCTGCGACCGCTGTGGCCGGTGTTCTCCGCACCGTGGCGGCGGCCGTCACTCAATCGCTCGACGAAGCGCTCGACTGCGAACGCGAGGCGGTGCGCGCCTGCTCGAACTCGCCGGACCAACGTGAGGGCATGCGCGCCTTCATCGAGAAGCGACGTCCGAACTTCGCCTGATTCGAACTGCGGACGATGCACCGTAGGCTCGCAGCATGTCCCGTTTCCCTGAGCCGGCGGACGAGAACGACTGGTCACCCGCCACCAGTCGGCCAGGCGAGATCTTCACCGTCGAGGGAGAGATCCGCTCCTACGGCGCGCTGGCCCGAGGCCTGAAGAACCGCGACCCGCGAGGGCGCGCCTACCGACGCTCGATGCAGCGCGTCGCGCTGTGGTGCGTGGCCTCAGCCGTCGGAGTCGTTGTGATCGTCGGGCTGGTCTCGGCCATCACCTGAACCTGCCGGAGGCCAGCGAACAGCCCGGATCGGCCTCAGAGTTCAACGGTGCCACTGATGCACACCACCACGTCGCCGCCCACCCACACGGCACCCGCGTCGTCGGTGGTGATGCGCACCTTGCCCGCGCGTCCGAGCACGGTGCCCTGCGAGGCGACGTAGGGGGCCGTGAACCGGCCGGTAGCGATGAGCCACTGCGCCAGCGAGGCGTTCAGGCTGCCCGTCACCGGATCTTCGAGGGTGAGGCCGCTGTCGGAGTACAGGGCACGCACCTCGTAGGCGTACGGCGACCCGTCCGGGTACGGCCCGACGACGCCGATGGTGAGCCGCATCGCATTGGGACGGATGGCCAACACCTCGTCGGCCGAGCGAAGCAACAGCCCGAGCCAGCCCGGCCCGTTGTCGGCCCAGGTGGCATCGACCACGTCGTCGCGGTGGATGCCGAGCTCGTCGACCGCCTGCTGCAGCGTCGCCTCGTCGACCGGCCCGCCCCGCAACAGCGGCGGCGCGGCGAACGCGAGGGCATCGCCGTCGACTCGGATGCTGACGAGCCCCACCCCGCACTCCTGCACCACCTCACCTGCACGACGGGGCACCCCGCCATGTGCCAGCCAGGCGTGGGCCGAACCGAGAGTGGGGTGCCCAGCGAAGGGCAGCTCGGCCACCGGGGTGAAGATGCGCACTCGATAGTCGGCCGCTGGGTCGGTGGGTGGCAGCAGGAACGTCGTCTCCGACAGGTTCGTCCAGTTGGCGAAGCGCTGCATCTCCGCCGTGTCGAGCCCCTCACTGTCGACCACCACCGCCAGCGGGTTACCGAAGTACGGGCGGTCGGTGAACACGTCGAGCTGGGTGAAGCGGCGTTGCATGCCGCTCAGTCTGTTCATCCGTCGACAATCCGACAAGCGGGTTCGCGCAGCCCACCCACCGAACGCGCACGTGCGTGTGCGTTCAGTTGCTCGGCCATGTACTTTCACCTCATGCGAACCACCATCGAGTTCGACCCCGACACGTCAGCGGCCATCGAAGAGCTCTGCAGTGCAGAGCAAATCGGTGTGAGCGACGCCGTGAACACGCTGATCCGACGCGGCATGCTGACCAGCACGCCCACGGCCCGGTTTCAACAACGAACCCGGTCGGTCGGTCTCCGTGTCGATGTGTCGAACATAGCCGAGGTCCTCGAGACGCTCGAAGGCGCCGAGTCGCGATAGTGCTGGTCGACGCCAACATCCTCCTGTACGCAGTCGACACCGACTTCGCGAGGTTCGAGGAGATCGCGTGAATCAACCCGACCGTCGGGCGTTGAACGCCAACCGTCGTTGCCGTCTGCTCAACTGTCGAACGTGAGCTCCAGGCCGTCGAGATCGCCGGCGGCGCGCCAGTCGTCGAGCAGTTGGTTGAAGGCGTTGATGCCGCGCGGGTAGGCGCCGAGGAAGGTGTTCCCGCCGCTGGCACGGCCCTCGTTGTTGTAGTAGCCGGGGGTGCACGACTTGAGGAACCCTCCCCCGCCGTCGCCGCCGGTACTGGGCGGTGTGAGCTGGGCCGCCCAGGTGTTCTGGCCCTCCTCGGTGGGCTCCACCGTGCGGGCTCCGCGACTCATGGCCTCGGCGACGACGTAGGCGATGTGGCGGGCCTGGTCGTCGAACATCGACGTCATGTTCACGCTGAACGCGTTCTGCGAGATACCGATCGAGAACAGGTTCGGGAACCCGCGGGTGGCGAAGCCGTGCAGGGTCTTCAACCCGCGGCTGCGGTGCGCGTCGTAGTGGACCCCGTTGCGGC
>JBIKLX010000242.1:0-4061 GCA_044359565.1 Ilumatobacteraceae bacterium
TTTCCGTCGTAGACAACGGAAATCCATACAAGTTCGGTGACGAGTCGTCAGGCGGATCACCTGGCCGCGTTCACCGGTTGTTCAGTGCCGGCTGAGGAACTCGGCGACGAGCTCGACGGCGGTGTCGACCTCGTCGAGGGTGTTGTAGTGGGTGGGGCCGATGCGGACCACGCCGCCCTGGTCGGCGATACCGAGCCACTCCACCACCGGCAGCGCGTACGAGTGACCGTCCCACACGTGCACCCCGTGGGTGGCGAGGAATGATGCCATCTCCGCCGGATGCATGCCCTCGGCCGTGATCGACACCGTGGGCACGCGTCGCGAGAATGCGGCGCGGTCGGTGACACCGTGGATGCGCACACCGGCGATCTGCTGCAGCCCCGAGATGAGCCGCTCGCTGAGCAGTTCCTCGTAGGCCACCATCGCGTGCATCGCAGCGTGCAGGTCGCGGGTGCGGTCGCGCAGGCCGGGGGTGTCGGGGCGATACTCGGCCCCCATCTCGCGGCCCACCCAGGCGATGTACTCGAGCGCGCCGATGGTGCCGGCCTGGCCGGCGAGCGACTGGGTGCCGGTCTCCCACTTGTTGGGGGTGAGGTCGGGCACCGTGCGTAGGTGGTAGGCCCGGGTGCCCTGCAGCAGTTCTTCGCGGCCGTAGAGGATGCCCTGGTGCGGGCCGTAGAACTTGTAGGCCGACGCCACGAGGAAGTCGCAGCCCAGGGCCTGCACGTCGATGGCGCCGTGCGGGGCGAACTGCACCGCGTCGATGTAGGTGAGGGCCCCGACGGCCTGCAGGCGGCGCACCATCTCGGCCACCGGGTTGATGGTGCCCAGCAGGTTGCTGGCGTAGTTGAGGGCGGCGAACCTCGTGCGCGGGGTGATGAGCGAGTCGAGTTCGTCGAGGTCGATCTCGTAGGTGTCGCGGTCGAAGCCGAGCGTCTTCACGACCATGCCCCGTTCGGCGGCCATGATGCGCCACGGACTGTTGTTGGCCTCGTGCTCCATCGCCGTGATGATCATCTCGTCGCCCGCTTCGAAACGCGGCGCCAGGGCGCGCGCCATGGTGAAGGTGATCGTCGTCATGTTCGCAGCGAACACGATCTCGCGATCGGATGCGGCGTTGTAGAAGTCGGCCATGGCCACGTGCGCCTGGTGCGACAGTTCGGTCGCCTCGATCGACGTGGCGAACGCGCCGCCCATGTTGGCGTTGCAGTGCACGAGGGCGTGGTACATCGCGTCGATGGTCTGCTGGGGAACCTGGGTGCCAGCCGGGTTGTCGAGGTACACCCGCGGGCGGCCGTCGGTGTGGGGCACCGACAGGGCGGGGAACTGTTGGCGGATGGCGGCGAGGTCGAGTGACATGCTGATGATCTTTCCAAGGTGCGGCACGACACCTTCTGGTACGGCGAGCAACCGTAGCGTGCGTGCCCAGCGCCGGGTTTGTCGATCAGATGGCGTTGGTCAGGGCTCGACGATCGGAAAGCCGCTCTCGAACACGTCGAGGTGGTCGAACAGCGCGTGCAGTGCGTCGGTGTCGCCCACGATGCTGAAGCGGCCGTCGGCGAGCACATCGGCCAGCGTGGCCTCTCTCGAGGTCACCGACAGCAGGTGGGCCCGGGTGGTGGTGACGGCGACATCGGCGGCGGGGTCGTGGCGGTCGGCTACGTAGTGCAGCGTCCGGTTCGAGATGCCCAGCAGCCACTGCTGGTCGATGTCGGTGAACGTCCAGTTGATCGATACCGCCACGCCGCCGAGTTCCTCGGCCTTCAACCTGACGCCGACGGTGTCGAACAGCATGTCGATCGGCAGCGCCTGCACCAGGCCACGGCCGCCAACGGGGAAGCGCGGCGGGGGACCCTCACGCAGTTCGCGCGCCCCGGTGAGATAGGCGTTGCGGAAGGTGGCCGACTCGCTCTGGTAGCCCAGCTGCTCGAGCGCGGCGGCCTGCAGCGACCGGGCCTCGTCGTTGGTGGGGTCGGCGAACACGAGGTGGTTCACCAGCTCCGCCACCCAGCGGTAGTCGCCCTCGTCGAATGCGGCGCGTGCGCTGGCGAGCAGCCCGTCGGCTCCGCCAGCCAGCGCCACGTACCGTCGGCCGGCCTCGACCGGCGGATGCTTGTGGAGGTTCGCCGGGTTGCCGTCGTACCAGCTCAGGTAGCGCTGGTAGACGGCCTTCACGTTGTGCACGAGGTGGCCGTAGTAGCCCGTCGTGTGGCCCTGCGAGGTGAACTCGGGTGGCAGGGTGAGGTGCTCGGCGATCTCGGTGGCCACCATGCCGTGGTTGGCGAAGCGCAGGGTCTGGTCGTGCATGTAGCGGTACAGGTCGCGCTGGCGGATGAGGAAGTCGTGCACATCGGCGCCACCCCACCGGGGCCAGTGGTGCGAGGCGAACATCACCTCGGTGTGGTCGGCCCACAGCTCGATCGCCTCGCCGATGTAGCGCGACCAGCTCAGCGAATCGCGGGCCTGGGCGCCGCGGATCGGGATGAGGTTGTGCATCGTGTGCGTGCAGTTCTCGGCCATACAGAGCCAGCCCATGCCGTTCGCCAAACGGTCGGGGAAGAAGAAGTTCATCTCCGCCGGGGCTTCGGTCTCGGGGGTGAGCTGGAACACGATGCGCACACCGTCGACGATCAGCTCCTGTCCGGTGTGGGTGATGTCCTCGGTGGGTGCGATCAAGCCGCTGAGCGCCATCGGGATGCCCTTGCCGAGGCCGGCGTCGATCTGCTGGCGCGGCCCGACGGGAAGGGTGAAGCCGAACTGGTAGCCGGCGCGGCGGTTCATCGCCGGGCCGGCGAGGAGGTTCTCGGCGACGGTCTCGTGCATGAAGCCCTGCGGGGCGATCACCCGGCAGCGGCCCGCATCGACGTCGTCCTGGGTGGTCACTCCGTGCACGCCACCGAAGTGGTCGGCGTGCGAGTGGGTGTAGATGACGGCGGTGACGGGGCGCGCCCCGAGGTGCTCGTTGGCCAGCGCCAGACAGGCGGCCGCGGTGGGTGCCGTGGTGAGCGGGTCGATGACCACCCACCCGTCGGTGCCGGCAATGAAGGTGACGTTCGAGATGTCGTAGCCACGTGCCTGCCACACGCCGGGGGCCACCTCGAACAGGCCGTGCACGGCGTTCAGTTGCGCCTGGCGCCACAGTCCGGGATGTGCCGTGTCGGGGCAGGCGCTGCCGTCGCGCAGGAAGTCGTAGCGGCTCACGTCCCACGCCGGGCCGAACGGGCCGTCGATCACACCTGTCGCATGGGTGGCCACGAGGCCTCGGCCGGCCCGCTCGAAGTCGTCGGGGTCGAGCGTCGGCTGCGGGGCGCTGTTGTGGCGGTGCGTGTGTGGCGTGGCGGGTTGCGGCGTGCGGTCGATCACGACACCAGTCTCTCAGGTCTCGCTGCGCGGCGCGCCGTGGGGATGCGGGGCAGCCTCGCCGCGCAGGTCGCTCACGAGCGCGACGAGCCGACCCATCACCAGGTCGGCAGCGAGGCGGATCTCGTCGGCCGTCGGCTCGGTGTCGGGCCCGATGTGCATGAGGGCGCGCACATCGATGGGTGCGCCCACCTTGGTGCTCACCTTCGGCCGGCGCAGCAGATTGCGGGCCAGGGTGACGAGTCGCCGGCGCCGGCCCAGCACCTCGTGCGCACCCAGCATCGCCAGGGGCACGATCGGCACGTTGCACCGCAGCGCCAGGCGCACGGCCCCGGTCTTGGCGCGCTCGGGCCACATCATCGGATCGCGCGTGACTCGTCCCTCGGGGTACAACCCCACCGCTTCACCGGCGTCGAGTGCCGCCGCAGCCTCGTCGAGCGCGGCGGCCGCCTGCTCGCTCTCGCGCTGGACGCTGATGAAGCCCAGTCGGCGCAGCAGTCGGCCGAGCATCGGCACGCGGAACACGCCGGAGGTGGCGAGCATGCGCACGTCGCGGCCCAACCGCCGACAGGCCAGCACCAGCAGCACACCGTCGGCGTGGCTGGTGTGGTTGGAGATGATGATGATCGGACCTGCAGGCAGTGCTCGTGCCGCGCGGTCGTTACCGCGTCGGCGCTCGACCTGCACCCGGCTGAAGAATG
>JBIKLX010000068.1:0-14701 GCA_044359565.1 Ilumatobacteraceae bacterium
GGGCGTGAACCGCCACCTCACGGTGGAGGCGATGCGCACGCTCAGCGCCATCGGTGCCGGCGGCGCGGTGTGCTACGGCTCGGGGTTCGCCGAGACCGGCGACGGCGACCTGCAGACCGAACTGCTCGACGCCGCGGGCGACGTGCCGTTCTTCGGCCCCAACTGCTACGGCTTCGTGAACACCTTCGACCGGGTGGCGCTGTGGCCCGACGAGCACGGGTGCGGCCGCTTCGAGCGGGGCGTGGCCATCGTGTCGCAGAGCGGCAACGTGGGCGTGAACCTCACGTTCCAGCAGCGCGGCCTGCGGCTGGGCAGCATGATCACCGTGGGCAACCAGGCCAGCCTGGGCAGCGAGGATGCCATCGAGGCACTGCTCGACGACCCGCGCATCACGGCCATCGGCATGTTCCTCGAAGCCGTGCGCGACCCGCAGCACTTCGCCCGCGTAGCCGCCCGCGCCCATGCACAGGGTGTGCCGCTGGTGGCGCTGCAGACCGGCCGCTCGGCTGCCGGGGCCGCCATCGCCACCTCGCACACCGGTTCGATGGCCGGGCGCGCGGCGGCCTACGACGCGATGTTCGAGCGCTACGGGGTGGCCACGGTGCGCACCCCCGCCGAACTGCTCGAAACGCTGAAGGTGCTCGACATCGGTGGCCGCCTGGACGGGCCGCGGGTGGTGTCGCTCAGCTGCTCGGGCGGCGAGGCATCGCTGGTGGCCGACCGCGCCGAGGCCACCGGGTTGCGGTTCGAACCCTTCGCCGACGCACAGCGCGAACGCATCGAGGCCACGCTCACCGAGTTGGTGAGCGTGAGCAACCCGTTCGACTACCACACGTTCATGTGGGGCGACCGGGCCGCGATGGGTGCCTGCTTCACCGCTGTGATGGACGGCCCTCACGACGCCACGATGCTGGTGCTCGACGCTCCCCCGTCGCCCGACAACGACCCGTCGAGTTGGTACGTGGCCGCCGACGCGCTGGCCGACGCAGCCGACGCGACCGGCAAGCGCGCCGTGGTGGTGGCCACCCTGGCCGAGTGCCTGAACGAACCGTTCCGCGAGCACATCGCCACCCGCGGCCTCACACCGATGCTCGGCCTGGGCGAGGCGCTCACCGCGCTCGACGCTGCCGCCCGGGTGGGCCGCCGCTGCGACCCGCCGCACGCCGCCGTCGAGGCCGCCATGCGCACGGCCCTGGTGAACGAGGCCGATGCCAAGCAGCGCCTGCGCGGCCTCGGCCTGCCGGTGCCGGCAGGTGAGGTAGTGCCCCGTGAGGGCGTGCTCGCCGCGGCGCAGCGGGTCGACTACCCGATCACCCTGAAGGCGCTCGGCCACGCCCACAAGAGCGAAGCCGGCGCGGTGAAGGTGGGCCTGCGCGACGAGGCTGCGCTGGCTGCTGCGCTCGATGCCATGCCCGGCACCGAGGCCGGGTTCCTCGTGGAGTCCACCGTCACCGATGTGGTGGCCGAGGTGCTCGTCACCGTGCGCCGCGACGCCCCCGTCGGCTGGCTGGTGTCGATCGGCCACGGTGGCGTCACCACCGAACTGTGGAGCGACGTCACCCATCTGCTCGCCCCGGTCACGCACGCCGAGGTGGCCACCGCCCTCACCCGCCTCCGCTCGTACCCGTTGCTCACCGGCTTCCGCGGCCGCCCGGCCGCCGACGTCGACGCCCTCGTCGACCTCATCGTGCGTCTCACCGATGCCGTTGTGGGCAGCGATGTGGTGGAGGTCGAACTCAACCCCGTACTGGTGGGCACCCGTGGTGCCACTGCCGTCGATGCCCTGCTCATCGTGGAGGACCGCTCATGACCGATACCCCGAACCCCGGCTTCCACGTGTCAGTGGCCGACGGGGTGGCCACGCTCACCATCGACCGGCCGAAGGCCAACGCCATCGACGCCCCCACCAGCCAGGGCATGGGCCACGCGTTCGTGGGCTTCGAGGCCGACCCGGCGGTGCGAGTGGTGGTGGTCACCGGCGCGGGCGAGCGGTTCTTCTCGGCCGGGTGGGACCTCGGTGCCGCGGCCGAGGGCGAAGCGTTCGACAGCGACTACGGCCCGGGCGGGTTCGGCGGGTTCCCCGAACTCCCCAACCGCACCAAGCCGGTCATCGCCGCCGTGAATGGCATGGCGGTGGGTGGCGGGTTCGAGATCGCCATGTCGGCCGACCTCATCGTGGCCGCCGACCACGCCCAGTTCTTCCTGCCCGAGGCGGGCCTCGGCATCCTGCCCGACAACGGCGCCGTGCGCCTGCCGCACCTGCTGCCCGGAGCGCTGGCCCGCGAACTGCTGCTCACCGGCCGCCGGATGGGTGCCGACGAGGCCGCCCGCTGGGGTCTGGTGAACCGGGTGGTGCCCGTCGCCGACCTGCTGGCCGCCGCCACCACCCTCGCCCACGAGGTGATGTGGGCCGCACCGCTCAGCGTGGCCGCCATCTTGGACATCGGCCGCCGCACCGCCCACCTCGACCCCATTGATGCAATGCGCGAGATCAAGACCTACCCCAGCTATCGCGCCGCGGTCGACAGCGACGACGCCAAGGAAGGCAACGACGCCTTCATCGAGAAGCGCCCGCCCGCGTGGAAGGGCCGCTGAGCGTCAGTTGTACTGACCCTCACCGAAGATGTCGCTGGCCCGGTCGGTGATCGACTCGAGATCGGCGGCGAGACGGGCCACATTGGCGGCGTACCGCTGGCCGTCGTCGTGGGTGTGGGCCACGCTGAGGGTCCACGACTCGCTCTTGCCCCACGGCGGCAGGAACACCCCGCCGTTGAACTGGTAGAGGAAATGGCAATGGCTCACCGCCAGGTCGATGCCCAGGAACTCGCGGTAGTTCGTGGCCGGCGTGCCGTCGAACACCACCGAACCCTTGAAGCCGTACACCGAGCCGTAGCAGGGCTGACCGTGGGCGGTGAGGGCGGCCGTGCTCTCGGCCAGCATCGCCCGGCCGATCTCCTCGGCCTTCACGTATGCCTCGGGCGTGAGCACCTCGGTGAGCACCGCCCGGGCCGCAGCCATGGTGAGCGGGTTGCCGTTGAACGTGCCCACCTGGTCGTAGCGCCCGTCGGTGATGGCACCCATCACCTCGGCCGTGCCACCGATGGCACCGCACGGCACACCGCCGCCCAGCGCCTTGGCCAAGCACACGATGTCGGGCTGCACGCCGTACATCGCCGTCACCCCGCCGGGGTGCACCACCAGACCGGTCTTCACCTCGTCGAACGTCAGCAGCACACCGTGCTTGCGGGTGAGGGCACGGATGCCCTCCAGATAGCCGGGGGCGGGCGGGATGATGCCGGCGTTCATCATCATCGGCTCGATGATCATCCCGGCCACCTGGCCCTCGTGCTCGACGAGGCAGCGCTCGAGCGCGACGAGGTCGTTGAACGGCACGATTCGCACCAGATCGGCCATCTGCTGGGGCACGCCGGCACCCGGCACGCGATGCGGCTCGTCGACCGGGCCGAGTTGGTCGGTGGAACGGAAGATCGACACCACTGCCGCGTCGTGGTGGCCGTGGTAGCTGCCCTCGATCTTGATGACCAACTGTCGACCGGTGATGACGCGCATCAGGTGGAAGGCGTCCATCGTGGCTTCCGAGCCCGAGTTGCCGAAGCGCCAGTACGGCAGGCCGAACCGCTCGGCCAGGGCCTCGGCGACGACGATCGAGTCCTCGGTCGGCTGGGCGAAGTGGGTGCCCTGGGTGACCCGCCGCTGGACGGCCTCCACCACTGCTGGGTTGGCATGGCCCACCACGTTCACGCCGTAGCCGGCATGCATGTCGACGTACTCGTTGCCGTCGACATCCCACACGTGACCCCCCAGCCCGTGGCTCACCCACACAGGCGTCGGCCGCGAACTGGCCCAGCTGCTGCACACCCCGCCTGGCATCACACCACTGGCCCGTTCGAACATCTCGCGCGACCGGGTCATGCGCGACATGAACGCGGCCTCTTCGCGGGCGACGAGCCCGTCGAGGGTCGTGATCGGAGCTTCGGTCTGCGTCATGGCGCCTCCCCAGGGTCGCACCGTTATTGGCAACTTGGTCAATAAGGTACCATACGCTCCATGGCCAGCCACGTGCCCACCCTCACCCGTGCCGACTACACCGACCCCGCCGTGTTCGAACTCGAGCGGCAGCGGTTGTTCCTGGGCAGCTGGTACCTGGCGCTGCGGGCCGACTCGCTGAAGCCGGGCAACCGCCGCGTGGTCGACATCGCCGGCGAGAGCGTGCTCGTCACCCGCGACCTCGACGGCACGCTGCATGCCTTCGCCAACGTGTGCCGCCACCGTGGCGCCCGCCTGTGCGACGCCGACAGCGACAGCGGCCAGGGCTCGGTGATGTGCCCGTACCACGCCTGGACCTACGCGCTCGACGGCCGCCTCATCGCCACCCCGCACCTCACCGACGACGATGTCGACAAGGCCGCGCTGTCGCTGTGGCGCATCGCCGTGGCCGAGTGGGAGGGCTTCGTGTTCCTGTGCCTGGCCGACACTCCCCCGCCGTTCGACGCATGGTTCGCCGAGTACGGCGCCGAGGTGCAGGCGCTGCAGCGCTTCGGCCTCGGCGCACTCACCACGGGCTTCCGCACCGTCAGCGAGGTGCAGGCCAACTGGAAGATCATCGTCGAGAACTACATGGAGTGCCTGCACTGCACCCGTGTGCATCCCGAGCTGGTCGAGATCATCCCCACCTACCGCAGCGGCGCCGTGGTCGACCACAGCCGCGACGACTGGGGCGTGGCCGTGCGCGGCAACAGCTTCACCCGCGACGGCAGCGCCAAGGTGCCGGTGCTGCCCGGCCTGTCGGAGGTCGACGAGCACTCGTACTTCGGCGGCACCGTGTTCCCCAACGGGTTCGTCGACATCACCGGCACCAGCGTCATCGTCAGCTTCCTGCAGCCCAAGGCGGCCGACCACACCACCGTGGTCACCGAGTACCTGTTCGCCCCGTCCACCGTGGCGGCCGACGGCTTCGACCCGTCCGACATCGTCGAGTTCAGCGAGTTGGTGGCCGGGCAGGACTACCGGGTGTGCGAGATGGTGCAACGCGGCGTGGGCTCGAAGCACTTCACCGCGGGCGTGCTCAGCCCGAAAGACGAACTGGTCATCGCCTGGAAGGACCGCTACCTGGGGGCGCTAGGCCGGTAGCACCCGCAACGCGTCGGCACCCAGCACCAGGCCCACCTCGTCGCCGATGCCACCGGGCAGCGCGGCACCGTCGTTGGGCACCACCACCTGCAGCACCTGGCCGGCCCAGCGCACGTGCACATGGGTGACCGGGCCGGCGAACACGATCTGCTCCACCGTCGCCGCCAACCCGTCGCCGCCGGGCGACGCCAGCCGCACCCGCTCGGGCCGGGCCAGCACCGTGCACGCCAAACCCGCAGCGAGCGCACCCGTGTCGGCCCCCAGCCGGGCACCGCCGACTTCCACTGAACCTGTCGCATCCACGGTTGCCGTCATCAGGTTGGCCAGGCCGAGGAAGTCGGCCACATAGGTGCTCGCCGGCTCGTCGTACACCTCACGCGGCGTGCCCACCTGTTCGATCACACCACTGCGCATCACCGCCAGGCGGTCGCTCATCGTGAGCGCCTCCTCCTGGTCGTGGGTGACGTACACGAACGTGATGCCCACCTCGCGGTGCAGCGTGCGCAACTCGTCCTGCAGCGTGCGGCGCAGCTTGGCATCGAGCGCGCCGAGCGGTTCGTCGAGCAGCAGCACCTTCGGCCGCAGCACCAGACTGCGCGCCAAGGCCACCCGCTGCTGCTGTCCGCCCGACAACTGATGCGGCTTGCGCCCGGCGTACTCGCCCATGCGCACCAGGTCGAGCGCCTCGCCCACCCGGCGGCGACGCTCGTCCTTGCCCACGTCGTCGAAGCGCAGACCGAACCCCACGTTGTCGGCCACGGTCATGTGCGGGAACAGGGCATAGCTCTGGAACACTGTGTTCACCGGTCGCTTCTCGGGCGCCACGCCGCGCATGTCGACCCCGTCGATGGTGATGGTGCCCTCGTCGATGTCTTCGAAGCCGCCGATCATCCGCAGCGTCGTCGTCTTGCCGCACCCCGACGGACCGAGCAGCGAGAAGAACTCGCCGGCCTCGATGTCGAGGTCGATGCCGAACAGCACCTGCTGCTCGCCGTACCACTTCGATAGATGGCGTCCTTCGATGCGCCCGCCCCCGCTCACGATCGCCGCACCCCCATGCCTGGTCGTCCTGAATCACCGTTCAGTCATTGTGACTGTAGCCATTCCGCCCCTCCCCAACCCCTCCGTGCGCCTGCACCGCCGCGTGTGCGGTCCACGCTCACGAATCACTCCAGTCCGTGCGGCTGAACCACCACCGACCGGGTCCACGCTCACGGATGGGCTGGGGCGGCTGAGTGGGGTGACGAGTTGGGGTCGAAAACGGCGAAAGCCCCCTTGCGAGGGCTGTCACACTGGAGCGGACGACGAGATTCGAACTCGCGACCCTCACCTTGGCAAGGTGATGCTCTACCAACTGAGCCACGTCCGCAATGCGCCTCCGAGTGTAGCAGTGCGACCGGCACACCGGACAAGGCAACCAGCGCCGGCGATCGCCCGGGCGCTCAGCTGCGCTGATCGGCGGGGCGCAGGTCGACTCTCAGAACGAGGATGCCGTCGTCGATCGAGGCCGTTGCGTCGCCGATGATGGCGAAGTCACGGAAGTCGGAATTGGCCTGCTCGATGAAGGCCCGGCGTTCGTCGCCTGCAACCGGGGGAAGGGGGCGCTTGCGCACCGCTGCCGCCCGCTCGCGGAACCGTTCCAACATCGCTTCGACATCGAGCCCCTCAGCCATGGCCGCCACCGTACTGTCCCGGGTGGGCCGCGGGCACCTCCGCTGCAGGCAGCTTCACCGCAGACAACTTCACTGCAGGCACCTGGACAGCCGCTCCCTGGGGAGGAGCGTCGACGCGCAGGTCGTCGAAGCCCTGCGGTGCGGCACCGGCCAGCATGGCCAGGTCGACGGGTCGGGGCGCCGGCGGCTCGACGATGAGCGGCTGTGCACCGGGCGGCCGCGAGTTGGCGATGATCTGGCGGCGTTCGGCGCCGCTCGAGCGACGGAACCGCTTCTCGCCCATCACCTCGAGCGGACCGAGCGACGGGTGCTCGGGGCGGGTCGACCGCCACCACCACACCGTGGCCACCGCGAGCGCGATGCCGAGCAGCACCAGCCCAGCGGCGACGAGGTAGATGATCCGGTCGGCGTTCGCGTCGGACAGGTCGGCAGCCATCTCCCTCATTCTGCCGTGCCGATCGGGCATCCTGTGTGCATGGAGTTCTTCTGGTTCGTGCTGTCGATCGCTCTCTGCGTCGGCCTCGCCTGGGTGGCCATCCGTCTCGAACCGCACTGGGTGTCGAAAGACGGCCGCAACATGCTGTGCTCGGGCCAGTACATCGATGCCCAGGGCAACCCGCAAGGCCGCTGGCGCGAGACCCGGGTGATCATCCCCGAGGAGGGACCGCTACGCATCGACCAGAAACGGCTGATGCGCCGCAACACCTCGTACTGGCAGCTCGAACAGCAGGCGCCCGGCGGCGGCCGCAAAGCGGTCTTCCTCCTGCGCGGCCGCGACACCGACGGCACGCCTGCGTTCATGGCGCTGCGCTTCCCCGCCAGCAGCAAGGCCCTGCCCGTCATCCAGGGGCGTCTGCCCGGCGCTGCTACCCGAGGACCTGACGGCCCGACGGCCTGAGACGCGTCAGCCGCCGGCGACCTGCTCGAGGAATCGGGCGATGGGCGGGCCCACCTGGTCGAACTCGATGAGGAACGCATCGTGCCCGTGGGGCGAGTCGAGTTCGACGTACTCGCTCGACGGACTGTTCACGAGCAGCGCGGCGATCTGACGCTGCTGGTAGGTGGGATACAGCATGTCGCTCCAGATGCCCACCGTGAGCGACGGTACGGTGATGCGCGCCATCGCTGCTTCGAGACCACCTCGATGGCGGCCGACATCGTGCAGATCCATCGCCTTGCCGATGAGCAGGTAGCTGTTGGTGTCGAAGCGGCGCACGAGCTTGTCGCCGTGGTACTCGAGATAGCGCTCGACCTCGAAGCGCTGCCACAGGCCGAGCGAATCGGACAACTCGTTGCCATCGGCCAGGTCGCGGCCGAACTTGTCGGTGAACACGTTGTCGCTGCGGAAAGTGACCTGGGCGATCATCCGCGCCACAGCCAAGCCTTCGCTCGGACCCTCGCCGGCCGGGGCGTCGTAGTAGTCGCCGCCCCGCCAGCGCGGATCGAGACGAATGGCCCGGCGGCCGATGGCGCCCCACGCGATCTGCTGGGCGGTGGCCTGCGCGCACGTGGCGATGGGCACGATCGACCGCACCCGCTGCGGGAACGTGAGCGCCCACTCGAGCACCTGCATGCCGCCCATCGAGCCACCCACCACCGAGTGCCAGGCACCGACACCGAGGTGTGTGGCCAGACGGGCCTGGGCTCGCACCATGTCGCGGATGGTGACCACCGGAAAGCGGCTGCCGTAGGGATGGCCGTCAGCCGGATGCGGAGAGGCCGGCCCGGTCGAGCCCTGGCAACCGCCCAGCACGTTCGCGCACACGACGAACCAGCGGTCGGTGTCGATGGGCCGTCCGGGGCCGATGAGATCGTCCCACCAGCCCGGCGCCGGATGGCCACGACCGGCGTCGCCGGCCGCATGGCTGTCGCCGGTCCAGGCGTGGCACAGCAGCACCGCGTTCGAAGCGCGCTCGTCGAGCGTGCCCCATGTCTCGTAGGCCACCGTCACCTCATGCAGGGTGACACCGCCGTCGAGCGCGAACGGGCGGTCAGCGGGGAACGTGTAGAACTGTCGCTTCCCCGGGGGGTCGCCCACACGCCACGCACCGCTGACGGGTGCCAGATCGCTCACTGCTGCCTCCTCTCGCCACTGCTTGCCCACCACTCGGTGGTTCCGATCATTCGCAGTACGAGACGCCTTGGTTGCCGAGAGACTCGACCACATCGTGTCTGGTCCGCCGAGGCGGGAGACGCTTGGCACCTTGGGGCGTTACCCAGGTTGCCGGGCCCGAAGGCCGCTCGTAATGCGTGGCGAACTGTAGCAGTGTGCCTCAGCGATACCGCTGTTCGATGTCGAACACTGCGGGTAAACCGACGATCTGGCCGAACCCCTCGAAGTCGACGAGTCGGTCGAGGTGACTGCGCAAACTGCCCTCGGCGGCGAGTTGTTCGAGCGACACCTGGATGGCCCGCACCGCGCTGAACAGCAGCGACAGCGGCGACACGATGAGCCGGAACCCCAACTCGGCCAGTTCGGCCGGGGTGAGCAGCGGCGTGCGACCTGTCTCGACCATGTTGGCCACCAGGGTGATGTCGGGCAGCGCCGCGGCGACGGCCTCGAGTTCGGCGATCGACTCGGGCGCCTCGACGAACAGCGCGTCGACGCCGGTGTCGCGGGCCATCTTCGCCCGTTCGATGGCCTCGTCGAGCCCGATGGCGGCGCGGGCGTCGGTGCGGGCCGTCACGTGCAGCGCGGTGCGGTGCTCGCATGCGGCACGCAGTTTCGCCAGCCAGTCGGCACGCTCGATCACCTGCTTGCCCGCCATGTGCCCGCAGCGCTTGGGCCACACCTGGTCCTCCAGGAACATGCCCGCCGCGCCCGCCTGCTCCCACAACTCGACCGTGCGGATGGTGTTGATGGGGTTGCCGTAGCCGGTGTCGGCGTCGACCACCACGTTCAGCCCCGGGTTGGCGGTGCACACCCGGCGGGCCACCTCGGCCATCTCGGTCTGGGTGAGCAGGCCGAAGTCGGGGGCGCCGAGCAGCGTGCCGCTGACGCAGTAGCCCGACAGAAACACCGTCGAGCAACCGGCCTGTGCGGCCAGCCGGGCCGACAGGGCGTCCCACACCCCGGGCATGAGCACGCTCTCACCGCGAGCGAGTCGGTCGCCGAGGTCGGCAGCGCCCATCAGCCGATCCCGGTGGTGTCGATGCCGAGGCGTTCGATGGCCACACCCTTCAGCCGTTTGTAGTCGACCTTGCCGTTGGGTGCCCGGCCGATCGTGTCGACCACCACCAACTGGCGAGGCGCCTTGTACGCGGCCAGATGCTCCTTCACATGCTCGGCCAGATCGGGCAGGGTGACCTCGGCACCGGGCTCGGCCTCGACCACCGCACAGATGGTCTCGCCGAAGCGCGGATCGGGCAGGCCCACGGCAACTGCGTCGCGCACACCGGCGTGCTTCTTCAGCGCCTCCTCGACCTCCTCGGGGAACACCTTCTCGCCGCCGGTGTTGATGCACACCGAACCACGGCCGAGCAGCTTCAGGCTGCCGTCGGCGTTCACCTCGGCCCAGTCGCCCGGCACACTCCAGCGCCGGCCCTCGAACGTACGGAACGTCGACTCGGTCTTCACCTCGTCCTTGTAGTAGCCGAGCGGGATGTAGCCACCCACGGCCACCATGCCCTGCTCGCCCGACCCGGGTTGCACCCGCTGGCCCTCGGGGTTGAACACCGCGCAGTTGGCGCCGAGCGCGAACGTGGCCGTCTGCTCGGCGGCCCCGGCGGCCGACACCGAACCGCCCATGCCCACGGCCTCGCTGGAGCCGAACGAGTCGAACAGCACCACCTGCGGGATGTGCTGCAGCAGTCCCGCTTTGTTCTCGCGGCTCCACATCACACCCGACGACACGACGAGCGCCAGGCTGGTGGTGTCGTAGTGATCGGGGTTGGCCTCGAGGTGGTCGAGCATCGGGCCGGCGAACGCCTGGCCGACGATGATGAGGTTGGTCACTCGACGATGCTGGATGGTCTCGAACAGTTCCTCCACGCTGAATCGGCGGTTGACGAGCGTGACCACTGCCCCGCCGCCGGCCATCGAGTTGAGTGCCGAGAACTGGCCGGTGCCGTGCATGAGCGGGCAGGCACTGAGCATGACGCCCCCCGGCACGGCAGGGTCGATGCGGCCCACCAGATCGGCCACGTCGTTGGCGGGCGGGATGCCGAACGTGGCGTTACCGCCAGCGCCGAGCACGTTGAACAGGTCGTCCTGACGCCACATCACACCCTTCGGCATGCCGGTGGTGCCACCGGTGTACAGCAGCAGCAGATCGTCGCCGCTGCGCGGCCAGGCCACCTGCGGCCGGTCGGCGCCTGCGGCAACCACCTGCTCGTAGGGCGTGGCCCATGCCGGGCCGCTGCCGGTCTCGTCGCTGACGACGTACCAGCGCCGCACCTTGGTCAGTCGGTCGCGCACCTGCTCGGCGATGTCGGCGAAACAGGCGTGGAACACCACGGCTTCGGCATCGGCGTTGTCGAACAGGTAGACGATCTCGTCGGGGCCGTAGCGGTAGTTCGTGTTCACCGGGGCCATCGCCACCTTGAACGCCGCCGTCATGGTCTCCATGTACTCGGGAGCGTTGTAGAGGTAGCAGGCCACCTTCGAGCCCTGGGTCATGCCGATCGACACGAAGTCGGCGGCGAGCGCATTGGCCCGCCGATCGAACTGACCCCAGGTGACGACGCGGTCGCCCTGGATCTGGCACGGTCGGTCAGGGGCGCGGGTGGCCACCGCCTCGTAGATGTCGGCGAAGTTCCAGCCGCCCGTGTTCGTGCCGGCGGTGACGTCGGTTGTGATTGCAGTCATGTGCATCCCCCAATGCGCTGATCGTTCAGCCAGTCTGACTGACGAGCGCGTCAGATCGGCTGATGAATCAGAGAGTAGACGGCGAGTACGTGCCGGGTACATGCTCTGCCCCCATGGGAGTCAGCTACCTCACTGCGAAAGCTCGTTCGATCGATGTGCCGGGCTCGGGCCACGGCTCCGTCGCGGTCGAGCCCATCCGTGCCGGCGAGATGATCGTGGCCTTCGGCGGCACCTGTCTCACTCGGGCCGAGTTCGACCTGTTGTCGGCCGACCGCATCAGCCGCTCCATCCAGATCGACGACGATCTGTTCATGGCCGGCCATGTGGAGGCCGAGATCGCCGACTGGGTGAACCACTCGTGCGCACCCAACTGCGGGATGAGCGGCCAGGTGATCGTGGTGGCCATGCGCGACATCGCCGTCGGCGAAGAACTCACCTACGACTACGCGATGAGCGACGGCAGCGACTACGACGAGTTCGAATGCGCCTGCGGCACAGCGGCCTGCCGCGGCAAGGTGACCGGTAACGACTGGATGCTGCCCGAACTGCAACTGGCCTACCGCGGCTACTTCAGCCCCTATCTGGCCCGCCGCATCGCCGCGCTGGTGCCGGCCGGAGCCGCTCGCCGGGCCTTCGCCCTGTAGTTCGCGGACGCTCGCTGGGGCCGGGCTAGCCTGCCGGGTCATGCGGATTCTCATCGTTGGTGCCGGGGGTGTCGGCGCCGCGATGGCTTCCATCGCCGCCCGACGCGACGTGTTCGAACAGATCGTGGTGGCCGATATCGACGGCCAGCGAGCGGCTCGGGCCGCGGCACGGGCCAACGCCGGCGATCCGGCAGGCCGCGAGCGGGTGCTGTCGACCCGGGTGGACGCGAGCGACCGGCTCGACCTGGTCGAGTTGGCCCGCTCGACCACCAGCGACGTGATCGTGAACGCGTGCGACCCGCGGTTCAACCCGCCCATCTTCGATGCCGCCTTCGATGCCGGGTGCCACTACCTCGACATGGCGATGCACATGTCGGTGCCGCACCCCCACGACCCGTACAACACCCCGGGCGTCATGCTGGGCGACGCCCAGTTCGCAGTGAGCGACCAGTGGGTCGAGCGCGGTCTGCTGGCGCTGGTGGGCCTGGGGGTGGAGCCGGGGTTCAGTGATGTGGCGGCCCGCTACGCCGCCGATCACCTGTTCAGCCGCATCGACGAGATCGGCGTACGCGACGGAAGCGACCTCGTCGTCGACGGGTTCGCCTTCGCCCCCACGTTCAGCATCTGGACCACCATCGAGGAGTGCCTGAACCCACCCATCGTGTACGAACGCGAGCGGGGCTGGTTCACCACCGAGCCGTTCAGCGAACCAGAGACGTTCGTGTTCCCGGAGGGCATCGGGCCGCTCGGCTGCGTGAACGTCGAGCACGAGGAGGTCATCCTCATGCCGCGCTGGATCGACGTCGGCCGGGTGACGTTCAAGTACGGCCTCGGAGACGAGTTCCTCGACGTGCTCGCCACCCTGCGCAAACTCGGCCTCGACAGCACCAAACCGGTGAGCGTGCGCGGGGTGGAGGTGTCGCCCCGCGACCTGGTGTCGGCGGTGCTGCCCAACCCGGCCGAACTGGGCGACCGGATGCGCGGCCGCACCTGCGCCGGCTCGCTGGTGCGCGGCCTTGGCATCGATGGCACGCCACGCGAGACGTACCTCTACCAGATCGTCGACAACGAGTGGTCGATGCGCGAGTACGGCCACCAGGCCGTGGTGTGGCAGACCGCGGTGCACCCGATCGTCGGCCTCGAGCTGGTGGCCCACGGCGTCTGGCAGGGCGCGGGTGTGAACGGGCCCGAAGCCTTCACGGCCGATCCGTTCCTCGACATCCTGGCCGAGCTCGACGTGCCGCACGCCGTGGAGGAACGCTCGCCCGTAGGCTGACAGCCGTGGACCGGCGCTCGTTTCTCACCCGGCTGGGCATCGGCGGCGCCGCCGTCGCCGCCCCGGTCGGTGGCTATGCGCTGGGGCACCACATGGGCAGTTCGCAACTGTCGGGTGACTACACAGCCAGCGTTGCGGCGGGCGAACGGCGTGGCGCGGCGACGGTGTGGTGGAGCGTCGAGGGCGAACAGCGGCGCCTGGCGCTCACGTTCGACGACGGCCCCACCGAGCAGTTCACGGCCCAGGTACTCGACGTGCTGCAGCAGTACGACGTGACGGCCACGTTCTTCCTCATCGGCGAACTGGTGCAGCGTCACCCCGACCTCGTACGCCGCACCCTCGACGCGGGCCACGAGGTGGGCAACCACACCTTCGACCACTACAGCGCGGCCACCCAGGCACCCGACGAGGTGCGTCGCACCGTCGAGCGCGGCGCCGACGCCGTGGCCGAACTGCTGGGCGAGCGCCCACGCTGGTTCCGCCCGGTGAAGGGGCACATCACCGGATCGCTGATGGCAGCCGTCGCCGAGTACGGGCACGATCTGGCGATGTGGTCGGTGAGCCGCGGCCCGGCCGACACCGTGGGCGCCACCGACGTCGACGCGGTGCGACGGCACATGATCGACGCGGTGCACGAGGGTGCCATCGTCATCCTCCACGACGGCATCGGCCGCTCGGCGTGGGAGTGGAGCGGCACCGACGACGATCTCGTCCGCCAGCGCCGCACCGAGGTGGAGGCACTGCCCGCGGTGATCGAGCGGTACTTCGCCGACGGCTACGAGTTCGTGTCGGTGAGCGACCTCATTGCCCGGCCGACTGGCTGAGCACCGGCTGCGCCTGACGCACCCGCTGATCGAACCCGGCCTCGGTGGGCAGGAACCCGTTGCGGTCGGGCCACAGCAGTTGCGCCATCTCGAACGGCCGCCCGCGGTACCAGGCCCGGGCCGTGGTGAACAGGTGACCCCAGGTGTCGAGGTCGACCGGGTCGAACACACAGCGCAGGTCGTTGTCGAACAGTCCGACCAGTTCCACCTCGAGCGGGATCTCGGTGCCGCCGCGCAGCAGGTCGGCCACCAGGTCGAGCAACCCGCGGATGGCCACCGGGGTGAGGCCGAACACCGCCACCTCGGGGAACCCGAACGCCTCGGGG
>JBIKLX010000243.1:0-4058 GCA_044359565.1 Ilumatobacteraceae bacterium
GCGTCGCATCCCCGACCTCGCCAACGCGTGGTCGGTGCTGGCCCTGTACCTGCAGACCGGACTAGTCATCTACGCCGCGGTTCGATGGGCGCCGTGGGCCGTCATCCCTGCCTTCGTGCTGATGGGCCGCGCCCACGCTCAGTTCGCCTCGCTCATGCACGAGGCCGCCCACCGCCTGCTGTTCAGCAACAAGCGCGCCAACGACCTGGTCGGGCGCTGGCTGCTCGGCTACCCCGGCTTCACCTCCACCGACGCCTACCGCCGCGTACACATGGCCCACCACCGCGACGAGTTCGGCCCCGACGAACCCGACAAGGCGCTGTACGCCGGCTACCCCATCGGCCACGCCAGCCTGCGCCGCAAGCTCGTCCGCGACGCCACGGGACGGACCGGCATCAAACTGATGCGCCAGTTCCTCGGCAACCTGCGCCATCCGAATCCGCAGTCACGCCGGGCGACCCGTCACATCCTCGCCGTGCAGGCGGTGCTCATCGCCGCCGCCGCCGTCAGCGGTCACTGGTGGGTCTATCCGGTGCTGTGGCTGGCGCCGTATCTCACCGCGTGGCGTGTGATCAACAGGCTGCGCAGCATCGCCGAGCACGGGGGCATGCATCGCTCGAAGGACCGCCGCGAGAGCACCCACTCGGTGCGCCAGCACCTGCTCGCCCGGTTCTTCCTCGTGCCGTTCCACATCGGCTGGCACCTCGCCCACCACGTCGATGCGGGCGTGCCGTTCCGCAACCTGCCCCCCTTTCACCGTGCCTTGCACGAGGCCGGCTACGTCGACGCCACCCTCGAGTACCCGAGCTACCCGGCCATCTGGCGTGCGCTAGCTGCCGAGCGGGTCGCCCCCGAGTGAATCCTGCGCACCTGGGGGCCGAACAACCCTCGGGTGAGTGGCTGCGACTCGGGTGGGCGACGGGGACTCGGGGGCGTGCGTAGTAGTTTGGGGCCGAAGGAGTTGCGGACGCACAGCGGGACGGAGGGGCGATGACGGCATCGATGCACGAATGGGACGAGAGCACCGACCTGTTCGCCCATGCGGTGATCGGCTACGCCATCGAGCGGTTGAAGGTGCCGAAGGATCCGCAGTGGGGCGCACACAAGGCCACCGATCTGGCCGCCACCCTCGACACCAGCATCACCCCCACCGGCATCGGCGGTCACGCTGCGCTCGCCATGTTCCGCGACGTGCTGATGCCGGCGTGCCGGCCGATGGACGACCCGCTCAACCTCGCCTACGTGCCCACGGCCCCGTCGATCGCAGCCACGATGTTCGACCTCGTGGTGAGCGCCTCGTCGATCTTCGGGGGCAACTGGGAAGCGGGCACCGGAGCCATCGCCGCCGAGAACACTGCACTGCGCTGGCTGGCCGACCTCGCCGGCTTTCCGGCCGAGGCGGGCGGCGTGTTCGTTTCGGGCGGCTCGGCGGCCAACCTCAGCGCGCTCGCCACGGCCCGCCACCGCGCCCAGCAACGCCGCACCGAACTGGGACTCGGCCGGCCAGCGCGCTGGTGCATCGTCACCACCGACGAGGTGCATGCCTCGGTGCGCGCCGCCGCCCGCATCATGGACGTCGACGTGCTCGAAGCACCCACCGACGACCTCGGCCGCTTCACCGGCGCGGCGCTCGCCGCGGTGCTGGCCGAGCACAGCGGCGTCGACCGCGTGTCGACTTCGGGCCGCGCAGCGGACGTAACTCGACACGCGACCGGCGCGGCTGGCGACAGTGACACGGCCGTGTTCGCCGTGGTGGCCACGGGTGGCACCACCAACGCGGGAGCGGTCGACGAACTCGACGCGCTGGCCGATGTGTGCGCCGACCACGACCTGTGGCTGCACATCGACGGCGCCTACGGCCTGGCCGCGCTGTGCAGCGATCTGGTCGGCGACACCTTCCGCGGTATCGAACGTGCCGACAGCTTCGGCGTCGACCCGCACAAGTGGCTGTTCGCCCCCTACGACTGCGCCGCCCTCGTCTACCGCGAACCCGCCCACGCCGCTGCCGCGCACGCCCAGCACGGGGCCTACCTCGACGCCGTGAACCGCAACGACTGGAACCCCAGCGACTACGCCTACCATCTGTCGCGCCGGGCGCGTGGCCTGCCGCTGTGGTTCAGCCTCGCCACCTACGGCACCGCTGCCTACACCGAGGCCGTCGATGTGTCGATTGCCACTGCCCGCACCCTGGCGGCCGACATCGCCGCGCGCCCCGGCTTCGACCTGCTGCTCGAACCGCAACTGTCGATCGTGCTGTTCACCCTCGACGGCTGGACGCGAGACGACTACCTGGCCTGGAGCACCCAACGGGCCCGCGAAGGCGTCGCCCTACTGGTGCCCACTACCTGGAAAGGCGAGCCGTGCATGCGCATCTGCCTGGTGAATCCGCGCACCCGACTCGACGATGTGAGATCCCTGTTGGATGACCTCGCGGGGTTTCCACTACGGCGATAGGGGAAATAGACTCGGTCCGGTGACCACGCTGTTCCGCATCGACGATCTGCACGCCCGGCCCGCCGAGGCCGACGACACCGTCAGCGACATCCTGCGCGGCCTGAGCCTCACGGTGAATGCCGGCGAAGTGCACGCCATCATGGGCCCCAACGGCTCAGGCAAGAGCACCCTCGCCAGCACCCTGCTCGGCTCGCCCGAGTACCAGGTCACCAGCGGCAGCATCGTGTTCCAGGGCGACGACATCACCGACTGGCCCACCAACATGCGTGCCAAGAACGGCATGTTCCTCGCCTTCCAGTACCCGCAGGAGATCCCCGGCGTCTCGGTCATCCAGTTCCTGCGCCAGGCACTGTCGGCCCGCAAGGGCATCGACCTGTCGGTGCTTGAGCTCCGCCTCGCCACGATGGACTGGATGAAGCGCCTCGGCATGGACAGCTCGTTCGTCGACCGCTATCTGAACGAGGGCTTCAGCGGCGGCGAGAAGAAGCGCAACGAGATCATGCAGATGGCCATCCTCGAGCCCGAGATCGCCATCCTCGACGAGACCGATTCGGGCCTCGACATCGATGCCCTGCGCATCGTCGCCAAGGGCATCCGCGAGGTGCGCGCCGCACGACCCACCATGGGCGTGGTGCTGATCACCCACTACCAGCGGCTGCTCGACGAGCTGCAGCCCGACCACGTGCACATCATGGTCGAGGGCCGCATCGTCGCCAGCGGCGGGATGGAACTGGCCGAACAGCTCGAGCGAGACGGGTACGAGGCCTTCCGATGAGCCTCGACGTCGCCGCCGTCCGCGCCCAGTTCCCCATCTTCTCGCGCGAGATCGACGGCCAGCCGATCGTCTACCTCGACTCGGCCAACACCTCGCAGAAGCCGGCCGCAGTCATCGAGGCGATGGCCGACTTCATGCGCACCGGCTACGCACCCATCAACCGCAGCGCCTACCGCCTGGCCGCCGAGGCCACCGACCTGTTCGAGGGTGCTCGCACCAAGGTGGCCCGGTTCATCAATGCGCCCCGCACCCACGAGGTGGTGTTCACCAAGAATGCCACCGAGTCACTGAACCTCGTCGCCTTCGCTTGGGGCCGAGCCAACTTGGTCCAGGGCGATGTGGTGGTGCTCACCCACATGGAGCACCACGCCAACATCGTGCCGTGGCACATGCTCGTCGCCGAACGAGGCATCGAACTGCGCTGGGTGCCGCTCACCGCCACCGGCGAACTCGACCTCACCACCCTGCCGCAGTTGCTCGACGGGGCGAAGGTCTTCAGCTTCACGGCCATGAGCAACGTGCTGGGCACCATCACCCCGGTGGCTGCACTGTGCCGGGCCGCGCACGACGCCGGGGCCATCGCCATCGTCGACGGCTGCCAGTACGTGCCCCACAACATCACCGACGTGCAGGCATGGGACGCCGACTTCCTCGCCTTCAGCAGCCACAAGCTGTGCGGCCCATCGGGCATCGGCCTGCTGTGGGGCCGCGAAGCGCTGCTCGACGCAATGCCACCGTTCCTGGGCGGCGGCAACATGATCGCCGACGTGCGACTCGACGGGTTCACCACCGCCCCGCTGCCCGCCAAGTTCGAAGCGGGCACCCCGCC
>JBIKLX010000244.1:0-4048 GCA_044359565.1 Ilumatobacteraceae bacterium
AGCCAGCAACGGCTCAGCGTGCGCTGACGAGGGCCGTGTTCTCGGCCGCCAGCTCGTTGCCGTCGATCACCGGCCGCCAGTCGGGCGTGCGTGCGGCGAGCACCAGCGCCGACAGGATCGAGCCCGCCGCGCCCACCAGGAACGCCACCCGCAGCGATGCCGCGTCGCCGACGAAGCCGATGAACATCAACCCGATGCCGTACGAGATGCCCATCGAGGCCTGCATCATCGCCATCACCCGGCCACGGCTGGCTGCGGGCGCGTCGCGCTGGATGACTGCGGTCATCGTCACGAACATGCCGGCCGCTGCGCCACCGAGAAGCGCAGCCGCAGCGATGGCGAGCGGCGCCGTGGGGGCAAGAGCGAACATCACCAGGAACAGCGTCACCGCCACCACCATCCAGGTGAGCAGCACCGACCGAGGCATGCGCCGGGCCAGCATCGTGACGATGATGCCGCCGATGATGGCGCCGATGCCCTGGGCCGAGCTGAAGGCACCCGTCAGGCCGGTGCCACCGTCGAACTCGGCCCGGGCGAAGATCGGCATGAGGCCCATGAACGGCACGGCAGTGATGTTGTAGGCCACCAGCCACACCACCGTGTACCAGCAGCCCGGGGTGGAGCGCAGCGCCCGGTAGCCGCCCACCAGGCGCTCGACGATGGTGCCGTCGGAAGCGAGCGGCACGAATGGCCGTCGCACCATCGCCACGGCGCCGGCCAGCAGCACGAACGTGGCGGCGTTGAACGCCACCGTCCAGGCCGGCCCGACGGTGAGCGCCAGCACAGAACCGACGAGCGGCCCGACGATGCGGCCGGCGTTCCACGAGTACACGCCGAGCGAGATCATGGCCATCAACTCGTCGGGTGGCACCAGGTCGGGGATCATCGCCGAGTACGACGGTGCCCCGATTGCGCCGGCAGCGCTGCCCACCAGGATGAGCGCAGCCAGCACTTTCGGGTCGCGCACCCCCGATGCGATGACTACAGCCAGCACGGTGGTGATGAGTGCCTGTGCCAACAGGGCGTTGCGGAACACCTTGCGGCGGTCGAACTTGTCGGCGAGCAGGCCACCGACCGGCGAGGCCAGGCCCTGCGGGGCGAACGTGGCCAGTGCCACCAGACCGGTCTGCACGGCCGAGCCGGTGTCGGCCGCCACGAGGCTGCCCACCACGATGAGCTGCACCCAGGTACCCGAATCCGACACCACGGCGGCGGTCCACAACAGGCGCACAGCCCGGTGGCGAAGAGGACGGAAGGGGTGATTGCTCACAGCAAGCATCGAGACTACCGGGGGGCCTGCGGGCGAGCCGGGATGAATACCTGGTCCGTCGTCACACCGGGCGGACGAGCATGCGACAATCCAGATGTCCCCGAAGGAGGGCCATGTCGACATCCCGCAAGCTCATCTATGGCGCAATCGCGCTGATCGCACTGTTGGCCGGCGCCTTCTTGCTGTGGATCCTCGTGCTCCGCGACGACGCACCGACCGCGCTCGACTCGGGCGATCTCGACGCCGCGCTCTCCAGCACCACCATCGCTGCGGTCACCGTGCCCGAGTCGATTTCGGAGTCGGTGCCCGCATCCGCGCCCGAGACGGTCGTCACCACCACCGCTGCGCCTGCCGACGCCGGGGCCGACGGCGTGTGGTCGGCAGCCGCCGACTCCACCCTCGGCTACCGGGTGCAGGAGGTGCTCGGCGGTATCGACGTCGAGGGCGCCGGCCGCACCAGCGACGTCACCGGCTCGCTCACCATTGCCGGCAACCAGGCCACCGCCGCCGAGTTCACGGTGCAGATGGCCTCCATCACCAGCGACAGCGACCGACGCGACGGTCAGTTCCGCAGTCGCATCATGTCGGTCGACGAGTTCCCCACCGCCACCTTCGTGCTCACCGCTCCCATCGACTTCGGCGCCGTACCGGCTGAGGGCGAGTCGCTCACGGCCACCGCCACCGGCGATCTCACCCTGCGCGGTGTCACCCGCAGCGTCACCTTCCCTGTGGAAGCCCAGCTCGAGGGTGGGCGCATCGGTGTGCTCGGCAGCATCCTCATCCTGTTCTCCGACTACTCGATCCCCGACCCGTCGAACGGCTTCGCCGTGGTGAAGGACAACGGCCTGCTCGAGTTCGTCCTCGTCTTCGACCGAGCCTGACTCGCCCGGGCCTGACTCGCCCGACCCTCATCACCACCCGGCCTGATCGCCCCCCGTCCTGATCGTCACCCGTCCGTGCGCGTGGGCCGTCCCAGCGCCTGCCCACGCTCACGAAGCACCCTGGTCCGTGAGCCTGGACCGCCTCGGTGCGGGGGCATACGCACGAACACAGGTCTCGAGAAGGGCGGGCCGTCAGGGCGTGGCGTCAGGCGGGGTCGGAGGGCGGCGCCACCGGCTGGGCCTTCAGCCAGGCCTCGGTGAGCGCCGCGTAGCGACCGCCCAGCGTCATCAACTCGTCATGCGAGCCGTACTCGACGAGGCGGGCGTGGTCGACCACGGCGATGCGGTCGGCGCGGCGCACCGTGCTGAGCCGGTGGGCCACGACGATGACCGTGCGGCCGCTCATCAGGTACTCGAGCGCTCGCTCGACCACCGCTTCGGTGCCGGGGTCGAGGTTGCTGGTGGCCTCGTCGAGCACCAGCACCGCCGGGTCGACCAGCGCGGCCCGCGCCAGCGACACCAGCTGGCGCTCGCCCGAACTGAGCCGCGACCCGCGTTCGCGCACCTCGGTGCGCAAGCCCTCGGGCAGTTCCTCGAACCGGTCGAGCACGCCGATCGACGCCAGCGCTGCGGCCACCTCGTCGTCGGTGGCGTCGGGCCGGGCCACACGGATGTTGTCGAGCACCGTGCCGCCGAACAGGAATCCCTCTTGGGGCACCACCACCACGCGCTCACGCAGCGAGGCCAACGAGGCGACGCGCAGGTCGATGTCGCCGAACGTGACGAATCCGTCGGTGGGGTCGTACAGGCGCGACAGGAGTTTGGCGAGTGTGCTCTTGCCGGCACCCGTGGGTCCCACCAGCGCCAGTCGCTCGCCGGGTTCGATGCGCAGCGTCACGTTGGCGAGGGCCCGCCGCTCGGCGCCCTGGTAGCGGAACGACAGGTCGTGGGCCTCGAGCACCCCGGTGCGTGGCAACGCCACCGCCTGCGGGTGCTCGCCCACATCCGGATCGGCGTCGATGATGCCGTACAGCTTGTGCAGCGACGCGCCCGCCGATTGCACCGTGTTGTACAGCTGGCTGAGCTGCTGGATGGGGTCGAACAGGTTGCTCAGCAGCAGCACGAACGCCACCACCGTGCCCACGCTGACCGAACCGCGATGGGCCAGCCAACCGCCCACGCCTACCATCAGTGCCACGGCGAACACGCCGACGAACTCGATGAAGCCGAAGTACCACACGCTGACGCGCACCGCGTGGAGGTGCGACCCGTAGAGCGATCGGTTGGTGCCGAAGAAGCGCCGGGTCTGCTCGCCCTCGCGGTGGTACGCCTGGATGACCCGCACCCCGGCGATCGACTCCTGCAGGGTCGACAGGTTCTGGCCCACCTTGTCGCGCACGTCGAGGTAGGCCTGGTGCGACTGGCGCTGGAAGCGCACCGACGCGGCGACCACCACCGGCAGGATGAGCATCACGGCCAGCAGCAGCTGCCAACTGGTGGCCGCCATCACCACCAGGGTGACCACCAGCAGCAGAATGGCACTGACGAACTGGAGCAGACCCCACTGGATGAGCTCGGCCATGCTCTCGATGTCGGCGGTCATGCGGGCCACGAGCACTCCGGCCTTGTTGCGGTCGAAGAAGGCCATCGACTGCGCCTGCAGCCGGTCGAACACGCGCACCCGCAGGTCGCGCAGGAAGCCTTCACCCGCCTGGTTGATGGCCAGGTACTGCAGGCGCGAGGCGATGTAGCTGACACCCACCACCACCAAGTAGGCAATGACGCACAGGTTCAGCACCTTCGCGTCGGGGTCGAGCAGTCCGTAGTCGGTGGCAACGAGTACCAGCACGGGGCCGGCCACGGTGCACAGAGTGACGATGGTGACGTAGGCGATGGC
>JBIKLX010000069.1:0-14674 GCA_044359565.1 Ilumatobacteraceae bacterium
GCCCATCGCCCGCGACCTCGCCGCTGTCGGCGTGCGCGTGAACACCGTCGCCCCGGGCCTGATCGACACCCCCATCTACGGCCAGGGCGACGCCAGCGAGGCCTTCAAGGCCAACCTGCAAAAGGGTGTGCTGTTCCCGCAGCGCCTCGGCTTCCAGGAAGAGCTGGCGTCGATGGTGGTCGAGTGCGTCACCAACAGCTACATGAACGCCGAGACCATCCGCGTCGACGGCGGCATCCGCATGCCACCGAAGTGATCGGCCGATCGCTGCGATGAAAGCCACCTGGAACGGAGCCGTGCTGGCCGAGAGCGACGACACCGTCGTCGTCGAGGGCAACCACTACTTCCCGAAGTCGTCGATCAACTGCGAGTACTTCGTCGAGTCGGCCAAGCAGACCGTGTGCTCGTGGAAGGGCACGGCCAGCTACTTCGACATCGTCGTCGACGGCAGCACCAACGCCGACGCCGCCTGGTACTACCCCGAGCCGAAGGATGCGGCGAAGGAGATCACCGGCCACATCGCCTTCTGGAAAGGCGTCCAGGTCAGCTGACGGAGCGGGTGCTGGCGGCGAGGGAAGCGCCAGCGACGAGCCGCACGCGGCGCGAGGAGGAAGCGCAGCGGACGACGAGCCCGCAGCGCTACGTCGTGTAGTCGGCGTTGATGCGCACGTAGCCGTCGGTGAGGTCGCATCCCCACACGGTTGCGTCGGCATCGCCCACATGCAGGCTCACGTGGATGCGCACCGTGTCGCCGCGCATGTAGGCGGCCAGGGCCTCGAGGCCGTTCGCGTCGACCGCGGCTGGATACACCTCCTGGGTGCCGAAGCGGATGGTCACCCGGGTCTGGTCGACCTCGTCGGCCGTGGTGCTCTTGCCGACGGCCATGGCCACCCGGCCCCAGTTGGGGTCGGCGCCGTGCACGGCGGTCTTCACCAGCGGTGAGTTCACGATGGCCTTGGCCACCCGCTTGGCCTGCACCCCGTCGGCGGCGCTGTCGACGTGCACCTCGATGAGCTTCTCGGCGCCCTCACCGTCGCGTGCCACCTGCTGGGTCAGCGACAGGGCCACTTCGTGAAGCGCCGCCTCGAACGCCGTGGCATCCACGGCACCAGCGGCACCGCTGGCAAGGACGATGGCCGTGTCGCTGGTGGAGGTGTCGGTATCGACCGACACGCAGTTGAAGGTGCGGTCGATCACCCGCCGGAAGGTGGCGTCGAGTGCAGCGGGCTCGATCGCCGCGTCGGTGAAGAACAGGGTGATGAGCGTGGCCATGTTCGGCTCGATCATCCCCACACCCTTGGCCACACCCACCACGCGGGCGGTGCTGCCGGCCACCGCGGCGGCGTGGGTCTTCGGCACCGTGTCGGTTGTCATGATGCCGCGGGCCACCGCGGCCGCGTCGGTACCGGGCAGGGCCGAGGGAAGCGCGGCCAACCCGGCGCGCACCCGATCCATCGGGTACTGGCGACCGATCACGCCGGTGGAGGCGATGAGCACATCGCCGGGGTCGGCCCCCAACGACGCGGCCACGCCGCGCACCACCTCCTCGGCGTTGGCCAGACCTTCCGGTCCGGTGGCGACGTTGGCGTTCTTGCTGATGACCACCATTGCCCTGGCCCGGTGGTCGGCTACATGACGGCGGCTCACCAGCACACTGGGCCCGGCGAAGCTGCTCTGGGTGAACACGCCGGCTGCGGCGCAGGGAGCATTGGCGGAAACCACCACGAAATCGTCGGTCGTGTCCTTGATGCCGATGTTGGCCACGTGGGCACGGAAACCGAGGGGGAGGGGGAGCGACGCCGTCACGAGGCGTCATTCTGCTCGTCGCGCAGGTGCGTGCGCACTTTGGTGAACGCGCTGGCAAGTGCAGCGATCTCGGCCGGGGTGAGTAGGTCGATGAGGTGTCGGCGGACACTCTCGACATGGTTGGGAGCAGTGGCCTCGATGAGGCGCCGGCCCTTGCGGGTGAGCGTCGCCATCATCACCCGCCGGTCGGCTGTCGACGGGGCCCGCTCGACCAAGCCGCCCGAGACGAGACCGTCGAGTCGGCGGGTGAGTCCGGAGGGCGACAGTCGCAACCGCCCCGCCAGATCGCACATGCGCATCTGCTCGTCGTCGGCCTCCGACAGCCAGGCCAGCACCTCGTAGTCGCCATTGGTGAGGCCGAACGCGGCGAGGTCGGCCTCGAGTGCCGCAGCCAACGGGCCGACCGTGTCGATGTAGCCGCGCCACGCCTCCATCTCGGCCGCGGTCAGCCAGCGCGGCGCGCGGGCCGAGGTGGGCCGGGGGCGGGAGGAACTGCTGGTCACGACCCCAGGCTAACCCATTCCATACGCAACAGTTGCGACCACAAGTAATTGACTCTACAATCATTGCTGCCGCAACTAACTGGCCGACACCGGTCGGCCATGCACAGGAGGAATCCCATGGGCACCGCCCTCACCCCGCTCACCGTCGGTACCTGGAACGTCGACCCGTCGCACTCGTCGGTGGGCTTCACCGCACGCCATCTGATGGTGTCGAAGGTTCGTGGCACCTTCACTGCGTTCAGCGGCACCGTCGTCGTCGCCGAGAACCCGCTGGCATCCACCGTGTCGGCCAGCGTCGACATGGCATCGGTGAACACCGGCGACGCCAACCGCGACGGCCACCTGCAGAGCCCCGACTTCTTCGATGTCGCCCAGTTCCCGACCATGACGTTCACCACCACCTCACTGGAGGCGGATGACGACGACTACCTGCTCCACGGCGACCTCGCCATCAAGGGCGTCACCCGCCCCGTCACGTTCGAGCTCGAGTTCGAGGGCGTGGCCACCGACCCGTGGGGCAACACCAAGGCCGGCTTCAGCGCCGAGGCCGAGATCAACCGCAAGGAGTGGGGTCTCGAGTGGAACGTCGCCCTCGAAGCCGGCGGTGTGCTGGTGGGCGAGAAGATCAAGATCCAGCTCGACATCCAAGCCGTGCGGGCCTGATTCGCCCCACCCCTTCGTGAGCGTGCCCCGGCCCCGCGCGGGCCCACGCGCACGAAGGTATGGGGTCGGTGAGCGGTGACCGGTCCTGCGCCGGTGCACGCTCACGGACGGGCCGGGCGCGTCAGGCGGTGGCGGTGGTGGCGGCGACGGCTTCGGCGCAGCGGCGACCCGAGTAGAGGGCGCCCTGGATGGAGCCGGTGTCGCGATGGTCGCCGCACACGAACAGCCCGCCGCCCAGGGCCACCTTCCGCTTCGGGTGGAACGGTGTGCTCTGGTCGGGCTGGCCGTGGGCGATGCGGTAGGTGGCGAGATGCCGCCAGGCGCCCACCTGGATACCCCACCACTGACCGAGATGGGTGCGGGCGATCGACACCAGGTCGGCGTGCTCGTCGGGCTCGCCGGTGGCTGGGTCGATGGGCAGGCCGGGCATGGCCGCGGCCACGAGGTGCTGCCCGTCGGGTGCGTACGACGGGGCGACGTTGCTCATCACGGCGGCGTTCAGCACCGGGCCGCGACCCGTGCCGTCGAGCACCACCAGCCGGCTGTCGATCGGTGCCTTTGGCGCCGCGAAGTAGACGCAGCCCACCGAACGCGACCGAACTTCGGGCAGACCGAGCAGACGTGAGGCGACCGGTCCTTCGGTGGCCACCACGACCGAGCGGCCAGTGACCACCTCACCTGAGACGAGTCGCACCGACGTGCCATTCACCGCGGCGACCGGCGAGTTCAGCCGCACCGTGCCGGGTGCCAGGTCGGCGGCGAGTTGCAGCGGGATGGCGCCCATGCCGGTAGCGGGCACGGCTGAATCGCCCTCGCTGAGCATGCGGAAGATGACATCGAACATGCGCGCCGAGGTGCTGAGCGCCGGATCGAGTTGGATGCCGCCGAACAGCGGTCGGAAGAAGCGGTCGATGACGGTGGGCGAGAAGCCCTGCTCGTGCAGTGCGTCGATGGTGGGCCGGTCGGCACCGCGCAGCAGTTGGGCGGCTGGGCCCCGTCGAACCCGCTGGCGCAGGCGCAGGATGCGTGCCTTGTCGAACGGTGAGCCGATGCCCGCCAGTGCCGTCGAGGCCAGCGTGGCCGGCTTGCGGAACGGGTCGCCCACCACCTGCCCCTTGGTGCCGCGCCACACCAGCGCCCCAGGGTCGAACGCCTGCAACCGCAGCGCGGCGTAGTCGAGTTGGCGAGCCGCCTCAGGGTACGCGGTGAGCAACACCTGGAACCCGCGGTCGAGCAGGAACCCATCAACCACATCGGTGCGCACCCGGCCGCCCACTCCGTCGCTCGCCTCCAGGACGCACACCGTGCGCCCGGCGCGCTGCAACGTGCGTGCCGCCGTGAGACCTGCCAGACCCGCCCCGACGACGACTGCGTCGAACCCCGTTTCGCTCATCGACCCAGCAGGGCCCGCAGCGCCACCTCGAGCGTGGGGTGCTGGAACGTGTAGCCACTGGCCTGCAGCGCCCGTGGCACCACCCGCTGACCGGTGAACAACAAGGCGTCGGCCAACTCGCCACCGAGCAGCAGCTTCGGGCCGAACGACGGGATGGGCAGCACGGTCGGGCGGCCGAGCACCTTGCCGAGCACCTTGGTGAACTCGGCGTTGGTGACCGGGTTCGGTGCCGTGAGGTTCACCGGGCCCGACACATCGGCGGTGAGGAGGTGCTCGATGGCGCCCACCTCGTCGGGCAGCGAGATCCAGCTCTGCCACTGCGAACCCTTGGCGAACTTGCCGCCCAGGGCCAGCTTGAACAGTGGCAACTGCTTCTTCAGCGCGCCGCCCTGCGGGGTGAGCACGATGCCCGTGCGCAGCAGCGAGGTGCGCACACCGGCATCGGCGGCGGGCCCGGCGGACTGCTCCCACTGCACGCAGATGTCGGCGAGGAACGTGGAGCCGGGTGTCGTGGACGACTCGTCGAGCACCTCGTCGCCGCACGGCCCGTACCAACCGATGGCCGAACCCGACAGGAACACCGACGGCTTGCGGTCGACCTGCGCGATGGTGCGAGCCAACAGGCCGGTGGTGAGCGTGCGGCTGGACAGCAGCTCGCGCTTGTACTCGTCGGTCCAGCGGTGGTCGCCGATGCCGGCGCCCGACAGGTTGATGACCGCGTCGGCGCCGTCGATGACGGCCGGGTCGAGCGTGCCTGCGGCCGGGTCCCACAGCGCTTCGTTCGCGGCGAGCACACCCGAGCGACGGACGAGACGGACGACTGAATGGCCCTGGCCGCGCAGGTGCTCGACGAGTGCTGTACCGATGAGGCCGGATGAGCCGGAGATGACGATGTTCACCCTGCTGACGCTACGGCCATTCCGGAAATCGTGCGTGATCGACATGTCGTCAGTCGCGTCACATTCGGCCCCGATGCAGCACTAGGGTTTCCCCATGAGCGACTCGCCCGGTGGTCTCGGTCCCGATCTGCCCCGTCCTTGGCTGCCGCCCATCGGCTCGGCCGCGCCGGACCCCACCGTGCCGAATCCCACCGTGCCGTTGCCGCCAGTCGTCACCGCATCTGTGCCGGTGGTGGACTCGCCGACGCCGCGCCGCAGCCGCGGCAAGGTGATCGGCGCGATCGCCGGTGTGGGCGCGCTGCTGGCCGCAGGAACGTTCGCCGTGGTCAGCATCGCCGGCAACGACAGCGACGGTGGCGCATCGAGCCCCGAGGCCGTGGGCCTTCAGTTGTTCGAGGCCCTCGGCAATGAAGACGTGCTCGGCGTGATCGACCTGCTGCTGCCGGGTGAGCGCGAGACGTTCCGGCAGCCGGTCATCGACCTGTTCGACAACCTGCGCCGCATCGAGGTGCTCGACCCCTCGGCGTCGCTGGGCAAGGTCGGCGGTGTCGACTTCGAGTTCTCCGACCTCCAGGTGAACACCGAGAGCACGGGCGCCGACGACATCGTGAAGGTCGTCGTCGACGGCTCCGTCTCCAGCAGCGTCGACGGCACGAAGGTGCCCATCGGCAGCCTGCTCATCGATGAGGTGTTCGACGGTGAACGACCCGATATGACGATGGAGACTCAGACCGACGAGGTCGGTGCGGCCACGTTCGCCGCCGTGGAGCGCGACGGCCGCTGGTATCTCAGCCTGTTCTACAGCGTTGCCGAGGGGGCCCGCGGCGACAGCCCTGTGCCCGCCAGCGGCGTGCAGGCCGATGGTGCCGACAGCCCCGACGGAGCCGTCGACCAATTGCTGTCGGCCCTCGAGGGGCAAGACCTCGCAGGCATCATCGCCACGCTCGACCCCACCGAGGCCGAGGCCCTTCAGCGCTATGCGCCTCTGTTCCTCGACGAGGCGCAGCAGGCCTTCCGCGACGCCGAGATCACCTGGTCGATCACCGACCGCACGTACACGGTGGAGGGTTCGGGCAGTCGTCGCTACGTCGACATCGACTCGTTCACGTTCCAGGCGTCGTCGGGCAACGACGACAGCAGCCTGTCGCTGAAGTACGCCGACGGTTGCGCTTCGTTCGACATCGACGGTGAGACGACTTCGACCTGTGAGGCCGACGGCGGCCAGTTCGGCGCGCTGATCGGCGACGCCGGCATCGCCGACGAGGAAGCCACTCAGAACCTGGCCGACGCAGTCGAGCGGGCCTTCGAGGGCTACTCGCCGCAGGGCATCGCAGTGCACGAGGTCGACGGGCAGTGGTATGTGAGCCCCATCCGTAGCGGCTTCGACTTCTACAACGGCATCCTCGCCACGCTCGACAAGCAGGAGATCACCGACATCATCGATGCCGGCGGTGCCTTCTTCGACACCCTCGACTTGTTCGGGAGCGACATGAACCCCACCGGTGAGATCCTCACCGGTGGGGGCGACGTGCCAACCGATGGCATCAACCTCTGCTACTCGATGATGGAGGCCACCGACGCGCTCGCCTGCATCCAGGCCGGTCTCGCCGATGGGTCGATCGATGCCTCGCTCGTGCCGGCGACGATGCGTTTCCCCGAGTGCGGTGTCAGCGAGATGTACTGGAACGACGTGTACTCGATGACCGACGAGGAGTTCACGGCAATGGCCACGGCGGCCTCGCCGTGCTTCCTCGACCTCATCGCCACGGGTGCCGTCGACTCGTACGAGGTGCCGTACGAGCTGCTCGCGCCGCAGTGCATGGAGGGCAAGAACTGGTACACGACCGACGAGCAGGCCTACAACGATCGTGTGTTCCAGTGCGCAGAGGACGTGCGCCTCGGGCTCTGACCGCAGAGGGGCGGCAGCGAGTTCGGCTCAGGCGCCGAGCATGCCGTTGATGACGTCGTCGAGCACCTCGGCCTCGACCGCGCCCAGCAGCAACTGCACCTCACCGTCGGGGCTCACCACCGCCGCTGCGGGTTGACCGGCCACACCGAAGCGATCGAACACGTCGCCCGGGTCGTCGCTGATCTGCGGGAACGTGAGCGAGTGCTTGTCGATGAAACCCTGGAACGACTCGTCGCTGCCCGACCAGGCGACGCCGATGAACTCGGCCTGCCCGGCCCACCGCTGTGCTGCCTCCTCGACCGAGGGGGCTTCCCGGTTACAGGTGCCTCAACCAGGCGCCCAGAACCAGAACACCACCGGGGCCCCGGCCACGGAGGCGCCATCGAACGTGCCGCCGCCCACGAGTGGTGCAGCGAACTGCAACGAGGCCGGAACCACTGCTGCCGGTTCGCCCACGCCGTCGGTGGCGGCGACTGCCGTGTCGATGGTGGTCGTGCCGGGAGCGGCCGTGGAGGGCGCCTGCGGTGCCGGGGTGGACTCGGTCGGGTCGGCCGAAGCACTGACTGGCGCAGCCTCGGAGCCGGTGTCGTCGCCGCACGCCACCAGCACGAGACCGGCGGCACAGCACAGTGCTGCGATGCGGCGGGTGCGAGGCGACATGCCGACAGGGTACCCGCCGTAGGCTGATCGCTCCATGCGGACCCGAACGTTGTTGATCCTTGCCGTCACCTGCGGCCTCATCATCCTCGTCGCCGGCAGCCTGCAGTTGCTCCGCCTCGCCGACAAGTCCGACGGCACCCCCGACCTCCGGGTGGGCGACACCGCCCAGGCGGGCGACCTCACCGTCACGGTGGTGAGCGCCGAGGAGACCGACGGACGGATGCGTGTGGTGGTGCGCACCAGTGGGGTCGACGACCCGCTCGGGTTCGACGCGTTCGAACTGCTGGCGCCTCCGGTGCGTCTGCCGGCGATGGGCAGCGACGACGCCGAGGCCTGCACCGAGCTGACGGTGGCCGAGCAGTCGTGCAGCCTCACCTACGACACCTCGGGCGCCAGCCGCGACGGCGCCCGCGTACTGTTGCTGCGCCGGGGTGAGGACCAGCGCCGCTGGGCACTCGGCTGACCGGCGGCGCACGGCGGTACCTGGAGAGGACGCGATGGAGCACAGCGACGGCGAGTTGTACGACCCCACGTTGATCGGCCTGCTGGAACTGGTGTGGGGTGAGGGGTTCCTGTCGCCCGGTGGGCCCGACGAGGTGGCCCGTGTGCTGGAGGGCATCGGCCTGGAGGGCCGCAGTGTGCTCGACATCGGTTGCGGTGTGGGCGGTATCGACGTGCTGCTGGTGGAGCGGTTCGGGGCCGGCTACGTGACTGGAGTCGACGTGGAGGACACCGTGCTCGCCGGGGCTCGGGCGCGGGTGGAGCGCCATGGGCTGAGCGATCGCATCGGCGTGGCCAAGGTGGCGCCCGGCCCGCTGCCCTTCCCGCCTGGCACGTTCGACATCGTGTTCTCGAAGGACTCGATCGTGCACATCCCCGACAAGGAGTCGCTCGCGCTCGACGTGTTCCGACTCCTTCGTCCGGGCGGCTGGTTCGTTGCCTCCGACTGGTTGATCGGCCACGACGGCGAGCCGTCGCCGGCGATGCGCGAGTACATCGCCGCCGAGGGCCTCGACTTCGGGATGGCCTCGCCCTCGCGCTACGCGGCGGCGCTGGAGGCGGCCGGGTTCGCCGACATCGGCATCGTCAGCCGGCACGAGTGGTACGCGCAGACCGCACGCCACGAACTCGCCCAGATGAGCGGCCCACTGCGCGCCCAGGCGGTCGCGGCACTGGGCGAGCCCTTCGTCGACCACAACATCGACCTGTGGACGCGGATGATCGGCGTGCTCGACACCGGCGAGCACTGCCCCACCCACCTGCGCGCCCGCCGACCAGCCTGACTGCCCCTGCTAGGAGGTGCCGGTTCCTGGCAGGGTGGTGCCAGCACCACACAGTCAGCCGACGATGCCACCGAATGGCGGTACCGTAACCCCCCGACGGCCCGAGCCGATCCTGCGCTGCCCACACGAGGAGCCTCACCGATGAACACTGCTGCCCTGGGTGACCACGAGTTCGACCTGGTCGTCATCGGCGGCGGCCCAGGTGGATACGGCGCGGCGCTCTACGCCACCTCGGCAGGCCTGAAGGTGGCCGTGGTCGAGAAGGGCGCCATCGGCGGCACCTGTCTGAACCGTGGCTGCATCCCCGCGAAGGCGTTCCTCGAAACCGCCGCCGTGCAGCGCCACGTGGCCCACGCTGCCGAGTTCGGCATCGAGTCGAGTGCCCCCACGGTGAACTTCGCCGTATCGCAGGCCCGCAAGCAGAAGATCGTCGACGGCATCGTGAAGAGCCTCGGCGGGTTCATGAAGTCGAAGAAGATCGAGATCATCGGCGGCACCGGCTCGCTCGGCGCCAACCGCACCGTCACCGTGCGTCTGAACGAAGGCGGCAGCGCCACCCTCACCGGCCGCCATGTGCTGCTGGCCGCGGGTTCGGTGCCGCGCACCATCCCCGGCTTCGACGTGGTGCCCGGCGGCCCGGTGATGACCAGCGACGAAGTGCTCATGCTCGACCGAGTGCCCGCCCGCATGGTGGTCATCGGCGGCGGCGCCATCGGATGCGAGTTCGCCAGCACCTTCGCCGATCTCGGCGCCGCGGTCACCATCCTCGAGGGGATGCCGAAGGTGCTGCCCGGCCTCGACGCGGATCTCGCCAACGTCGTGGTGCGCAGCTTCAAGAAGAAGAACATCGACATCCGCACCGGGGTGAAGGTCACCGGCCACACGCCCACCGGTAGTGGCAGCACCGTCGTGCACTTCGGCGAGGGCGAGAGCATCGAGGTCGATGCCGTGGTGGTCAGCGTCGGCCGCCGTCCCTACGCCGACGAACTCGGCCTGCAGGACACCGCTGTGAAGATCGACCAGCGCGGGTTTGTCACCGTCGACGAGTACTGCCGCACGGGCGAGCCCGGTGTGTATGCCATCGGCGACCTCATCAACACGCCGCAACTCGCGCACGTCGGCTACGCCGAGGCCATCCTCATCACCAAGCACCTGCTCGGCGAGCGGCCTGCGCCCATCAACTACGACCGTGTGCCGTGGGCCATCTACTGCCACCCCGAGGTGGCGTGGGCAGGCCCCAGCGAAGAAGCCGCCAAGGCCGCTGGTCACGACGTCGTGGTGGCCAAGCACCAGTTCCGCGCCAACAGCCGGGCCCAGATCCTGGGCGAGGTCGACGGCCTGGTGAAGGTGATCGCCAAGAAGAACGCCGATGGCACCGCCGGACAGATCCTCGGCGTGCACATGGTGGGCCCGTGGGTGACCGAACAGTTGAGTGGCGGCTACCTGGCCGTGAACTGGGAGGCCACCGCAGCCGAGGTCGCCGAGTTCATCCAACCCCACCCCAGCCTCACCGAACTGTTCGGTGAGACCGTATTGTCTCTCACCGGCCGCAGCCTGAACGCCTGAGCCGACACACCCGAGGAGAACACCATGGCCGATGTGACCCTGCCCCAGTTGGGCGAGACCGTCACCGAGGGCACGATCACCCGCTGGTTCAAGAAGGTCGGCGACACCGTCGCTGCCGATGAGCCGCTGTTCGAGGTGAGCACCGACAAGGTCGACACCGAGGTGCCGTCGCCCATCGCGGGCACCGTGCTGCAGATCCTTGCCCAGGAGGGCGACACGGTGCCCGTGGGCGCCGTCATCGCCGTCGTCGGTAGCGCCAGCGATGCCGCGCCAGCGCCAGCCCCGGCCCCTGAGCCCGAGCCAGCCCCGGCACCCGAGCCCGAGCCAGCTCCTGCGCCCGCTCCGGCCCCGGTGGTCGAGGCCCCTGCGCCTGCCCCTGCACCGGCCCCGGTGGTCGAGGCCGCCCCGGCGCCGGCCCCTGTGGCCGAGGGCGCTGGTGGCGACAACCGTCTGCTGTCGCCCGTGGTGCGCCGCCTCATCGCCGAGCACGGCCTGAGCCCCGACGACATCACCGGCACCGGCCCTGGCGGCCGCATCACCCGCGACGACGTGAACGATCACATCGACCGCCTGAGCACCGCCGCCCCGGCTCCTGCGCCGGCCCCGGCTCCCGCCCCGGTGGTCGAGGCCGCTCCTGCTCCTGCGCCCGCTCCGGCTCCGGTGGTCGAGGCCGCTCCGGCCCCCGCCCCTGCTCCGGCCCCCGCTCCGGCTCCTGCTCCGGCCCCGGCTCCGGCTCCTGCGGTGGCCGCCGGCGACCGCGACAGCGCTGTGAAGCTGAGCAAGATCCGCAAGCTCACCGGCAGCCACATGGTGATGAGCAAGTCGGTCAGCCCGCACGCGTTCAGCGTGGTCGAGGTCGACTACGCCAACGTCGACGCCACCCGCGGCCGGGTGAAGCAGAGCTGGAAGCAGACCGAGGGCTTCAGCCTCACCTACCTGCCGTTCATCACCCGGGCCATCGTCGACGCGCTGGGCGAGTTCCCGCACCTCAACGCCAGCATCAGCGACACCGAGCTGGTGGTGCACAACTTCATCGACATCGGCGTGGCCGTCGACCTCGACTTTCAGGGCCTGCTGGTGCCGGTGGTGCGCTCGGCCGAGACCAAGCGCCTGCGCGCCATTGCCCGCGAGATCAACGACCTCGCCAACCGCGCCCGCAGCCGCAAGCTGAGCCCCGACGAGATCCAGGGCGGCACGTTCACCATCTCGAACAACGGCTCGGCCGGCAGCGTGCTCACCATGGCCATCATCAACCAGCCGCAGGTGGCGATCATGTCCACCGACGCCATCGTCCGCAAGCCGGTCGTGGCCACGCTGCCCGACGGCGGCGAGGCCATTGTCATCCACCCGGTGGGCAACCTGGCGATGAGCTGGGACCACCGTGCGTTCGACGGTGCCTACGCGGCCGGGTTCCTGGTGAAGGTGAAGCAGATCCTCGAGACCCGTGACTGGGACAGCGAACTCTGAGCTGAACCCTCTGCCTGCCGCCGCGCCCCTTCGGGTGCGGTGGCTCGGCACCGTGCCCTACGGCGAAGCGCTCGCGCTTCAGGAGGGCCTGTTCCATCACGGTCGCGAGCAACACCTGTTGCTCCTCGAGCACCCGCATGTGTTCACCTACGGGCCACGCACCGACCTGGCCACCAACCTGCGCTGCGACCCGGCCGACGTGGGTGCCGAACTGGTTCCCGTGAAGCGTGGCGGCGACGTCACCTACCACGGCCCCGGCCAACTGGTGGGCTATCCCATCCTCAGCGTCGCCAACGCACTCGGCGCCGCCGACCACGTCGCTGCCGTGCAGGCCGTTGTGGTGCGCACGCTCGTCGACCTCGGCCTCGCCGATGTGGGCGTGCTGCCCGAGTACCCGGGCGTGTGGGTGGGGGTCAGCGGGCCGAACCCGCGCAAGATCTGCGCCATCGGTGTGCGACTGTCGCACGGGCGCACCATGCACGGCTTCGCCCTCAACGTGGCCACCGACCTCACCTACATGCGCGAGCACATCGTGCCGTGCGGTATCGCCGACAAGCCCGTCACGTCGTTGGCCGAGGAGGGCATCGACGCGACGATGCGCGAGGTGGTCGACGTGTTGGCCCGCCACGCCGCGACCATGTGGAGCGACGGAGCGATCGAGCGGCAAGACACCGCCTGGCGTCACCGTCCCGACGACCTGTCGGCGTTTTCCCGCGGAGAAGGCGCTGGTGCACCGGTGCGCACCGCGGCCGATCACGGTGTAGCGGCGGCACCCGCGGCCGAATCGGTGCGGCTGCTGGGCCGCCTCGGCCAGGCGGGGGTGACGGGTGGCCTCGAGATCGCCAGCCGCAAGCCCGAGTGGTTGCGCCCGAAGGTGGTGCACGGCCCCGAGGTGCTGGGGCTGAAGCAGACCGTGCGCGAACTCGGCCTGGTGACGGTGTGTGAAGAGGCCGGCTGCCCGAACCTCAGCGACTGCTGGAGCGACGGCACGGCCACGTTCATGGTGCTGGGCGAGCGGTGCACCCGAGCGTGCGGGTTCTGTCTGGTCGACACGCGCAAGCCCGACCTGCCCGCAGCCGACGAACCGGCGCGGGTTGCCGAGGCCGTGGCCCGCATGGGCCTCGAGCACGCCGTGCTCACGATGGTGGCCCGCGACGACCTGGCCGACGGTGGCATGGCGCACGTCGCCGCGTGTGTCGAGGCCATCCGTGCGGCCATGCCCGCTACCCGCATCGAGACGCTCGTCAGCGACGCCAAGGGCGACCCGGCCTCGCTCGAGCTGTTGTTCGCCGCCCGGCCCGATGTGTTCAACCACAACACCGAGACCGTTGCCCGCCTCCAGCGCGCCGTGCGTCCCTCGGCCGGCTACGCCCGGTCGCTCGGTGTGCTGGCCCGCGCCAAGGCGGCGGGCCTGACGGTGAAGTCGGGCCTCATCGTCGGCATGGGCGAGACCCACGACGAGGTGGTCGGCTGCCTGGTCGATCTGGCCTCCATCGGCGTCGACATCGTCACCATCGGCCAGTACCTGCGGCCCACCATGCATCACCTGCCGGTGGCCCGCTGGGTCGAGCCGCACGAGTTCGACGAGTGGAAGCGCATCGGCCAGGCAGCGGGTATCGGCCATGTCGAGGCCAGCCCGCTCACCCGCTCGAGCTATCACGCCAAGCAGGCCGCCGACCAGGTCACCCCGGTAACCCTCACCCGTACCTGATGCCCGGCCCGGCACCGGCCCCGACCCGGCCCGCCCAGCTTCTGTGTCGTGACACAGACGGAACGTTCGGTCTGTGTCACGACACAGACGAGCGAGGTGGGGCGCGGCGAGCGAGGCGGGGCGGGGCAGGGCACGGCAGAATGGGCGGATGAGCGCCACGCCCGTTTCAGGCCCGTTCCTCGACCGCATCGCCCGTGCACGGGCCACGATGGACGCCACGGGTGTCGACGTGCTGCTGCTCAGCGTGGGCAGCGACCTGCCGTACCTCACGGGCTACACGGCGATGCCGCTCGAGCGGCTCACCATGCTGGTGGTGCCGCGCGACGGCGATGCCACGCTGGTCATCCCCCGACTCGAGGCGCCGCGTGTGGCGCCACAGCCGGGCGTGTTCAGTCTGCTGCCCTGGAACGAGACCGACGATCCGGTGGCGCTGGTGGCGGGTCTGGTGCCACGCCCGATGGTTGCCGCGGTGGGCGACACGATGTGGGCCCGCTTCCTGGTCGACCTCCTGGGCCACTGGGGCAGCGACCGCACCCGCTACGTGCGCTCCACGACGGTCATGAACGAACTGCGCACGCGCAAGGACGCGGCCGAGATCGCCGCACTCGCCGCCGCCGGCGCAGCGGTCGACCGCATCGCCGCCGAGTTGCAGGCGGGCCGTATCCCGCTGGAGGGTCGCACCGAGGCCGAGGTGTCGGCCGATCTGGGCGCCCGCATCCTGGCCGAGGGGCATGAGCTGGTGAACTTCGCCATCGTCGCCGCCGGCGAGAACGCGGCCTCGCCGCACCACCACCCGGGCGACCGCGTCATCCGT
>JBIKLX010000245.1:0-4038 GCA_044359565.1 Ilumatobacteraceae bacterium
GTCGCTGCTGTACGAGGTGCGCGATGCGCTGCAGGCGGCGAAGGTGGCCGTCGAGTCGGCCGAGTCGACGATGGTGTCGTCGAACAGCGTCGAGGTCACCGACGTCGACGACGCGAAGAAGGTGCTGCGCATCATCGACGCGCTCGAAGACAACGACGACGTACAAGACGTGTACGGCAACTTCGACATCAGCGACGAGATCATGGAAGCGGTCGGCTGATGGCCCTGTCGGTGGGCGACCGTGCGCCCGACTTCACCCTGCCCGGTACCGGTGGGCGCGACTACACGCTGGCCGAGTTCGCCGGTCGTCCGGTGGTGCTGGTGTTCTACCCGGGCGACGACTCGGCGGTGTGCACCAAACAGCTCAACAGCTACAACGACGAACTCGCCGAATTCGAGTCACTCGAGGCCCAGGTGCTCGGCATCTCGGCGCAGGGCATCGAGAGCCACGAGCACTTCCGGGGCAAGTACGACTTCGGGTTCCCGCTGCTGGCCGACACCGACAAGAAGGTCGCTGGCGCGTACGGCACGCTGGGCCCCATCGGGTTCCCACGCCGCAGCGTGTTCGTGATCGACGGGGGAGGCATCGTTCGCTACGCCCATCGGGCCATCGCCGGGCTCACCTACCGCCCGGTCGACGAACTCGTCGCCGTGCTGCGCGGCCTGTCGGCCTGAGCCGCTGCAGGGCCGACCTGCAGTGGGGTCAGGTCTGTAGCACGCCGCTGGTACAGGCGGAGCCGCCACAGGCGTCCGACAGCGAGCCCGTGAGCAGGAAGGTGACCGCCTGGGTGAGCACCCGCGGTTCGGCGCTGGCGGCGCCATGCGGGTCGCGGCCGTACTCGGGGTCTGAGGGCGGCAGGTTCACCGTGGGCGGTGCCGGGGTTCCGAAGTCCCACATGATCAGCGAGGCCGCCGGAACAGCCGCGTAGTCGAGCGGTTCGATGCCCCAGTGCGGCACCCGGTCGTTGCTGCGCCCGGGGCCGATGGCCGGGGCGTGGGCGCGGGCACCGATGGTGCGGGCGAGCACCTCGGTGCTGACGTTGCTGACCTGGTGGTCGCCGAAGGCCTCGACCAGCAGCACCTGCTTGGCGGTGATACCTGGGTAGGTGTCGGTGGTGAGGTGCTGGGCGTAGCCGTTGTTCTCGCCCCGGTCCCACAGCAACTGGATGAGCTGCAGGGCGAGCACCCGGTCGACCGGGTTCACGTAGGCGGTGTCGAACACGGCCTGGAACTGGGGCCAGTCGCTCGAGCGGTGCAGCAGGAGCGAGTAGTTGATGCCGGGCACGCCGAGCACGACACGCTGCCACTCGGTGGAGATGGCGCTGGCGGCGCCGCCGAGGATGCCGCCCTGGCTGTTCCCGACGAACTGGGTGGCGCCAGGGGCGATGATCGGCGTGCCGGTGGCGTTCTGGAAGGCTGGGTCGGCGGCGAAGACGCGTTCGTCGTTGAGTGCCCGCCCGAGGAACTGGAAGTTCAGCAGGCCCTGCTGCATGCGGTCGGCTTGCTGGGGGAACATCGAGACATCGGCGAGGATGGCGGCGACGTTGCCGATGTCGTCGGTGGTCATGCCGATCCAGTCGGTGGCGCACGCGCCTGCCACGCCGATGGATGCGGCGAACGAGAGGGCCTCGACCTCGCCGCGGTCGCCCAGCAGACCGTGGCCGTAGACGATGACGGGCACCGGCGCTGCCGGGGCGGTGGGCAGGACGCAGCGGAACCGGGCCGGATAGGTGGGCGAGGTCGTGCTGCGGACCGGCGAGCCGGTGTCGTCGAGCAGCATCGTGGCCCCGGGCGACCCGTCGCCACTGAGGTAGTTGGGCACGTCGATCGTGCCGTCGACGATGCGCAGGCCGTCGCGGTCGGCGATGTCGGTGACGGCGAATGACGGGGGAGCATCGACCAGCGATGCGTAGGCGTCGTCGCGCATCGCACGGACTCGACCGCTGAGGCTGTCGGCGCTGGCCACGGTGAACGTCCAGCGGCTGAGGGGTGCCACCAGTGGATCGCCGTTCACGTCGACGAGGTTGCCGATCGCCACCTCGTAGGTGTGGCCCTCCGTCAGCGAGACGGCCGGATGGATCATCAGCAACCGGTCGGCGTCGTCGGCCGCCTGGGCGTCGAGCTCGGCGAAGTAGGGCCACCGCTCGCCGGTGACCGTGTCGGTGATGCGGATGGGTGCGTCGTCGGCCAACGAGGCGCCGATGTCGGTGCTGGGGGCGAGGCCGCTTGCCACCGGGTCGAGGCCCGGCAGGTCGACCAGTACGGCCGAGCCTGGCGAGAAGCCGTCGGCCCGGTTCTGGTCGGTCACATCGATGGCGACGCCAGTCGCGTTGCGCGGTGTCGCATCGGCCGGGATGGCGAGTCGGCGGCCGGTGGCGGTGGTGGGGTCGGCCACGGTGAACGCATCGTTCGGCCAGGGCAACAGGCATTCGCGAGCCGTCGTGGCAGTGCACTCGAGCGGTTGCTGCACCTCGGCCGTGGTGCTCGGCGCCACGGTGGTGGAGGTGTCGACCGATTGAGTCGTGGCGGTGTCGAGCACGGCGGTGGTGGTACCCGGTGCCTCGGACGTCGGCTCCGAGCCGCCGTCGCCGCTGCACGCGGCGGCGAGGAGGCCCAGCACGGCACAGCCGGCCAGCATCCGACGAGGGTGCCGACGGGGGAGCCGACGGGGGAGACGAGCGGTCGAGATCACCGGCCCACCGTAGTCCGTCGCCGTCGGGCGACCCGGTGCTACGCTCGTACGCGTGTTCGCCACCGGAGCCCGCCGCCCGTGATCGTCCTTGGTATCGACCCTGGGCTCACCCGTTGCGGCTACGCCGTCGTCGAGGCGCGTGGCGGCCGAATCGTCGTGCCATTGGCGCTCGGTGTCATCCGCACCGCGCCCAGCACACCGCTGCCGTACCGGTTGGCCGAGTTGAAGACCGAGCTGGTCGCCCTCATCACGCAGTACCGGCCCGATGCGGTGGCCGTCGAGCAGGTGTTCTTCCAGACCAACGTGCGTACCGCCATGAGCGTTGGCCAGGCCAGTGGGCTGGCCCTGGCCGAAGCGGCAGCGGCCGGGTGCCGGGTCGAGCAGTACACGCCCAACCAGGTGAAGAACGCCGTTGCCGGCTGGGGTGGCGCCGGTAAGGAGCAGGTACAGAAGATGGTGCAGGCCCGCCTCGGCCTGGCCAGCGTGCCCGAACCCCCCGATGCCGCCGACGCCGCCGCGCTGGCGCTGTGCCACCTGGCCATGGCGCCGGTGGCCGACCGGGTCGCGGGGACTCTCGCCCAGGCGACGCGTTCAGGGCCCAGGCGATGATCGGGTCGCTGCGCGGCATCGTGCTCGAACGCACCGGCGACTCCACGGTGCTCGTGGAGGTGGGTGGTGTGGGCTACGTGGTGGCCGTGTCGCCGCGCACGCTCGCCGAACTCGAGCCCTCGTCGCCGGTGTTCCTCTACATTCACCACCACATCCGCGAAGACGCGCAGACGTTGTACGGCTTCCGCCAGCGCGACGAACGCAGCACGTTCGAGGTGCTCATCGCCACCCACGGCATCGGCCCCGCGTTGGCCATGGCCATCCTCGGAACGCATGCGCCTGCCGCGTTGGTCGACATCGTCACCACAGGCGACCTCGCGGCGCTCACCCTGGTACCCGGTGTGGGCAAGAAGACGGCCGAGCGGCTGCTCATCGAACTGCGCAACCGGTTGCACCTGCCCATCCTCGACGGGGCGACCGCATTGGGTGCGACGGGGGGCGCCAGCCCGCTCGGGTCGGTGCGCGAAGCCCTCACCGGCCTCGGCTACGGCCCCGACGAGGTACGCGACGCGCTGCGCGAGGTGCCAGCCTCCGACGACGCCTCGGTACTGCTGCGCGAGGCCCTGAAACTGCTCGGAGCCAAGCGTGCGTGACGAGTTCCTCGACCCGACGGCCAACGCCACCGACATCGACCGCGTCGACGACGTCAGCCTGCGGCCGCGGCGCCTCGACGAGTTCATCGGCCAGCGCGAGCTGAAAGAGCACCTGGCCATCGTGCTCGAGGCAGCCAAACGGCG
>JBIKLX010000070.1:0-14476 GCA_044359565.1 Ilumatobacteraceae bacterium
GCCGTTCACCATCAGCAGCGCCGGATGGGCAGGGTCGCCGAAGGTCTCGTACCAGAGCCGGCAGTCGCCGTTGGTGGCCCAGGCCATGTCAGTCGCCGACGAGTTGCTTGCGCAGCTCGCGCTTCAAGAACTTGCCGTTGGCGTTGCGTGGCAGCTGCTCGTCGAGGAACCACACCTTGGCGGGGATCTTGTGCTTGGCGATGCGCTCGGCCAGGAAGGCCCGCAGCTCGTCCGCGGTGAGTGATGCACCGGGGTGCAGCACGATCGCCGCGGCGACCTCCTCGCCCAGGCGCTCGTCGGGGATGCCGAACACGGCGGCCTCGGCCACAGCGTCGTTGTGGTAGATCGCGGTCTCGACCTCGCTGCAGTACACGTTCTCGCCGCCGCGCAGCACCATGTCCTTGGCGCGGTCGACGATGTAGATGAAGCCGTCCTCGTCGATGCGGGCGATGTCGCCGGTGTTGAACCAGCCGTCGCGGATGGCGTCGGCGGTGGCCTCGGGCCGGTTGAGATAGCCCTTGATGACCACGGCGCCGCGCACGCACAGCTGGCCGATGGCGTCGGGGCCGGGCTCGACCTCGTTGTCGTCGTCGTCGACCAGCTTCACGTCGAGCGTGGGCACCGCCGGGCCGCACGACGACGGCTTGGCGAGGTAGAACTTCGACGAGTTGGCGGTGACGATGCCGTGCGTCTCGGTGAGGCCGTAGCCGGTGGACGGCGAGCCCTGCTTCACGGCGCCGGCGATCTTCTGCACCAGGTCGGGCTGCAGCGCGGCGCCGCCGCCCCCCATGCCCAGCAGGCTGGAGGTGTCGCGGGTCTCCCAGTCGGGGTGGGCCAACAGTTCGCGACTCATCGTGGGCACGCCCGAGAAGTTGGTGACGCGCTCGCGCTCGATCAACTCGAGGGCACGGCCCGGCTCCCACTTGTACATGAACACGATGCGGCTGCCGGTGAGCGTGGCCGGATGCAGCAGGCAGTTGCAGGCGGTGACATGGAACAGCGGTGTGGGTGCCATGAACACGTTCTGCTCGGGCGGTGCCGGGGGGTTCGGGTTCGGTTCGAGATCGCCTGCGGCGACGGCCTTCGCCTCGGCCGCAGCGATGCTGCCGGTCATGAACGCGAGGTTGAGGATGTTGTGCACCGAGCCGCGGTGGGTGAGCTGCGCACCCTTCGGGAAGCCGGTGGTGCCCGAGGTGTAGAAGATCGTGGCATCGTCGTCGGGGTCGATGGTGGCGTCGGGCAGGGTGGCCGGGGCAGTGGCCCCGTTCACCACATCGGCCCAGCGCACGGCGTCGGCCGGCAGATCGCGGTCGGTGCGCACGGCGATGATGTGCAGTGGGCCGCCGGCGCGCACGTTGTCGAGCACCTGCTCGACGCGCTCCAGGCGCTCGTCGTCGGCGATGAGCACCTTGGGTCGGCTGTCGGTGAGGCCGTACTCCATCTCGGCCGGCGTCCACCACGCGTTCATGCCCACCACGGCGGCACCGATCGACACGGCTGCCCAGTAGGCGGTGACCCACTCGGGGTAGTTGCGCATCGCGATGGCCACCCGGTCGCCCTCGACCACGCCGTAGGTGTCGCGCAGCAGGTGGGCCAGCGAACGCACGTCGGCGTTGATCTCGGCGTAGGTGTAGTGCTCGTCCTCGTACACCACGTACGGCTTGTCGCCGTGGAACGCGGTCATCTCCCACAGCACCCGCATGCTGGGCGGGGCCGAGGCGAAGGTCTTCACGGGGATGCCCCGTACCTCGATCTCCTTGATCTCGAAGGGGCCTCCGGGGCCGGTGAGTTCCTGGCGTGCAGCGCGGTAGTGGTTGATCACCCGGCCATCTTGGCCGTCGGGATGTGCCGGACGCCACACGGACGACACGGCTGCGCGACGATGGCCCGGTGCGGTACGCGACGGGCCTCATCATCGGCCGCTTCAACCCGCCCCATCTGGGGCACAGTTACATGATCGACTGGGCGGCCGAACGCTGCGATCGGCTGGTGGTGTTCGTGAACACCCGTGAGGGCGAACTGGTGCCCGGACATCTGCGGGCCGGCTGGTTGGCCGACCTGCACCCGCAGGTGAGCGTGGTGCAGGTTGCCCACGACCTGCCCACCGACATGAGCGACCCCGACCTGTGGGTGCGCTGGATGGACCTGCTGCGGTCGCGCTGGCCGCTCGACGACGGCCCTCACGCCGTGTTCTCGTCCGACCCCTACATCGACGAACTGGCGCGCCGGTTCGGGGCCGACGCGGTGATCGTCGACCCCGAGCGCGCCACGGTACCCATCAGCGCCACCGAGATCCGCGAGGCACCCGCGGACCATCTGCACCGCCTGGCCCCGCCGGTGCGAGCGTGGGTGGAGACGAACCTGGTGGGCTGAGCGTCAGGTCACTTGTTGGGCTGGGCGAGCACGCGCAGGTAGGGCTTGACGGTCTTCCAGCCCTGCGGGAACAGCTGCTTGGCCTCGTCGTCGCTGACGGCTGCGCCGATGATGACGTCGTTGCCGTCGGTCCAGTTGGCCGGGGTGGCCACCTTGTACTGGGCGGTCAGCTGCAGGCTGTCGATGACGCGGATGATCTCGTCGAAGTTACGGCCGGTGCTGGCCGGGTAGGTGATGGTGAGCTTCACCTTCTTGTCGGGCCCGATGACGAACACCGAACGCACCGTCAGCGTGTCGTTCGCGTTGGGGTGGATCATGTCGTAGAGGTCGGCCACCTTGCGCTCGGGGTCGCCGATCATCGGGAAGTTCACGGCCGTGCCCTGGGTCTCGGCGATGTCTTCCTCCCACTTCACATGGCTGTCGACCGGGTCGACCGACAGGCCGATCACCTTCACGTTGCGCTTGTCGAACTCGGGCTTGATCTTCGCCACGTAGCCGAGCTCGGTGGTGCACACCGGGGTGAAGTCCTTCGGGTGGCTGAACAGCACGCCCCACGAGTCGCCGAGCCACTCGTGGAAGTGGATCTCGCCCTGGGTGGTGGGTGCGGTGAAATCGGGGGCGATGTCGCCGAGACGGACGGCCATGGTGTGCTCCTTGGTGGCGGTGAACAGGTGTGCTGTCGAGGGACGTAACGCTATCCAATATCCGACTATTCCAGTCAAGATTCGTTCGGCCGGCGGGTGACGGGCCGAACGGTACGGTTGCGCGATGAGCGAACCCGAGTTCACCCCCGCCGAACACCGGCGGCACGCGGTGCACTGCAACAACTCCACGTGGGAGATGGTCGAGGCGGAGCGCACGTCCGCCAACGACGAAGAGATGCTGCGCCGCGCCTACGCCTCGGCCTACCACTGGCAGCGCGCCGAGGGTTACGGCCCCGCGAACGAGGCCCGTGCCGTGTGGCTGCTGGCGAAGGTGCAGTTGCTCGCCGGCCATCCCGACACATCGCTGCGCTACGCCGAGGCGTGCATGGCGCAGTGCCGCGACCACGGCCTGGACGACTTCGACCTCGCCTATGCGTACGAGGCGCGGGCCCGCGCGCTGGCAGCACTCGGCCGGCTCGACGAGGCCGCCGCCGACTGGGCCGCGGCCAAGGCCGTGCCCATCGCCGACGACGACGACCGCGCGCTCGTCGAATCCGATCTCGCCGTCGGCCCCTGAGTCGCTCGGCGCGTAGTGTTCGTCCCATGACGATCGATCGCGCTGCTGCCGACAAACTCCTCACCACCACCCGCTCGGTGCGCAAGCGCCTCGACCTCACCCGGCCGGTGCCGTCGCATCTCATCGACGAATGCATCGAGGTGGCGATGCAGGCGCCCACCGGCACCAACGCCCAGAACTGGGCGTTCGTCGTGGTCACCGACCAGGCCAAGAAGACGGCGCTCGCCGATCTCTACCGCCAGGGCATGGAGGTGATGGCCGGCTCGGGCTACCCGCCGCCGCTGCCCGAGGGCGACCCGCGCGAGCACGTGATGCCGAAGGTGATGGACAGCGCGATGTACCTCACCGAGATCCTCGACCAGGTGCCGGTGTTCGTCATCCCGTGCGTGCAGGGCCGCATGGAGAAGGTGCCGATGATCGCGGCCCAGGCGTCGACCTATGGCTCGATCCTGCCTGCTGCATGGAGCTTCATGCTCGCCGCCCGCGCCCGCGGCCTCGGCACTGCGTGGACCACCATCCACCTGTTCTTCCACGACCAGGCGAGCGAGCTGCTGGGCATCCCGCCCGAGTGGACCCAGACTGCGCTGTTCCCCGTGGCCTACTACACGGGCGACGACTTCAAGCCCGCCCACCGCCTGCCCGCCGGCGGGATGATCCACCGGGAGTCGTGGGGCGCCCACTGATGCCGGCCGACGCCGACGGCACGTGGCCCGGCGCCACGCTGCTCGACGTCGTCGCGGCGGTGCGGGCCGACAACGAGCGGCCGTTCCTGCTCGATGCCGATGGCGCCGTGCTGCTCACCTACGGCGATGCGGCGCGGCAGTCGGCGCAGGTGGCTCACGCGCTGCGGGCACGTGGCCTGCGGCCCGGCGACCGCGTGGCGATGCAGGTGGAGAAGCGGGTCGACGCACTACTCGTCTACCTCGCGTGCATCCGGTCGGGGGTGGCGCTGCTACCGATGAACACCGGCTACACGGCGGCCGAGGTGGCGCATCTGGTGGCCGACGCCGAACCGGGCCTGGTGCTGCGCGACGCCGACCTCGACGAACTCGTGGCCGCCGCATCGGGGTACGCCACCGAGTTCGAGAACCACCCCAGCGGGCCCGACGACCTCGCGGCGATCCTCTACACCAGTGGCACCACGGGCAGGCCGAAGGGGGCGATACTCAGCCATCGCAACCTGGCGGCCAACTGCCTCACGCTGGCCGGACTGTGGGGGTTCACGGGCGACGACGTGCTGCTGCACGCGCTGCCCATCTTCCACACCCACGGGCTGTTCGTCGCCACCAACTGCGCGCTCATCGTCGGGGCGCCGATGGTGTTCCTGGCGAAGTTCGAGCCCGACGCCGTACTGCGTGCCCTGCCCCGTTGCACGGTGATGATGGGCGTGCCCACCTTCTACACGCGGCTGCTCGCCGAGCCGCGCTTCGACGCCACGGTGTGCGCGTCGATGCGGCTGTTCATCAGCGGGTCGGCCCCGCTGCTGGCCAGCGTGCACGACGAGTTCCGCGCCCGGGTGGGCCACGCCATCCTCGAGCGCTACGGGATGACCGAGACCACGATGCTCACCTCGAACCCGCTCGACGGCGAGCGGCGAGCCGGCACGGTGGGCATGCCGTTGCCCGGGGTGGATGTGCGCGTGGTGGGCGCCGACGGCGCGACGCTGCCGGTGGGCGAGGTGGGCGATATCGAGGTGCGCGGCCCCAACGTGTTCGCCGGCTACTGGCGGCGGCCCGACCTGGCTGCCACCGAGTTCGCGGCCGACGGGTTCTTCCGCACGGGCGACGTCGGCCGGTTCGACGCCGACGGCTACCTGCACATCGTCGGCCGCTCGAAAGACCTCATCATCACCGGGGGGCTGAACGTGTATCCGGTGGAGGTGGAAGCGGTGCTCGACGAGCTGCCCGGGGTGCTCGAGACGGCAGTCATCGGTGTGCCCGACGCCGACTTCGGTGAAGCGGTGGTGGCGGTGGTGGTGCCGCAGCCCGGTGCCTCGCTCGACCCGGCGGCGCTGCGCAGCGCGGCCCGCGAACACCTGGCCGGGTTCAAGGTGCCCAAGCAGGTGCACGTGGTGGAGGCCCTGCCCCGCAACGCGATGGGCAAGGTGGAGAAGGCGACGCTGCGGCGCATGTTCACCCCGGGGGAGGGGTCGTGAGTACCGAGCTGTGGCAGCGCCGCGCAGTGGACCTGGCAGCGATGCTGGCCTCGGGTGAGGTGTCGGCGCGCGAGGTGCTCGACGCCCACATCGACCGCATCGAGGCAGTGAACCCGGCCGTGAACGCCATCGTCACCCTGGCGCTCGACCGTGCCCACGACGATGCTGCCCGGGCCGATGCGGCCCATGCCCGCGGCGAATCGCTCGGTGCGCTGCACGGTCTGCCCATCGCCCACAAGGACCTCGCCGCCACGGCCGGCATCCGCACCACGAAGGGCTCGCCGCTGTTGGCCGATCACGTGCCCGATGCCGACGACCTCGTCGTGGCCCGCATGCGCGCCGCGGGTTGCGTCACCATCGGCAAGACCAACACCCCCGAGTTCGGCGCCGGGTCGCACACGTTCAACCCGGTGTTCGGCGCGACGTACAACCCCTACCACCTCGGCAGGTCGGCCGGTGGCAGCAGCGGTGGCGCAGCCGCGGCCCTGGCGGCCGGCATGGTGCCGCTCGCCGACGGCAGCGACCTCGGCGGCTCGCTGCGCAACCCGGCGTCGTTCTGCAACGTGGTGGGCCTGCGCCCGTCGCCCGGCACCGTGCCCGACTGGCCGAGCCTCGACCCGTGGGAGCCGCTGTCGACCGAAGGCCCGATGGCGCGCTGCGCAGCCGACGCGGCGCTGCTGCTGGGGGCCATCGCGGGTCCGCATCCGCACGTCCCTCTGCGCAGCGCGGAGGGGCCGTTCGCGCCGCTCGACCGGTCGCTGCAGGGGCTGCGCGTCGGGTTCAGCCCCACCGGTGGCGGACTGCCGGTCGCCGCCGCAGTGCAGCGGGTGCTGGCGGGCGTACCCCAGCGGCTCGGTGCGCACGGGATGACGGTGATCGACGAGTTCCCCGATCTCGGTGGGGCGAGCGACATCTTCCAGACGCTGCGCGCCGTGCTGTTCGAGGCGAACCTCGGCGAACTGTACGACCGCCTCGGCGCCGGGCGCGACGCGCTGCTGAAGGACACGGTGCGCTGGAACGTCGAACTGGCCCGACGGTTGTCGGCCGCCGACGTGGGCCGTGCCGTACGGGGCCGTGGCGCGCTGCAGGAGCGCGTGCGACTGTTCTTCGAGCGGTTCGACCTCATCGCCCTGCCCACCGTGCAGGTGCTGCCGTTCCCGGTGGAACTCGACTGGGTGCACGAGATCGACGGCGTGCCGATGAGCAACTACCTCGAATGGATGCGCAGCTGCACCGACATCACCGTCACCGGATGCCCGGCCATCTCGGTGCCGTTCGGGTTCGCGCCGGTCGATGGCGATGGCGCAGAGGGCGTCGAGGTGCCGGTGGGCCTGCAGTTGGTGGCACCTCCGGGGCGCGAACTGCTGCTGCTGCAGGTGGTGCACGCGCTCGACGGCGACGGCTGGCTGAGCCGGCGCGCACCGATCGATACGCTGCCGACATGAGCATCGCCGTGCCCCTCGACGAGTTGGCCGAGGCGCTGGCGCAGCGACCGTGGGGCTATCTGCTCACCGTGCGCGACGACGGCCGGGCGCAGACGCTGGCGCTGCCCACGGTGTGGCGCGACGGCGCGCTGGTGGGCGAGGTGGGTCGCAGCACCGCGGCAAACGTGCTGGCCCGGCCCACTGTCACCTGGGTGTTCCCCGGCGCAACGGGCGAGGAGTTCAGCCTCATCGTCGACGGCGACGCGTCGGTGGTGGGGTCGACGGACGGGTCGACGGTCGTGGTGCGGCCGACGTGGGCGGTGCTGCACCGTCCTGCGCTTCGGCCGGACTGACGGTGGCTGCAGGCTGAGCCGCTACGCGCGGAGGTCGATGCCGAACTTCGCCGCGAAGTCGTCGTAGTAAACGTCGTCGTCGTCGTGCGCGCCCAGGGCCACCCAGTCGGCGTCGGTCATCTCCGTTCGCCCGGCCACGATCTCGGGCCCACCCCAGCTCACCGGGTACCGCAACCGCGGCTCGTCGGTGGTGACGGCGTGGTGGATGAGCGCCGCCACCTCCATCGGGTCGGTGGCGTGGGCCAGGCCGGCGGCGTAGAACTGGAACAGCCGCCGGTACGCGGCGTCGTATGCGCCACTCTGGTTCGGGGCGTCGATGTTCTTGGCGAAGATGGCGCTCTTGGTGACACCGGGCTCGATGATGGCCACGCGGATGCCGAACGGCGCCAACTCCTGGGCGAGCCCTTCGCTCAGACCCTCGAACGCCCACTTCGACGCCACGTACGGCGACTGGGCGATGGCGGCGATGCGGCCGGCCACCGAGGTGATGTTCACGATCGCGCCGCGCCGACGGGCGCGCATGCCCGGTAGCACCTGCTGCAGACAGCGCACCGCGCCGCAGAGGTTCACGTTCATCACGTCGAGGTACAGCGAGGGCGGGCACTCCTCGGCGACGGCATTGCCGCCGACCCCGGCGTTGTTCACCAGCACGTCGACCACGCCATCGGTTGCCGCGAGGATGCGCGCGAACCCGTCGCGCACCGAGTCGTCGTCGGCGATGTCGAGCTCGACGAGCTCCAGCTCCACGCCGAGGTCGGCGGCCATGGCGTGCAGCTTGCCTGCCTTGTCGAGGCTGCGCACGGTTCCGAAGACCCGGTGGCCCTGGGCCGCGAGGTGAAGGGCGGTGGCGCGGCCGATGCCGCTGTTGGCGCCGGTGACGACCGAGATGATCGGGTTGCTCATGGTCGGTCATCGTACGTCGCGAGTCACTCGTCGCCGAACGGCTCGTCGCCGAATGGCTCGTCCCCGACCTGCTCGTTCCAGAACGGCTCGAGCCAGATCGGGTCGGGGTCGCAGGCGAACGCCAGGCTCTGCACGGCGTCGCCGTCGGTGAGGACGATGTCGAGCAGCGTCAGGCCCTGGGTCATGTGGATCCGCCGCAGCGAGTGGTAGCCGGTGCGGTGTCGTTCGTCGGGGGGAGCGTTCTCGACGTGGTCGGTGACGACGATCGACAGCGTGTGGCTGAAGGGCACGTCGAGGCCCGGGATGTCGGCGCGACCGATGAGCACGCCGAGGGGCGGTGGCGGATCGAGCAGCAGTGCCGTCATCCGGCGGTGGTGGTCGAGCAGCACCATCACCTCGCGCTCGACCGGCAGATCGGCCACCTCGAGGGCGAACGAGACCACCTCGGCGAACGAGGCCAGGACGATCGGTTCGTCGGGCTGGGGCAGCCAGAGCCGGAACTCGTCGGCCTCCGAGCCGAGGGCGAGTTCGTCGAGCGACGATCGGGCGATGGAGCGCGTGGCGAGTTGCGTCTGGGTCGGCGCGGCGCTGTGGCGCGACAGGCCGCGGCGGCGCAGGGCGCGCGCGACGTGTTGACGGTGTGCAGACATGGTTCCTCCCGAACGGGTGAGGACAGCTGAGTTCGGGGGAAGGGTGCGATCGAGGCCGGTGAACGACCTCGACGAATCAGATCAGTTCGGCGATCGATGCAGCGATCTGCTCAGGGGTGGTCATCGGGTTGAACCGGGCCACCACCTGCCCGTCGCGGTCCACGAGGAACTTCTCGAAGTTCCAGGTGATCGCATCGGAGTCGCCGTCGCCGGGCTGCTCGGTGCGTAGCCACTGGTACAGGTCGCAGGCGGTGTCGCCGTTCACCTCGATCTTGGAGAACATCGGGAACGTCGCGTCGTACTTCGACGTGGCGAACTCGAGGATCTCTGCGTCGGTACCGGGCTCTTGTGCGCCGAACTGGTTACAGGGGAATGCGAGCACGCTGAACCCCTGAGCCTTCATGTCTTCGTGGAGCGTACGCAGACCTGCGTACTGGCCGGTGAGGCCTCAATAACTGGCGACGTTGACGATCAGGAGCACCTGACCGCGATAGCTGCCGAGGTCGACCGACTCACCGGTGATCGACGGCATCGTGATGTCGTAGATGTGTGACATGCCGCCACTGTACCGCTTCAGCCGATGCGCGAGACCCGGATGTGCTCGGCTACCCGGCTACCGAGCACGAGCAGCGGATACGCAACCACGACGAACACGGCGGCGAGTCCGTAGGCCCAGGCCTCGGTGACGGGCAGTTCGAACAGGTCGCGGGTCCACGGCATCAGGAACGCCAACGCGAACAGCGACACCATGGCGATGACCAGCACCTTGCGCAACAGCGAGAGCGGCCGTGCAACACGGGCGAGGTTGATCAGCGCCACCGAACCGGCCACCAGCACCGCCACCGAGCGGGCGTGGTCGGCGTCGATGGCGTCGTCGAGTTGCACCAGTTGGAAGACCGCCACCGTCGCCAGGGCGATGACGACGCCGGCAGGGATGGCCCGACCGAGCACCCGGCTGAGGAAGCCCGTGCTCACCCGGTCGGCGTTGGGTTCGAGCGCCATGAAGAACGCCGGGATGCCGATGGTGACCCACGACAGGATGGTCAGGTGGATGGGCCGCAGTGGGTAGGCGAGCGCGAACACACCGGTGAGCAGCGACAGGATGACCGAGTAGATGGTCTTCGCCAGGAACAGGCTGGCGACTCGTTCGATGTTGTTGATGACCCGCCGCCCCTCGGCCACCACCGGCGGCAGCGCCGAGAAGTTCGAGTCGAGCAGCACCAGTTGCGCCACGCCGCGGGTGGCCTCGCTGCCCGATGCCATGGCGATGCCGCAGTTGGCGTCCTTCAACGCGAGCACGTCGTTCACGCCGTCGCCGGTCATCGCCACCGTGTGGCCGCGGGCTTGCAGGGCGCGCACCATCGCCCGCTTCTGGTGGGGCGTCACCCGACCGAACACGGTGCTCTGCTCGACGGCGTCGGCGAACTCGGCGCTCTCGACGTCGGCGGGCAGTGTGGTGGCGTTCACATTGTCGGCCCAGCCCGCCAAGCCGGCTCGCCGTGCCACCGCGCCGACGGTGACGTTGTTGTCGCCGGAGATGACCTTCAGGGTGACGCCTTGCTCGGCGAAGAAGGCCAGGGTGGCGGGTGCGTCGTGGCGCACGACATCTTCCAGCAGCACCAGCGCGACAGGTGCCACCTCGGGCAGGTCGGCCTCGGCGCCATCGGGCATGTCGACGGCCGCCTTGGCGAGCACGAGCACCCGGCGCCCGTTTGCGGCCTGTTCCTCGACCAGCCGGCGCACCTCGCCCGCGTACTGCGCGGCGAGCACGTTCTCGGGGGCGCCGAGCACGAAGCTGCCGTGGTCGGCGAAGGTCATCGCACTCCACTTGCGGCCCGACGAGAAGGGCACGCGGCCAGTGGTGCGCCAGTCGGTGGCGTCGCTGTAGTGCTGGCGGACGGCGAGCAACGTGGCGTTCGGGTCGGGGTCGAGTCGACCGATGGCAGTGAGTGCCGCGTCGACGGTGGCGGCATCGACCGGGGCGTCGGCGAGCACGAGCACCTCGGCCAACTCCATCGTGCCCTCGGTGATGGTGCCGGTTTTGTCGGCGCACAGCACGTCGACCCGGGCGAGCACCTCGATGGCCGGCAGTTCCTGCACCAGGCAGCGCCGCTGGGCGAGCCGCACCACGCCCACCGCGAAGGCCACGCTGGTGAGCAGGACGAGCCCTTCGGGCACCATGCCCACCAGGCCGGCGACGGTGCTGATGACGGCGTCCTGCCAACTGTCGTCGCGGCGGAGGAACTGGCTGCTGGCCAGCAGCAGGCCCACCGGGATGATGAGGATGCCCACCCACGACACGATGCGGTTGATGTCGTTGCGCAGCGGTGAGTCGACAAGGGTGAAGCGGCGGGCCTCCTCGGCGAGCTTGGCGGCGTAGTTCTCGGCGCCCACCTTGGTCACTTGCACGCGGCCGGTGCCGGCCACGACGGCGCTGCCGGAGAGCACCTCGTCGCCGTCGGACTTCACGATGGCGTCGGCCTCGCCGGTGAGGAGCGACTCGTCGATCTCGAGGTTGTCGTGGGTGAGCACGACGGCGTCGGCCACCACCTGGGCGCCGGCGCGGAGTTCCACCACGTCGTCGAGCACCAGTTCGTGCACGGCGATGTCGTGCACCTGGCCGTCGCGCACCACGTGGGCCTTCGGCGCGCTGACGACGCTGAGCGAGTCGAGCACCCGCTTGGCGCGCAGTTCCTGGACGATGCCGATGAGGCTGTTGAACACGATCACACCGGCGAACAGAGCGTTCTTCGGTGAACCGGCGACGAGCACCAGCGCCGCCAGGACGGCGATGACCAGGTTGATGGGCGTCAGCACATTGGCCCGGATGATCTGGCTGACGGTGCGGGTGGGGGCGGCGGGCACGGCGTTCACCAGACCGCGAGCCACACGGTCGGCAACCTCCGCGCTCGACAACCCGACGGAGGGGTCGATCGTCGTCACAGGTCACGACCGTAGCCGGTGGCACGTATCGTTCGCCTCGCCCCACTGCGCGCGCCGTTAGCCTCCGGGGCATGAGCACACCCGACATCGCCTCGCACCGCTACGTGTCGATCACCACGCGCAAGCGCGACGGTTCCACCGTGTCGTCGCCGGTGTGGATCGCCCCCTTGGGCGACGGCACCGCCGGGTTCACCACGGGCAGCGACTCGGGCAAGGTGAAGCGCATCCGCAACTTCCCCGATGTCACCCTGCACCCCTGCGATGCCCGGGGCCGTGTGGCCGACGGAGCACCCGAGGTGCGGGCGACGGCCAGCGTGGTCGAGGGCCCCGATGCCGAGCCGGTGACGGCGGCCGTGAAGCAGAAGTACGGCTGGCAGTTCACGCTCGTCGAGGTGGGCGGCACCGTGCGCGGCTGGTTCAAGAAGTCGGCCACGGGCGACTGCGCCGTCGTCATCCGCGTCGACCCCCCGTCGGCCTGACGCCCCGCCCGCGCACCCCGGTCCGTGCGCGTCGACCGGGTGTGGGCGTGCCCACGCTCACGCACAACCGAGCTTCGTGAGCGTGGCCCGGAGGTGGGGGTGCCCGGGCTCACGGAGCAGCGTGGGGGCGGGTCAGTGCGAGCGGGGGAGGCCGAGGACGTGCTCGGCCACGTAGGCGAGCACCAACTCCTGGCTGATGGGGGCCAGGCGCGGTAGGCGGGCCTCGCGGAAGTAGCGCTCGACGTGGTACTCGGTGGCGTAGCCGAAGCCGCCATGGGTCTGCACGGCTCGGTCGGCGGCGAAGAAGCCGGCCTCGGCGGCGAGGTACTTGGCGAGGTTGGCCTCCTCGCCGCACGGCAGGCCCGCGTCGATGAGACGGCCGGCCTCGCGCACCATCAGGTCGGCCGCCCGGAGGCGAGCGTGGGCCTCGGCCAACGGGAAGGCGATGCCCTGGTTCTTGCCGATGGGGCGGCCGAACACGACACGCTCGTTCGCGTACTGCACCGCCCGGCGCAGGGCGGCTCGGCCGATGCCGACGGCTTCGGCGGCGATGAGGATGCGCTCGGCGTTCAGCCCGCCGAGCAAGTAGTGGAAGCCGCGGCCCTCGTCGCCCACCCGGTCGGCCTCGGGTACCACCACGTCGTCGTAGGTGGTCTCGCAACTCGCCACGGCGTTGCGGCCCATCTTCGCGATGGCGGCCGCGTGCACACCGGGGGCATGACGGTCGACGAGGAACAGTGTCATCCCGTCGGTGGGTTTGGCGCAGTCGGCGAGCGGGGTGGTGCGGGTGAGCAGCAGGATGCGGTCGCATTCGAGTGCCTTGGTGGTCCACACCTTGCGGCCGGTGATCACGTACTGGTCGCCGTCGCGCACTGCCCGGGTGGTGATGCGCGTGGTGTCGGTGCCGGCGTCGGGTTCGGTCACGCCGAACGCGACGTGCAGCGAGCCGTCGGCCACCTTCGGCAGGAAGCGCTGCTTCATTTCGTCGCTGCCGTGCATCACCACCGGGTGCATGCCGAAGATCGACAGGTGCACGGCCGAGGCCCCGTTCATGCAGGCGCCTGATGCGGCCACCTCCTCGAGCACGGCGGCCGCCATGCCGATGCCCTGGCCGCCACCGCCGTACTGCTCGGGGATGGCCACGCCGATCCAGCCGGCCTCGGCCATGGCCCGGTAGAACTCCCACGGGAAGCGGTGCTGGGCCTCGCAGTCGGCCCAGTACTCGTCGGGATAGCGGGCACACAGCAGGGCGACGGCATCGCGCACGTCGCGGTACTCGCCGGTCATCGGTCCTCCTCGAACAACACGCCGGGATTCAGTACATCATCGGGATCGAGCGCGTGCTTGATGGCCCGCATCGTCGCGATCTCGTCGGGGCTGCGGTCGAGGTGCAGCCAGGGTGCCTTCAGTACGCCGATGCCGTGCTCGGCGCTGATACAGCCGCCCAGTGCGACCACCCGTTCCAGTACGGCACCCTCCAGCGCGTGCACCCGCGCGGCGTCGTCGGCGCGATGGCCGGTGATGTTCACGTGCAGGTTGCCGTCGGCGACGTGGCCGAACAGCCAGGTGTGCGCGGCGAGGTCGACGGCGCGCACGGCCTCGGGCAGGTCGGTCATGAACGTGCCGATGGCGTGCAGCGGCACGGTGACGTCGAGTTTGACCGTGGGCCCGAGGCCGCGCACCGCGAGGGTGTGGTGCTCGCGGTAGCGCCACAGCGCGTCGCGACGTGCCGACCCGTCGGCCATCGTGGCCACCGCCACGTCGCCGAGCCCGCTGATGCCGGCCAGCGCGGCGGCCAGTTCGTCGGCGGGGTCGTCGTCGTCGGCAGCTTCGAACAGCAGGTACGCGGGCCAGGGCCGAGCGAACGGGGCCGGCCAGTCGAAGCTGTGGCACACCAGGTCGACCCCGTCGGCCAGCACGATCTCGGCGGCTTCGAGCGACGCCACCCGGTCGCGCACGGTCACCACGGCGGCCA
>JBIKLX010000246.1:0-3991 GCA_044359565.1 Ilumatobacteraceae bacterium
TGAAGGTGCTCAGCGTGTCGTAGACAACTGCAACTCGGTCCTCGGGCAGGTTGCCACGATCACCGAGCACGGTTGCTCGGAATCGTGCAACTCCCGCGCTCGGCTGGCTCACCGCGATTCCGGTCGCTGGGGCGCTCGTGAGCGTGTAGGTCTGGAAGCCGGTGACGTCGGTGAACTGGTTGGTCGACATGCCGTCGAGGTCGAGCGACGCCACCGTGACGTTGCGCAGCACCACCGGGATACCGGAACCCACCGTCGTGTACGAACCGGCTTCGTAGAAGTCGAACCGGAACGTCGCGGTGCCATTCGCTGCCGAGGTGCTGATGGTCGACTGGAACGCGTCAGCCACGACGGTTCCGGCAATCGGTCCCGACCCCGCGGCCCCACCGGTCGACGCGTCGTAGGTGAGAACACTGGCTGCCGACAGGGTCGTCGTGACCACGGCGTCGACGGCGAGGCCGCCCACCGACGTGACGTTGCGATAGATCACCCGGTCGCCGCTGTTCCTACCGTTCGGGTTGGCCAAGCCGGTCAGCGGGTCGGTGGCGCTGTAGACGAACGTCACCGGTGTCGTGCTCACGTCGAGTGTGGCGGCACGCACGGTGGGCGGATCGCTGAACGAGACATAGGTGAAGGCCAGGCCGATCACTGCCACCAGCAGCACGCTGAACGCAGGGCGCGGGCCGCGGGCCCGTCGTCGGGGTCGGCGTGCGCCCGGCGGACATGTCGGGTCCGGCATGGTGTCGACCGTCCAGCGCGGCACCCGCCGGGGCAACGGTCAGCGGCCTACTTGTGGGAAATCACACGGATCGGGACAGACGTCCCGACGAACGGTTCCCGAGCACCTTGTAGGCCTCGAACCACAGCACGCCCAGCACGGCCGCCACCGCCGCCACCGCAAGGTCGAGCAGCCTCACCGGCCCGAGGCCGAACACGTGCCGCAACCCGGGCACACCGAGCAGCAGCGCGAGCAGACCCACGCCCAGGGCGACGATCCACTTCAGCGTCGGGTTGCGCCGCTCGACCACCAGTCGCCACACCGGCAGCCGCCACGAGCGGTTCACCACGATGAGCAGCAGGTTCGACAACACCAGCGTGGCGAACGTGATCGACCGTACGGTTGCATCGTCGCGGTCGCCGAGCACCGCCCACAGGAACACCCCCGCCACTGCGGCCAGCACCGACAGCCCCTGCAACACCGACAGGGTGAGCACGCGGCGATCGAACAGCGGCGCCCCCACCCTCCTCGGCGGCTGGTCCATGATGCGCGGGTCGACCTGCTCGGCCTCGAACACCACCGAACACGCCGGATCGATGATCAGTTCGAGGAAGGCGATCTGCACGGGCAGCAGCACCAGCGGCCAGTCGCCCACCAGCAGCGGCAACAGCGACATCCCCACGATCGGCACGTGCACAGCGATGATGTAGGCCATCGCCTTGCGCAGGTTGTCGAAGATGCCACGCCCCTGGCGGATACCGCCCACGATGGAGCCGAAGTCGTCGTCGGTGATCACGAGGGCCGCCGACTCGCGGGCCACGTCGGTACCGCGGGCCCCCATGGCAATGCCGATGTTGGCCGCTCGCAGCGCCGGCGCGTCGTTCACCCCATCACCGGTCATGCCGACGATCTCGCCATTCGCCTGCAGCGCACGGATGAGTCGCAGCTTCTGTTCGGGCACCATGCGGGCGAACACCCCGACGGTGCGGACACGGCGGGCCAACTCGTCGTCGTCCATCGCGTGCAACTCGGGGCCTGTGATGCACCCGCCGGCGTGATCGAGGCCGATCTCGCGAGCGATGGCCAGCGCTGTGCCCGGGTAGTCGCCGGTGATCATCACCGTGCGCACACCCGCCCGGGCACACTCGGCCACCGCCTCGGGCACACCGGGGCGCACCGGGTCGTGCAGGCCGGTGAGCCCGAGGAACTCGAACTCGAAGTCGTGCTGCTCGGTGGGCAGCTGCTGCCCTGCATCGAACTGGGCGCGGGCCACGGCGAGCACCCGCTGCCCGTCGGCCGTCGCCGCCTCGACCTCGGCCATCAGCGCCGCCTGTCGGTCGGCATCGAGATGGCACAGGTCGGCGATCGCCTCGGGTGCGCCCTTGGCCGCCACCACGAAGTGGGCGCTGTCGGGCGAGCGCCACACGTGCGACAGGGCGAGAAGGTGCTCCGACAGCGGGTACTCGCGCACGAGTTGCCAGTCACCGTGCAGGTGCTCGGTGCCGGTGAGGGACCGGTCGCCCAGCACCCGAAAGGCCTTGTCCATCGGGTCGAACGGATCGACCGGCGAGGCGAGCACGGCGAACTCGGCGATGGTGTGGAACGCCTCGGGCAGCGGGTCGTCGCCCAGCACGTGCGACGCCCCGTCGACCACCAGTTCGCGCACCGTCATCGAGTTCAGGGTGAGCGTGCCGGTCTTGTCGACACAGATGACCGTCGCGGCGCCGAGCGCCTCGATGACCGGCGCCCGGCGGGTGAGCACATGCCGCTGCGACATGCGCCAGGCACCCAACGCCAGGAACACGGTGAGCACCACGGGGAACTCCTCGGGCAGCATCGACATCGCGGTGGCGATACCGGCGAGGAAACCCTCGAGCCAACTGCCGCGTGACAGGCCGTACACCACCACCACCAGCGCGGCACCGGTGAGGCCGACTGCCGCCACCACGCGCACCAGGCGATCGACCTCGAACTGCAGTGGCGTGCGCTCGGTCTCGATGGTGCGCAGTGCCGTGCCGATGCGGCCCAACTCGGTGCCGGCCCCCGTGGCCTGCACTACGGCGATGCCGTGCCCCTTCACCACGAGCGTGCCCGAGAACATCCACGGGGTCGCGTCGCCACCGGGCGTACCCATGGCAACGGCACGGCCCGGCTCATCGGGGTGCGGCGCCTTGCGCACCGGCACCGCCTCGCCCGTCAGCGCCGACTCGTCGACGCTGATGTTGGCGCACTCCACCAGCACGGCGTCGGCGGGCACACGATCGCCCTCGGACAGCAACAGCACATCGCCACGCACCACGTCGCGACCGGCGATGCGCTGCTGTCGACCATCGCGCACCACCAGCGCCCGCGGCGACGACAGGTCGCGCAGCGCCGCGAGCGCGTTCTCGGTCTTGTGCTCCTGATAGATGGAGATGCCGATCACCACCAGCACGAACGACAGCAGGATCGCCCCGTCGAGCGGTTCCGACAGCAGGAAGTTCACCGACCCGGCGCCCAGCAGCAACAGCAGCATCGGCTGGCGCAGCACATCGATCGCCTGGCGCAACAGGTTCCGCGTGGCCGCCACCGGCAGTTCGTTGGGCCCGTCGGAGGCGAGGCGACGCGCCACCTCGGCCGACGACAGTCCAACCCGGTCATCTGCGTTCGTCACCGCCACGGCGTCATTCTGCGTACCCCGAGCACCCTGCGCCAGGGCACACTGGGCCCATGGCAACGACACCAGCGGTGTTCATCGGGCACGGCAGCCCGATGAACACCCTCGAGCACAACCGCTACACCGAGGCCTGGCACCAGTTCGGCCGCTCGATCGCCGCGCCTCGCGCCATCCTCGCCATCTCGGCGCACTGGTACATCAACGCCACCGCCGTCACCGCCATGGCCCACCCGAAAACGATCCACGACTTCTTCGGCTTTCCGCCCGAACTGTTCGCCTACCAGTACCCGGCGCCGGGCGACCCGGCACTCGCCCAGCAGATCGTCGACCTCGTCCAACCCACCTGGGTGGGCCTCGACATCGACAGTTGGGGTCTCGACCACGGCACCTGGTCGGTGCTCGCGCACATGTTCCCCGCGGCCGACATCCCGGTGGTGCAACTGTCGATCGATGCCACCAAGTCGCTGGCCGACCACATCGCCCTCGGTGCCGCACTGGCGCCGCTGCGCGAGCAGGGGGTGCTCGTCGTGGCCAGCGGCAACGTCGTGCACAACCTGCGCCGCATCGACTGGAGCCAGCCCGAGGGTGGCTACGCCTGGACCCAGGCGTTCGATGCC
>JBIKLX010000247.1:0-3975 GCA_044359565.1 Ilumatobacteraceae bacterium
ACGACGATGGCTCCATCCCGAACGGTCGGGCCTTCGTCACCATCGGCATGGTTGGCGGCGCCTGGCGCCTCGACGGCGAGCTGCACCGCGACCGACGCACCGGCCGGGCCTTCCTCACCGTGCATCGTGGGGCCCGCTTCAACCGGCGCAGCGAGACCCGCCTGCATCCGCCTGCCAACGGTGTGCGCATCCGGGCAGTGGGCGCCAGCGACTGGCGCGCCTTCGACGTGGTCGACCTCTCCCGGTCGGGCATGCGGTTCGCAGGACACGGATGGCCGATGCATTCACCGATCGAGATCGACGGATTGTCGCGCCGCGGCATCGTGCGCGGCCGCGTGGTGCGCACCACCGGCGACGGTTCGGGCGTCCGCTTCCAGCGCCTCGTCGACGACGTCGTCGCCTGAGCACGGCTCTGCTCGTGACCCACCCCCTTGGGTAGGGTCGCTGGTCGTGAGCGCTCCCACCGTCGACGAGTTCCAGCAGACCGCCCGCGAGTGGTTGGCCGCGAATCGCCACCTCGCCCCGCGCGACTACGGCGCCATCTGCCCACCCGACCTCGTCGACCGTGGCGTCGCCTGGCAGCAGCACCTCTACGCCAAAGGCTTCGCCGGTATCCACTGGCCGGTCGAGTTCGGCGGCCGTGGCCTCTCCGCCGAGCACAACTCGGTGTGGATGCTCGAGGCAGCCATCGCCGGGGTGCCGCCGGTGCTGAACATGGTGGGCCTCGTGCTGGCCGGCGGCGCGATCGTGCGCTACGGCACCCCCGAACAGCAGTCCGCCCATCTGCGCGCCACGCTGGCGGCCGAGCAGGTGTGGTGCCAGCTGTTCAGCGAACCCGGCGCCGGCAGCGACCTCGGCGGGCTGTCCACCAAGGCCGAACGCGATGGCGACCGGTTCATCGTGAACGGGCAGAAGGTGTGGTGCAGCGGCGGTCGCTACAGCGACTGGGGCATCCTGATGGCCCGTACCGATCCCGACGCGAAGAAGCATGAGGGCATCTCGTTCTTCCTCTGCCCGATGGACCTGCCCGGCATCGAGGTGCGCCCGCTGAAGCAGATGACCGGCGAGAGCGAGTTCGACGAGGTGTTCTTCACCGATGTCGAACTGCCCGCCGAGCACCTCCTCGGCCCACTCCACGGTGGCTGGGGCGTGGGCATGGCGGTGCTCACCAGCGAGCGCGGCCACATCGGCACCAGCGTCATCGGCCTCGAACGGCGCCTGGAGGGCATGGCCCGGCTGGCCGAGGGGCGCGACCTCGGGCCCGCCGAGCGCCAGCGCCTCACCCGACTGCTCAGCACGGGCTCGGCGTACAAGGCAATGGCCCAGCGTCAGGGACCCATCGCATCCACTGCCGCCTCGCTGATGAAGTTGGGCATCACCGAGATGATGTTCGACACGGCGATGCTGCGCGCCGACCTGGCGGGCGCCGATGCGCTGCTCGACGGCCCCGACGCATTCGGGATGCTGTCGGCCCCCGGCGGTCGCATCGCGGGCGGCACCAGCCAGGTGCAACGCAACATCATCGGCGAACGCCTGTTGGGCCTGCCCCGCGAACCCAAGTAGTACGCTGCGCGTCGTTCATCCCGGAGCGATACGTGGGGGTACGCAGATGAGCTACGACATGAGCAACGAAGAGCGCGACGAGCGGAAGGCCGAACAGGCCGCCTCAGCGGCGAAGAACAGGAACCCGATCATGAGCCCCGCATTCCTGGGCTTCGTCGTGGTGGCGGTGTTCGCCGTGCTGTTCTTCGTGAAGAACAGCACGGCAGTCGAACTCGACTTCATCTTCTTCGATCACGTCACCACCGTCCGGTGGCTGATCATCATCTCGCTGGTGCTCGGTGTGCTGCTCGACCGGATGGCGTCGATGATGTGGCGGCGACGCAAGAAGCGCAAAGCACGCGCTGCACTTCGCGACTGAGCACCGCCGAGCGCCATGATGGGCGCATGCGCGTGCTCTCGTCCGACGGAGTCGAAGTCGCGGTCCACGACCTCGGCGGTACCGGCCTCTCCCTGTTGATCAGCCACGCGACCGGGTTCCATGGCAGGTGCTACATCCCGGTCGCCGAAGCACTCGCCGACCGCTATCACTCGGTCGCGTTCGACTATCGCGGCCATGGCGACACCCCACATCCCGACAGCGCGGTCGACTGGAACGGCTACGGCGACGACGCTGAGGCAATGGCCACCGTGCTCGACGCACCAATCGTCGCCTTCGGCCATTCGATGGGTGGCGCCTGCCTGTTGATGGCCGCTCACCGCAATCCCGAGTTGTTCCGTGCGCTGGTGGTGTTCGAGCCGATCGTCTTTCCGCCCACGGGTATCCGCCCCAACGGCGAACCGTCGCCGCTGTCGGTGGGTGCCCGCCGCCGACGGTCCAGCTTTCCGTCGTACGAGGCAGCGATCGCCAACTATGCAGCCAAGCCTCCGCTCGGCGCGTTCACCCCAGCGGCGCTCGACGCCTACGTGCGGTACGGCTTCGCGCCCGGCCCAGACGGCGAGGTACACCTGAAGTGCCGACCCGACACCGAAGCCGCCACGTTCGAGACCGGCGGGTTGCACGCGACCTGGGATGCGTTGGCCGAGATCACGACACCGGTACTGGTGATCAGCGGTGCCCCTGCCCCGATGCAACCCTCGTCGATCGCCATCGACATCGCGTCCCGACTGCCCGCCGGCACCTACCTCGAACGCCCCGACCTCGACCACTTCGGCCCCATGGTGCGCCCCGACGCAGTCGCCGAACTCATCGCCGACTACCTGGCCGACCACTGATCCCACACCGACCCGCCAGCACTGGAGCAACCCCGGTCGTACGCGCGCCGGAGCGGAACGGGTCGATCGAACGGCGAGGTCGACCGCCCAGACCGACCGCGGAGAGCAGAGCACTCAGGAGCGGGGCAGACGCCCATCTGGGCTAACTTCCACAGGGTGGGAACCCTCTTGAAGCGATCTTCTCGCTCCGTAGGAGCAGCGGCACGGCGCCTCGCCGACGCGTTGAACGACCGGTATCCGACCGTGTCGATCGGTGCCCTCTCGACAGAGGCCATCAAGGGTGCCGGTTACGCCTCGCAGGTCGGGCAGGACTTGATCGTCGACCGACTCTTCGGCGGCATGCGGTCAGGGGTGTTCGTCGATGTCGGCGCCCACGACGGGGTCACCCTGAGCAACACCGCGTTCCTCGAGCTCGAGCGGGGCTGGACCGGTCTGTGCGTCGAGCCCAACCCTGCCGTGTTCGAAAAACTCCAGCAGAACAGGGCTCGCTGCATCGAGGCTGCGGTCGGCCCGTCGCACGGCACGCTGCCTTTTCGCGTGATCGAGGGATACGGGGAGATGCTGAGTGGGCTCGAGGGCTCGTACTCGGCCACCGACCTTGCTCGGATCGAGCGCGACATCGCAGCGCATGGCGGAGCGTGGAAGGTGATCGATGTCCCGGTGCGGCGACTCGACGAAGCACTTCGCACTGCAGGCATTTCGCGAGTCGACTACATGTCGATCGACGTCGAGGGTGGCGAACTGGGAGTTCTCGAGTCGATCGAGCTCGCCGACTTCGATGTCGCCGTTCTGTCCGTGGAGAACAACTTCAACTCCTCGTCGATCAGGAAGGCCATGCGGCGCCAGGGTTACCGGCACCTGTTCCGGCTCTCCCACGATGACTTCTTCGTCTCGAACCATCTCGACTTGCGTCGTCTCGTTGTTCCCTCCGGGAGAACCCATTCGGCACCCGACCAGTGAGTGCAGCATCGGCATCGGTCACCTGACGCCGATCCGCGTGTCGACACCCCCACCGCTGTTCGAAAAGCATCCTCGACCAGAGGAGTAGCGGGTTCGAGAGCAGTGCAGAGCCGTCACGATGTGGTCGGGATGCCGCGACAACTCCACCGGCGCGCACCCCTTCCGTAGACTCGCCGCCGTGAGCTTCCCCGTCCCCACCTCCCTGTCGCCGAGCCGGGTCGAGGCCTTCACCAGTTGCCC
>JBIKLX010000072.1:0-14379 GCA_044359565.1 Ilumatobacteraceae bacterium
TTCGTCGACCGGGCCCACCGCCTCGGCATCCACGTGCACGTCTGGACCATCGACGAACCGGCCGAGATGCAACGTCTGCTCGACCTCGGGGTCGACGGGCTCATGACGGATCGGCCAGCGGTGCTGCGCGATGTGTTCGAGGCACGCGGCCACTGGCGACCCTGAGCCACACCGCCGCGGCCACGAAGCACAGGCCGGCAACTGCGCACAGCCACGGGCCCACACCGACGTCGATCGGGGTGCCCGAACTGCCCACCGCCAGTACGGCTGCGATGCCGCCTGCGTACAACGCCGCCACCACCGCCACGACGAGCGACCAGGTGGACCTCCCCCACCACGCCAGCACCACCGCAGTGGTGACCAGCAACGGCACGAAGGGCCAGGCCCCGATCAGCGTGGCGGCCGGGCCGTCGGGGGCGACATCGAGTCGGTCGACCAGACCGATGAGTGCATAACTCGACCGTGAGGTCGAGCCCGAGTGCAGCCACGGCAGGAAGGTGCCGGCCAATAGCAGCACACCCGCCGACGTGAGCACGACGAGCGGACGGAGCGTGCGGCGTTCCATGCGACCGATCGTACGGGCCAGGCGTATCGTGCGCGCATGCAGGCAGCCGCACCTCCACCGGCCACCGTGCGCTCTCCCGCAGCGATGGTGGCGTCGGCGGATCAACTGGCCACGCAGGCGGGCCTGGCCGTGCTGGCCCGCGGCGGCAACGCCGTCGATGCCGCGATCGCCACCAACGCCGCTATCGCCGTCACCGGACCGCACCTGTGCGGAATGGGCGGCGACCTGTTCGCGCTCGTGCACGACGGCACCGGGGTGCATGCCCTCAACGCGAGCGGTCGCGCCGGAGCGGGCGCCGATGCCGAGGCATTGCGGGCCGACGGGCACCGCGAGATGCCGTTCCGCCACGACATCCGCACCGTCACCGTGCCGGGCTGCGTCGACGGCTGGTGCTCGCTCCACGCCCGATTCGGTCGCCTGCCGCTCGCCGAGGTGCTGGCCCCGGCCATCCGGCTGGCATCCGACGGCTTCCCCGCCTCACCCCTTCTGGTGGGCTCGCTCGCCATGGTCGACCGCCGTGCCGCCGAAGCCCTCGGCGAACTCGCCGGGCAAGCGCGTCGACCCGGCGACCGGGTGCGTCGGCCAGGCGTGGCCGCCGCGCTGCGCGCCGTCGCCACCACCGGACGAGCAGGGTTCTACGAAGGTGCCTTCGGCGAAGGCCTGCTCGCCCTCGGCAACGGCTGGTACACCGCCGACGACCTCTCGACCCCGGGCGCCGACTGGGTGGCACCGCTGGCATCCGACGCGTTCGGCGTCACCCTGCACACCATTGCCCCGAACTCGCAGGGCTACCTGCTGCTCGGCTCGGCGGGCCTGGCCACCAATATCGACGGGAGTGGCGGCATCGACCTGCCAAGCGATCCCGACGACCCGCTGTGGGCGCATCTGCTGGTCGAATGCGCCAAGGCCGCGGGCCGTGACCGGCCCTCCGTGCTGCACGACCGCGCCGACGGTGCCGCACTGCTCGAGGCCATCGCCCGCCGCGGCGGCGAGGTCGACCCCACCCGGGCCGCTCGACCCATCGTGCACCATCGCGACGGCGACACCACGTACCTCTGTGCGGTCGATAGCGACCGGATGGCAGTGTCGCTCATCCAGTCGAACGCGTCGGGCTTCGGCTCGTGGCTGGTCGAGCCCACCACCGGCATCAACCTGCACAACCGCGGGCTCGGCTTCTCGCTCGAACCCGGTCACCCGGCCGAGCTGGCAGCCGGTCGCCGCCCGCCCCACACCCTCGCGCCGGCCCTGGCCACCCGGCCCGACGGATCGTGCGCCGCCGTGTTCGGCACGATGGGCGGCGACGGCCAGCCGCAGATCCTGCTCCAGGTGGCCGCCCGGCTGTTCGGCCTCGGGCGCTCACCCGCTGCGGCGCTCGACGCAGCCCGGTGGGTGCTGCGCGGTCCGGTCACCGGATTCGACACCTGGACCGCACCGCAGGGCGCCGACCTGCTCCTGGAAGGGCATGTGCCCTCGTCGTGGGCGGCCGAACTCGCGCGCCTCGGTCACCGGGTGGCCACGGCCCCGGCGTTCGACAGCGCGTTCGGGCATGCTCAGGCCATCGTCGTCCAGCCCGACGGCATGCTCGCAGGCGGAACCGACCGACGCGCCCGCGTCGGCTCTGTTGCAGGCGTGTGAAATCCTCGGCCCGAGGCTGCAGCGAGGCCGGTGGCAACAAGACCCCACGACTAACGTCGCACCATGCGCGTCGACACCAACTTCTTCTGCACCGTCCCGATGCCCGACGCGGGAGACCCCGCCGTTGCGGCCACCTCACGTCGCTACGGGAACGACGACGTCATCGAGTGCTACGCAAACCTCGTGGCCTGGGCGAAGACCGCCGACGAGGTGGGCATCGACACGATGTGGCTCACCGAGCACCACTTCCAGTACGAGGGCTACGAGGTGCTGCCGAACCTCATCATGTTCGGCCTGCACCTCGCCCACCTCACCAACGACCTGCGGCTCGGGCAGATGTTCAACGTCGTGCCGCAGTGGCACCCGCTGCGCCTGGCCGAAGACTTCGCACTTGCCGACATCGTCACCGGCGGCCGCATGGAGTTCGGCGTCGGCCGTGGCACCGTGCCTCGTGAGGCATGGGCCCTCGGCACCGTGGTGGCCTCGGGCGACAACGCGATGTCGGCCGAGCACGACCGCATCAACCGCGAGACCTTCGAAGAGGCGATGGAGGTGATCAAGCTCGCCTGGTACAACGAGCGCTTCTCGTACCGCGGCAAGCACTTCACCTTCCCGTCCGACGACATCCCCGACCGGGGCTCGATGGTGAACGACCTCACCCTCATCCCCAAGCCGCGCCGCGTGGTCGACGTCTACCAGCCGGTCACGTCGCCCGAGACGATCGAATACGTGCCCCGCGCCGGCCACAAGGCCGTCTACTGGCTGCAGAACGCCGAGAGCCAGAAGCAGAAGTGGGACCGCTACGCCGAGATCCGCGACGAGATGGGCGACCCGGTTGCCCCAGGCGAAGACCGCTGCCTGGTGCTGAACCTGCACGTCGGCCGCACCCGCGAAGCAGCAATGAAGCGCGGTCGCCCCGGCCAGGACGAGTTCAACAAGTTCCTGTCGCCCTACGGCCGCTTCAGCAGCTACCGCAACCCCGACGGCTCGAAGGTGGCGTTCGACCACTGCCCGACGGTGGAAGAGAGCAACGAGCAGAAGATCCAGATCGTCGGCTCCATCGACGACGCGGTCGACGCCATCGGATTCTGGCGCGACCTGCTCGACCTGAAGCACATCTGCTTCTTCCTCGACTTCCCCGGAGTGGGCCGCGAGGAGATGATCGAGCAGATGCACCTCATCACCGAAGAGGTCTTCCCCCGCCTCGGTGAACCCATCGAGCGGCGGCCGCTGACCGGCCAGATGATGACCGGCCAGAGCGTCTGACGAACCGATGACCCACATCGCACCGGGCGAGCAGTGGATCACCCTGCCCGCATTCGCCGAACCGCACGCCCATCTCGACAAAGCCTTCCTCGCCGAGGTGGTCGACAACCCCTCCGGCGACCTGCTCGGCGCCATCCGGGCGATGGAGGCCAACCGCCATCTCGTCACGCTCGCCGACACCATCGAGCGCGCCGAACGGGCTGCGCGCCTGCTGCTGGCCAACGGCACCACCGCCATTCGCACCCACGCCGACATGACGATGGAGAACGGCCTGAAGTCGGTCGAGGCGCTCATCACCGTGCGCGAACGACTGCGCGGCGAGGTCGACATCCAGGTGGCGGTGCTCTGCGGCTGGCCCTCCACCGGTGTCCGCGGCGCCGACCACCGTGCGCTGTTGCGCGAGGCCATCGCCATGGGCGTCGACCTGGTGGGCGGTTGTCCGCATCTGGAAGACGACGCGCACGAGGCAAACGACAATTTCCTCACCATCGCTGCCGAAGCCGGCCTGCCGGTCGACCTGCACACCGACGAGACCCTCGACCCGACGATGCTCGCTCTCGACGATCTGGCCTGCCGCGTCGTTGCCACCGGCTTCCCGCACCGCGTGACTGCCAGCCACTGCTGCTCGCTGGGCATGCAACCCGTCGATGTGCAGCGGGCCGTGGCCGAACGGGTTGCCGAGGCCGGCATCGGCGTGGTGGTGCTGCCGCACACCAACCTGTACCTGCAGGGACGCGACCACCAGGCAGCCATGCCCCGAGGGCTCACCGCCGTGAAGGCGCTGCGCGAGGCCGGCGTGGTGGTGGCCGCGGGAGCCGACAACCTGCAGGACCCGTTCAACCCGGTGGGTCGCGGCGACCCGCTCGAGACTGCTTCGCTGATGATGATGGCCGCTCACCTGCTGCCCGGCGAGGCCCTTGCCAGCGTGTCGACCGACGCCCGTGCGGTGATGGGCCTGGCGCCCACCGACGACCTGGTGCACGTGCGCGCGGCTACGGTTCGCGAAGCCATCGCGTTCGGCCCACCCGGGCGCACGGTGCAGCGTCAGGATGCAAGCCCGCACCCTGACGGAGACGTAACATCCACGTTACACAGAGGCAACGCTGCGCCCCGGCAGAACCTCTATGGTCAGGGGGAGTGATGACATCTACAGACGTTGCCCAGCCCGCGCAGGGTGCTCCAACGGGCACCGGTGCACCTGCCCTGAGGTTCAAGAACCTGTCGATGGTGTTCCCCGACGGGACACACGCTGTCGACAACGTCAGTTTCGATGTGCGTCCCGGCGAGTTCGTCACCGTCGTCGGCCCGTCCGGCTGCGGGAAGAGCACCCTGCTGCGCATTGCCTCGAGCCTCCAGCAGCACACCGGCGGCACCTGTGAGGTCGACCGGTCGAGCATCGGCTATGTGTTCCAGGACGCCACGCTGTTGCCCTGGCGCACCGTGCAGCGCAACATCGAACTGAACGCCGAACTGCAGGGTATGGACAAGGCCACTCGCCTCGCCAAGACCAAGGCAGCGATCGAGTTGGTCAACCTCGTCGGCCACGAGGCCAAGTACCCCAAGCAACTGTCGGGCGGTATGAAGATGCGCTGCTCGCTGGCCCGTTCGCTGGTGCTGCAGCCGAAGGTGTTCCTGTTCGACGAACCGTTCGGTGCGCTCGACGAGATCACCCGCGAGCGCCTGAACGACGAACTGCTGCGCCTGTTCCAGCACGAACAGTTCGCCGGGCTGTTCATCACCCACAGCATCCAAGAGGCCGTGTTCCTTTCCACCCGGGTCATCGTCATGTCGGCCCGGCCCGGTCGCATCATCGGCGACTACCAGGTGCCGTTCGACTTCCCCCGCCAGCACGACCTGCGTTACGAGCCCGCCTTCGCCGAACTGTGCGGCCGCATCAGCAACGACCTCAAGGACGCGCACGCATGACTGCGCTCGACGACATGCGCGAAGCGGGCGCCGCCCTGGGCAACACGGTCCAGGCGCTCGACGTCGACCCCGGCGCCCCGCCCGCCAGCAACGAGCCGAAGTACGAGTTCTGGAAGAACGCCATTCCGCCGCTCATCACGTTCGTCGCCTTCATCGGCGTCTGGTATCTCTACAGCTGGCTGAAGTTCGACAACCCCGCCCAGCGCCGCAACGCGCTGCCGTACCCGCACATCGTCATCACCGAAGGCTTCATGCCGTGGTGGGACGACAAGAACGGCTTCCGCCCCATCCTCGGCTACATGTGGCCCACCCTGCAGATCACGCTCATGGGCCTCGCCATCTCCATCGTGTTCGGCGTGTTCTTCGCCGTCGTGATGAACCTGTCGAAGAACCTCGAGCGGGCGTTCTTCCCCTACGCCGTGGTGCTGCAGACGGTGCCGATCTTGGCCATCACTCCCCTGCTCACGCAGTTGTTCGGCGAAGAGCGTGGCGTGCGCCTGGTGGTCACCGTGCTCATCGCCATCTTCCCCATCATCACCAACACCCTGTTCGGTCTGCAGTCGACCGATCCGCTGCACCACGATCTGTTCACCCTCAACAAGGTCAGCCGTATCGAACGGCTGCGCAAACTCGAGTTGCCGAGTGCCCTGCCCGCGCTGATGACCGGTGTGCGCATCGCCGCCGGTGGCGCGGTCATCGGCTCGATCGTTGCCGACTTCTTCTTCGTCAAGGGCGACAAGGGAATCGGCTACTACATCCGCACGCGCCAACAAAAGGCGTCGGAGCGGCCGGAGATGTTCGCCGGCACCATCATGGCCACGCTGTTCGGCGTGGTCATGTTCCTGATCGTCGGTTGGGTCACCAACCGTGCGATCCGAAACTGGCACGAGTCAGCCAAGAAGAGAACCTGACCTCGGTCCACCACCACCACACCATCAAGGGGGAGTTACACACATGAAGGCACAGAAGACGGTAGCGGCGCTCTCGCTGCTCACCTTCGGGCTCATCGCAGTCGCCTGTGGCGACGACGACGAGGCCGCCAGCACCACTGCAGCAGCCGAGACCACCGCAGCAGCCGAGACCACGGCCGCCGCAGCGAACGTCTGCCCCGAGAAGCTCACCATCCAGACCGACTGGTTCCCCGAGCTCGAGCACGGCGGCACCTATCAGCTCATCGGTCCCAACGGCACCGCCGACAAGGCAACGGTGTCGTACTCGGGCCCGGTCCAGTCGCAGTACGCGGTGGGCGGCCTGAAGGAACTGACCATCAACACGATCAAGTTCGACAAGGCCAACGCCTCGGTCCTGCTCGACGGTGAAGCCGATATGGCGTACATCACCCTCGGCGACGTGATCAAGGACTCGAAGGCCGTGCCGATGGTGGTCATCGCCAAGACCCTCGACAAGGACCCGCAGATGGTGATGTGGGATCCGACCCAGTACGACATCCAGAAGCCGGAAGACATCTTGGCCACCGGCGCCTCGGTGCTGCACTTCCCGGGCACCGGCTACATCGACTACATGATCGGCAAGGGCTACATGACTGCCGACCAGAGCAACCCCAGCTACGACGGCTCCGACGCCAAGTGGGTTGCCGAGGGTGGTTCGCTCTTCCAGCAGGGCTTCGCCACCAACGAGGTCTACAAGTACGAGAACGACATCGCCTGGAAAGACGGCAAGCCTGCCGACGTCAGCTTCTACACCGTGGCCGACATGGGCTTCGACAACTACCCGGCCGTCATCACGATGATGCAGGACAAGGCCACCGAGCTCGACGCCTGCCTCACCCTGCTCGTTCCCAAGATGCAGCAGGCCTGGGTCGACTTCCTCAACGACCCGAAGCCGATCACCGACGCGATGATCAAGATCAACGAGGCCCACGATGGTTTCTGGACCCTGAGCGAGGGCCTGAACGCGGCCGGCATCGCGCTGATCGAAGAAAAGACGATGGCCGGTAACAGCGCCGACGGCACCTACTGCAGCATCGACCCCGAGCGTGCCGCCACGCTCTACGGTCAGCTGAAGGAGATCTTCGACGCCCAGGGTGTCGAGATCACCGACGACGTCACCAGCGTCTACACCAACAAGTACTGCGCAGGCGCCCCGGGTCGCTGACCCGCTTCGTCACCAGCGTGAACTGAACATGGCAAGGGGGTCGGCTTCGGCCGGCCCCCTTGTCGCGTCTCGGGTCGGCTCCGACCGGCCCTCTGTCGTGTACGGAATCAGGCCGTGTAGGCGCAGAGGTCGAACAGGTTGCCGTCGAGGTCGACGAAGTTGGCGATCGACCCGTAGTGCTCCACGCGCGGCGGCCGCGTCTCGGTGGCACCGAGCGCCAGGATGCGCTCGCGCTCGGCGGCGAACTCGTCGGGCTGGCACGCGAGGTCGAGGTGCACCGTGCCGGTGCGGTGCTCGCCCCGCTGGAGGCCGATGCGGCGCACACCGTCGCTCGACGACAGCACGATCCACCGGTCGCCGTCTTCGCGCTCGGTCTCGGTGAGGCCCAGCACGGCCGACCAGAACGCCGCGAGCCGCTCGGTGTGGGGACTGTCGATGGTGACGAGGTCGAAGTGGACGCTCACGACGCAACGCCCGCCAACTCGACGATCATCTGCAGCAGCACATCGGCACCCGCCTGCAGATCCGCCGCGTCTGTGAGCTCAGCCAGGTTGTGCGAGAGTCCGTTCACACTCGGTACGAAGATCATCGAAGTCGGGCACACGCGGGCCAGCATCTGCGCATCGTGACCCGCGCCCGACGGCATGCGCATCGTGGAGTGACCGAGCACTCGAGCGTGCTGCTCGACCAGGTCGATCATCGCCGGGTCGAAGTCAACCGGCTCGAACCGCGCCAGTTGACGCCGCGTGATCGCGACCCGCTCGGCAACAACCAACTGCTCGCACAGCTCGGTGAATCGCTGTTCGGCCACCTGCAGCAGCGCCTCGTCGGTGTTGCGCAGGTCGACCGTCATCGTCACCGTCGACGGCACCACGTTCACCAAATTGGGCGTGAACTCGCAGCGGCCCACCGTCGCCACCTGCGTACCGCCCATCTCGCGGGCGATACGCCGCACACCGGCGTTGATCTCGGCGGCCACATAGCCCGGGTCGCGTCGCAGCCGCATCGGCGTGGTGCCGGCATGCGCCGACTGACCGGTGATGGTGAGCTCGGTCCACGAGATGCCCTGCACGCCCGTGACCACCCCGATGGTGACGCCCTCGTCTTCCAGCACCGGACCCTGCTCGATGTGCAGTTCCACGAACGCGTGCGGTGCCGCTGCAGTAGGGCAGGGCACCGGCCCGGCGTAGCCGATGCGCTCCAACTCGTCGCCCAGGCGGGCACCGTCGTCGGCGGCGCGCACGTCGAGCGCCTCCTCCACCGACATGCCACCCACGTAGACGAGACTGCCCAGCATGTCGGGTTGGAAGCGAGCACCTTCTTCGTCGGTGAAGAACGCAACAGCGACCGGGCGTTCGGTGACGATGCCGTGGGTGGCCAGCGTCTCGATCACCTCGAGGCCGGCGAGCACACCGAGGTTGCCGTCGAAGCGGCCGCCCGTGCGCACCGTGTCGATGTGCGAGCCGGTCATCACTGGCGCGGCCGATGCGTCGCTCCCAGCGCGCACCCCCACCACGTTGCCGATGGCGTCGACCGACACCGCAAGGCCGAGGTCGTGCATCCACGCCACCACCAGGTCGCGGCCGTCGCGGTCGGCATCGGTGAGCGCCAGGCGAGCACATCCCCACTCGCCGTTCGGCCCGTACGACGCGCCGATGGCGCCCAGCGCATCGAGGCGCGACGCCAAGCGGGACCCGTCGACACGCAAACCGGCGAGATCCACGCTCATCGCCCGAAGTCGAAGGCCGCGATCTCGCGCAGCGCCTCGCCGAAGCCGCGCACCGCACCCTGGAACAAGGTGGTCCCCAATTCGGCCGTGGCCGCGGTGGGGTCGCCGATGTAGCCGTCGGGGAAGAAGTCGTTCGACAGCCACCCGAAGCTCACCCGGCCGCCGAAGCGCACGTACTGGTTCAGCGCGATCTTCTCGGGCACGCGCCGCTCGGCCAGTTCCATGCGCACCAACTCAGGCGCGAGGTGCAGCATGATCGACGTCTCGTCGGTGCCACCGTGCACACCCATCCCGAGTTCCGAGGCAGGTGACACGCCGCCCTGGTCGGGCGGTACGCCGGGATGCGCAAGGAACGTCATCAGCCCGTGCTTCAGCCGGATCTCGCGGTTGGCGACGTTGGCCAACGCGCTGTTGCCACCATGGCCGTTCAGGAACACCAGGCGCTTGGCCGGTGTAGTGGCCACACAGCGGGCGATGTCGTCGAGCACGGCCATCAGCGTGGTGAACGACAACCAGATCGTGCCCGGCGACCAGGCGTGCTCGTTCGACTTGGTGTACTCGAGCGTGGGTAGCAGCCATGCATCGACCTCGTCGCCGTACTGGTCGACCGTGGCTTCGGCAACGGCCGTAGCCACCACCGAGTCGGTCGACAGCGGCAGGTGCGGACCATGCTGCTCGATCGCACCGAGCGGTTGGATGAAGATGCTGCGCGGGGAGATCTTCTCGATCACCTCGGGGCCGCGGAGGTCGACGAAACGGCGCACACGTGGAGTCACGAGCCGAGGTTAGCGGTACCTCCCCACATCGGCCAGACTGCTACGGATGGATCGCAACGATGTCGACGCCGTCGTGGTGGGGGCAGGCCACAACGGCCTGGTCTGCGCTGCGTACCTCGCCCGTGCAGGCCTGCGCACCCTGCTGGTCGAAGCCCGCGGCTCGGTGGGCGGAACCGCCGCCAGCGAGCCGTTCGGTGGCGGCACGGTGAACATCTGCAACTGCGACCACATCACGTTCCGCACCACCCCGGTCATCGAAGAACTGGGCCTTGCCGAGCACGGCCTGCGCTACCTCGACGTCGAGCCGGCCCAGATGAACATGGCCTGGGACGGCGGCCCGGCCTGGGCGCTGTACAAAGACCTCGACCGCACCCTCGACTCGCTCGCCCACACCTACCCCGGTGAGGTCGACGGGTATCGCCGCTACCTGAAGGCTGCCGCCCCGGCAGTGCGGCTGGTGTTCGAGGCAGCCAGCGAGCCGCCCTCGTTCGGCGGCCTCACCCGCACGGTCTTGGCCCGAGGGGGCAAGGGCGTCAGCACGCTACTGCGCTGGAGCCGGCGCAGCGCCGCCGACATCATGCGCGAGTTCTTCACCGCCGACGCGCTGCGCGGCCCGGCCATGGTGACGGGCCCGATGGTGTGGGGCATTTCGCCCGAGATGCCCGGCACGGGCCTGGGCGCGCTCACCTACGCGCTGCGCCACGTGGGCACCCTCGGCCGTCCTGTCGGCGGTAGCGGCCAGGTGCCCGAAACGCTCCGTCTGGCCTTCGAGGCCGCCGGCGGCACGGTGCGCCTGAACACCAAAGTCACGGCGATCACCTGCGAGGGCGTGTCGGTGCGCGGCGTGCACCTCGACGACGGCACCGAGGTGACCGCGCGGATCGTCGTGTCGGCGTGCAACCCGCACGACACGTTCCTCGCCTGGCTGCGCAACCCGCCCGCCGCGGCGAAGCCCTTGGTCGAGCGCTGGCGCAACACACCTCACGACGAGGGCTACGAATCGAAGATCGACGCCATCATCGACACGCTCCCCCGCCTGCCCGCCTTCGGCGACCGCATCGACCCCGACGACGCGCTGCGCGGCACCGCCATCATCGCCCCCTCGCTCGCCGACATCGACCGCGGCTACCGCCTGATGGCCAGCGGCGAGGTGCTCGAGCGGCCCGGCATGTTCATGAACGTGCCATCGGTGGTCGACCCCACCATGGCCCCTGCGGGCAAGCACGTGTTCAGCCTCGAAACGCTGTACACCCCCTACTCGCTGCGCGGCGGTTGGGCGGGTAGCACCGAACCGCGCCGCTGGCTCGAGCAGCTCGCCACGTTGGCTGAGCCGGGTTTCCTCGACGGCCTGGGCGAATGGCGGGCCATGACCCCCGACCGCTACGAGAGCGAGTTCCACCTGCCCGCCGGACACGCCACCAGCTTCGCCGGTGGGCCGCTGGCCGCGCTGCGCAACAAGAGCCCCGAACTCACTCGCTACGAGACCCCGGTGAAGGGCCTCTACCTCACCGGTGCTGCCACGTTCCCGGGCGCCGGCGTGTGGGGTGCGAGCGGCCGCAACGCCGCGCTCACCGTGTTGCGATCGGTCTGATCGCAACACCGCTGCACATCAGGCGTCGCGCACGGTCCAGTCGCGCTTGGCGACCGGGTCCTTGTCGCTCCACGGGAAGTTGATCCACTGGTCGGTGCGCTTCCACACGTAGTCGCACTGCACCACCGAATGGCTCTTCTCGTACAGCACCGCGGTGCGCACCTCGGCAACCTTGCCCTCGCAGAACTGCTGCACACTGCGCAGCGTGTGACCGGTGTCGGCCACGTCGTCGGCGATGAGGATGCGGGCATCGCTGACGTCGACGAAGTCGGGAGCCGGCGGCAGGATGCGCGGCACCTCGAGGCGCTCGTCGACCCCCGTGTAGAACTCGACGTTCATCGTGTAGACGTTCTTCACGCTGAGCGCATAGCCGAGCGCACCGCCGATGAGCAGACCCCCACGAGCGATCGACAGGATCATGTCGGGCTCGTAGTCGTCGGCCACCATCTGGGCGAGATCACGGGAGGCAACACCGAAGATCTCCCACGACATGATCTCTCGTTCGCTCGACACGATCGCTCGCTTTCTGCAGTCACGGCACCCGGTCGATGCCCCGTGCGGCCAACCTAGACGATCGCACTCGACGGCACCCACCCCGTGCCGACGAGCGGCTCCGATCCGCCGACGCGACCAAACTCACACGATACGAATCGCGTCGAGGCCCGGTTCGGCGGGCGGGATCTGCGGGTCGATGCGCTCGAGCGCGCCCAGCAGGATCTTCGCCACTGCCAGGTTGCGTCCCGAGTTGCTGTCGGCCGGCACGACGTACCAGGGCGCATCGGCGGTGGAGGTCTCGGACAGCGCCACCTCGTACGCCTTCTGGTACGCCGGCCACAGCGCCCGGTCGTCGAGGTCGCCCGCCCGGAACTTCCATCGCTTCTCCGGATCGTCGAGTCGCTCTTGGAAACGGGCCGCCTGCTCGGCCTTCGACACGTGCAGGAACACCTTCACCACCTCGGTGCCCTCGTCGACGAGCAGCTGCTCGAACGCACGGATGTGGCCGTAACGCTTCTTCCACACCGCCTGCGGCACGAACTGCTTCACCCGCACCACCAGCACGTCTTCGTAGTGGCTGCGGTTGAACACCCCGATGTGGCCCTTGGCGGGCACCACCTGGTGCACCCGCCAGAGGTAGTCGTGCTCCTTCTCGGCACCTGCCGGCACCTTGAAGCTGCTCACCGTGATGCCCGCTGGGTTCAGGCCCGACAGCACCGCCCGGATGGTGCCGTCCTTGCCCGCCGCGTCCATCGCCTGCAGCACCAACAGCACGCTTCGCTTGCCCTCGGCGTAGAGGCGCTGTTGCAACAGATCGATGCGCGCCTTGGTGGCGTCGAGTTCGTCGAAGGCCTCGCTCTTCGACAGGTCGAAGCGGTCCTTCGTCGCGCGTTTCGACAAGACCACTTTCTCGCCTGGGCGCACCCGCATGGCCTCGATGGTGGCGGCCCATCGAGCCTGGTGCTGTTTCGCCGTCGGTTGTGTCGCCATATGCGTCGCGACCGTAGTGCGTGCGCCCGACCGTCGGTCACGACCCGGTGAACGGGCAGTGTCGGCACCCACTCGAACAGCAGTAGCCGCGACCGGCGAGAAACGCTGCGGTGAACACCGAATACCCGCTGGCCGGGTCGCGGTACGTCGGCGAACCGGAGGCCACGGCAAGGTCGTGGCGAGCCATCACATCGGCAAAGCGGGGGTGCGCGGGCGACAGTCGGTCGGTACGAGGCCGTTCGAGATGGTCGGGGCGCAGAGCATCCACGAACGCGCACCGTATCGGGTGCGGTCATTTGACTCCTGCGCAGAGTTGGCTAAGGTGCATCCACCGGCGTGTGATGGGGGTCACACCTCGTTGCCGCTGGCTTCGTGAACACATCGACCAAGGGGGAAACGGGTGACTTCATCCATTCGAGACCGTCGGCGCCGCGCCGGACGGTTCGTAGCAGCCGCAGTGGTGGGCCTCGGGCTCATCGCTGGAGCTTGCTCCAAGAAGGACGACAGCAGTTCGGGAGGTGGCGACACCACGCCCGTCGAGACCGCTGCGCCCGACACCACCGAAGGGGGCGCCGTCGAGACCACGGCTGCCGTCGAGACCACCGCAGCGCCCGAGACCACCGCACCGGCGAAGGACCCCGTGTACGGCGGCACCCTCGTGGTCAGCGGTGAGGCCGAGGTGGCCAACGCCTGGCTGCCCGCCGCCATGCAGTGCGACTCGTACTGCCAGCAGCGCGCCCGCACGTTCTTCGAGCCCCTCACCGCCACCAACGCCGACCTCGAGACCGTCGGCTACCTGGTCGAGACGATCGAGCACAACGACGACTTCACGGTGTGGACCTTCACGCTGCGCTCGGGCATCACGTTCCACGACGGCACGCCGCTCGATGCGGCTGCTGCCGTGCGCAACCTGCAGGAGACCGGCACCGGCCTGCTCGTCTCGAACGCGATCAAGGACTACGGCAAGAACACCGACGGCAGCCTCGCCATCGAGGCCACCGGCGATCTGTCGTTCACCATCAAGACCGGTAAGGGTGGCGATCTCAGCCAGCCGCTGCCGTGGCCGAACCTGCCCGCCTCGCTGTCGGGCCAGCTCGGCCTCATCGCCTCGCCCACGTGGCTCGACGCCGTGAAGGCCGGCACCGCCGACCAGACCATGGCTGTGGGTACCGGCCCGTTCATGGTCGACAGCTACGCCCCGCAGGACAAGTTGATCGTCAAGCGCAACCCCAGCTACTGGCAGAAAGACGCCGCCGGCAACCAGTTGCCCTTCCTCGACTCGATCGAGTTC
>JBIKLX010000265.1:0-3550 GCA_044359565.1 Ilumatobacteraceae bacterium
GTTCAGCCGGCGGCCGGTTCTCGCGGTCTTGCCACACAGCGAACACGCGGGCACCCACCTCGGGGTCCTTGGCCAACGAGTCGGGGCTGGTGAGGAGGTTGAAGCTGCGGAAGAACGCCCGCATCACCACCGCATCGGTGCGCATCGCGGGCAGCAATCCGTCGCGGAACACGGCGCGCATGAACGTACGCGGGTCGTCGGTGTCGGCATCGGGGTTCTCGCCCCGCAGCAGCGCTGCAGCGACGCGACGGGCCTCGGCGTCCTGCTCGACGCCGCTGCGGTACCACGGGTGGATCTCGGCCCGCAGCGATGCGTCGTAAGCGAGCGCGATGTCGCGCACGTCGTCGCCGCACGCCTCGACCGCCTGGGCCAGCAGGTGGGCGCCCCAGAACGCGGTGCTGCAACCACGGCCGTAGAGCGGGTTCGTGCACAGCACGGCGTCGCCCACCGGCACGATGCCGGTGGCCACCGGCTCGCCGTCGACCACGTAGTCGCGCCAGCGGTTCAAGAGGCCGGCCATCACGTGCACCTGCGGGGTGATGGCCTCGGCCCGGCCGTCGAGGTACGGCGCTGTGGCCACCAGCTGGCGGCCTGCGGCCTCGAACACCTCGGGGTCGGTGAGCGTGCGGCGCAGCTCGTCGTCGTCGACCGGTGTGGCGAGCGTGATCGAGAACGTGCGGTTGTCGCCCACGAACACGCCGTACTTCACGTAGCCGAGGTCGCCACCGATGGGGCCGCTGCGGGGCGGGTACTCCTCGCCGTCGCGCAGGCGGTAGAAGCGGCTGAAGTAGACGATGCCCGTGTCGTCGACCTGTTCGGGCACCGGAGCGGAACCCACCTCGGCCAGCCAGTCGGGCACGGTGCTGCGGCGGCCGGCCGCGGCCACCACCAGGTCGGCGCTCACCTCGGTGCCATCGTCGAGGCGCACACCGGTGACATGGGGGACGCCGTAACGCGGCTCGGCGATGAGCCCGGCCACACCGTTACCGGTGCGGAACGTCACCCGGCCCTCGTCGAGCGCGGCGCGGCGCAGCACCCACTCGAACGTGGTGCGGCGGCAGGCCAGCATCACCAGGTCGGTGTCGCCCGGCTGGGGCTCGAAGTCGACGATGGTGGGCGGCAGGTCGTCGCCGAAGCGCATCTCGGTGGCGCCTTCCGCCAGCAGCGAGGCGTACACATCGGGGTACCGGTCGTGCAGCAGATTGCGCAGCCGGGCGAGGAAGGCGTGGCTGTGGCGCACCTGGGGCGCACCGCGGCGGTCCCACTCGAACGCCTCGTCGGCCGTGGCCGGCATCGGCGTGTCGTCGCGCTCGATGACGGTCACGTCGTGACCCCGGCGCGCCAACGCCAGTGCCGAACTCAACCCGGATACTCCCCCACCGACGACTGCTACCTGCATGAGCGCAGGCTAGGAGGCCTGTGCTGCTGCGTCGACCGTCGCGGACGTGACCTGTGTCGGCCCCGACCGCCGCCGCGACAAAACCCGCCGCGATGAGCAACATGCGCAGTCCGTGCGCAACTCGCTCATCGCACCCCGGCAGCCCCGCACCGCGATGAGCAACATGCGCAGCCCGTGCGCAACCTGCTCATCGCGCCCCGGGGTGGCGGCCGGTCAGGCGGCCCGTCAGGCGGCGAGGAGGGGGGAGGGGACTGGTTCGGTGGGGCATGCCTCGCCGGGGCGGGCGAGGGTGCTGGGCACGAAGCCGTCGCGGGCGGCGGCCGAGGCGAGCGTGGCGTCATCCCACCACGAGCGGATCGAGCGGGCGTCGGTGAGCGGGTGCCACATCACCTGGAATTCGCTGAGGCCGGCGGCCACGAGGCGGTCGACGGCCCACACCGCGAACACAGCCGCCGTGTCGTGATAGCCGACGGAGGTGAACGCCGGGCGGGTGGCGCGCAGATGATCGAGGGCAGCGACCGCGCCCCCGGCATGGACCTGCTGGGTGAGCTGGGCGATGAACTGAGCGTGCGTCATACCCACAGTGTCGCCACGACCGCGCTGCGTTGGCAGCGGAACTTCGGGCAGAATGAGGCTCATGACTGCGGATTCCGAACCCCTCGATCAGATCGACCGAGACATCCTCGCCATTCTTGCCGACGAAGCCCGAATCGGCTGGACCGAACTCGGGGCTCGGGTGCACCTGTCGCCCAACGCCGCCGCCGATCGGGTGCGCCGCCTCGTCCGCACCGGCGTGATCCGCCGCTTCACGGTCGACATCGACCAGGCCCGACTCGGCCGCACACTCGAAGCGGTGATCGACGTGCGCGTGGCCGACGGTGATCGCTTCCGCGAGGGTGCCCTGTCGTGCCCCGAGGTGACCTGGATGGCGCACGTGACCGGGCGCACCGACTTCCAGGTGCACGCGGCGTGTGCCGGCACTCCCGGACTGAACGCACTGCTCACCCGCTTTCGCGACGAGTTCACCGCCACCGAGACCCTCACCACCGTGGTGCTCGAGGTTGCTCGTTAGCAGTCGCAGTCCTAGAGTGCTAGCAGTCTCGCACCGAGAGTGCGAATCACCGTCCAGTCAGTCCCCTCACCCTCAACGCGGAGGAACCAATGTCGAAGACCATCGCATTCGACGAGCAGGCTCGTCGCTCGCTCGAAGCAGGCATGAACAAGCTCGCCGATGCCGTGCGCGTCACGCTCGGGCCCAAGGGCCGCAACGTCGTGCTCGACAAGAAGTGGGGCGCCCCCACCATCACCAACGACGGCGTCTCCATCGCCAAGGAGATCGACCTCGAGGATCCGTTCGAGCGCATCGGCGCCGAGCTGGTGAAAGAAGTCGCCAAGAAGACCGACGACGTGGCCGGCGACGGCACCACCACCGCCACCGTGCTGGCGTGGTCGATGGTCCGTGAAGGCCTGCGCAACGTGGCCGCCGGCGCCAACCCGATGAGCCTGAAGAAGGGCATCGAGGCCGCCGTGGCCGCCGCCGTCGACAGCATCAAGGCGCTCGCCAAGGAAGTCGACTCGAAGGACCAGATCGCCCAGGTGGCCAGCATCTCGGCCGCCGACACCGAGATCGGCCAGATGATCAGCGAGGCCATCGACAAGGTGGGCAAGGACGGCGTCATCACCGTCGAGGAGAGCCAGACCTTCGGCATGGAGATGGACCTCGTCGAGGGCATGCGCTTCGACAAGGGCTACATCTCGCCCTACTTCGTCACCGACCCCGAGCGCATGGAAGCCAGCCTCGACAACGCCTACATCCTGTTCGTGTCGTCGAAGATCTCGTCGGTGCGCGACATGCTGCCGGTGCTCGAGAAGGTCATGCAGAGCGGTCGCCCGCTCGTCATCATCGCCGAAGACGTCGACGGCGAGGCCCTGGCCACCCTCGTGGTGAACAAGATCCGCGGCACCTTCAAGAGCGCCGCCGTGAAGGCCCCCGGCTTCGGCGAGCGCCGCAAGGCGATGCTGCAGGACATGGCCATCCTCACCGGTGGCACGGTCATCAGCGAAGAGGTCGGCCTGAAGCTCGACACCGCCACGCTCGACCTGCTGGGCACCGCCAAGCGCGTGCTCATCACCAAGGACGAGACCACCATC
>JBIKLX010000248.1:0-3920 GCA_044359565.1 Ilumatobacteraceae bacterium
GGTGCCGAGGGGGCCGAGGAAGTAGCCGAGCGCGGTGTCGATGACGTGCCCGTGCACCACGGCCCACACGTAGGTGGTCCAGTTGGTGGCCAGCAGCAGCGCCGCCAGCACCACCCGGCCGAGCAGCCGCCGGTCGCGCAGCACCGGCTTCAGCCGCGGCCACCGTCGGGTGACGGTGAGGACGACGGCCATGATGGTGGCCGAACTGACGATGCGCCAGCCCACCAGTTCGAACGGGTCGAAGCGGGTGATCTGCTTCCAGTAGACGGTGAGCAGACCCCACAGGGTGAAACAGACGACGCCGGCGACGATGCCGCTGCGCACGGCGGCGTCGTCGTGCTCGGGTGGCGTCACAGCGATTGTTTCCAGCCGTTCAGGTAGGTGATCTTCTCGGCGGGCAGGCGGGTGCCGGGCTTGAAGTCGTCGCCCGTGTAGTAGGCCACCGGCGTCATGGCCACCTGGCTCACGTGATCGGGGATGCCGAGCAACTGCGCGGCCTCCTTCTCGTAGGCCAGGTGCAGCGTGGTCCATGCCGTGCCGAGCCCGCGGCTGCGGGCCGCGAGCATGAAGCTCCACACCGCGGGCAGCACGCTGCCGTACATGCCGGCAAGCTGACCCTGCGCCATGCCGGCGTCGGGACGGCCGATGTAGCAGGGGATCACCATCGCCGGCACCTCGTGGAGGATGTTGGCGAGGTGGTCGCTCGATTCCATGATGCCGTTGGCATCGGTGCGGCCGACGGTGGCCACGGCGCTGCGCTGGCTCTCGATGTAGGGCGCGTAGGCGCGGCGGTAGAGGTCGGCGATGCCGGCCTTCAGTGCGGGGTCGTCGACGATGAGCCAGCGCCACATCTGCACGTTGCCGCCGGCCGGCGCCTGGGCAGCGATGCGGACGCAGTCGACGATCAGGTCGTGCGGCACCGCACGGGTGAGATCGAGCCGCTTGCGCACGGCGCGGGTGGTGGTGAGCAGGTGATCGGTCTGCTCCAGATCGAACGGAATGGCCATGGGTCGTAGAGTACGCACCACCCCCATCACGATCTCGATCAGAGGTGCTCCGATGACCACACCGCGCGACCAGTGGCAGCAGGCGTTCGACGCCTCCCGCACCCGCGATGCCGACTACTCCACGATGTCGGGTATCCCGCTCGAGCCGGTGTACGGCCCGGCCGACGGGTCGGGCGATTACCCCGGCGCGTACCCCTACACCCGTGGCCCGTATGCGTCGATGTACCGCTCGAAACTGTGGACGATGCGGATGTTCGCCGGGTTCGGCACGGCCGACGACACCAACTGGCGGTTCAAGGAGATCATCCGCGCCGGGGGCGACGGGTTGTCGACGGCATTCGACATGCCCACGTTGCTGGGCCTCGACAGCGACGATCCGATGTCGCTCGGCGAGGTCGGCCGGTGCGGTGTGGCCATCGACACCCTGGCCGACATGGAAGACCTGTACCGCGGCATCGATCTCGGCGCCATCACCACGTCGATGACCATCAACTCACCCGCTGCGCCCATCTTCGCGATGTTCATCGCCCAGGCCGAGCAGGCCGGGGTGCACCGCAGCCGACTGGGCGGCACGCTGCAGAACGACATCTTGAAGGAGTACCAGGCGCAGAAGGAGTTCGTCTTCCCGCCACGCCAGAGCATGCGTCTGGTGCGCGACTCCATCGCGTTCACCGCCGCCGAGATGCCGCGCTGGCACAGCGTCAGCATCAGCGGCTACCACATCCGCGAGGCCGGCAGCACGGCCGCCGAGGAACTGGCGTTCACGCTCGCCAACGGCTTCGCCTACGTCGAGTTGGCGCTCGCCGCAGGCCTGCCGATCGATTCGTTCGCGCCGCGACTGTCGTTCTTCTTCAACGCCCACATCGACTTCTTCGAGGAGATCGCCAAGTACCGCGCCGCCCGGCGCATCTGGGCGCGCTGGATGAAGGAGCGCTACGGCGCGCAGCTCGACCGTTCGATGCAGTTGCGCTTCCACACCCAGACGGCCGGGGTGTCGCTCACCGCGCAGCAGCCCGAGGTGAACATCGTGCGCACCGCCATCGAGGCGCTCGCCGGTGTGCTGGGCGGTACCCAGAGCTTGCACACCAACTCGATGGACGAGGCGCTGGCGCTGCCCACCGAGAAGGCGGCGCGCATCGCGCTGCGCACCCAGCAGGTCATCGCCTACGAGACGAACGTGGCCCACGTGGCCGACCCGCTGGGCGGGTCGTGGTTCGTCGAATCGCTCACCGACGAGATGGAGCGCCGCGCCGAGGACCTGTTCGCGTACCTCGACGAACTGGGTTCGGGCTCGATGCTCGAAGGGTGCATCCGGGGCATCGAGGAGAACTGGTTCCAGGGCCGTATCGCCGACTCGGCCTACGACCTCGAGCGCAAGGTCAACAGCGGTGAGCGGGTGGTGGTGGGTGTCACCGGGTTCACCGAGGGCAACGACGACGCCGAACTCGACCTGCTCGAGATCACCAATGAAGACGAGGCCAAGCAGCGCAAGCGCCTCGATGCCGTGCGTGCCGAGCGCAACCAGGCGGCGGTCGACGCGGCCTTGGCCCGGTTGGCCGCCGAGGCCGCCGACCCCGAGGTGAACCTCATGCCCGCGCTCGTCGAGGGGGCCCAGGCCTACGCCACACTCGGCGAGATGATGGGCACGATGGCCGGTGTGTTCGGGCGCTACGTCGAGGTTCCCACCATCTAGCGAGTCGTCGCCCTTTCCTCGGGGTACCGACCGGGTCTACGGTGTCGCTCCGGACACAGGGGGTGCCCAATGCTCGATCCATCGACCATGCCCGAGTTGCTCGGCGAGTTCCTCGCCCGCCAGCAGCCCGACTGGCGCAATGTGCGCGTCAGTTCGTACGAGGTGATGACCGGCGGCTACAGCCGCCTGCTCGCCAAGGCTGTCGTCGAACACGATGGGGGACGCCAGGTGCTGGTGCTGCGCGGCGACCCGCCCGCCGACAAGATCCTCATCCACACCGACCGCGAGCAGGAGTGGGAGCTGTTGCGGGTGCTCGGCGAGCACGGCATCCGCACTCCGCAGGTCCGGCACTTCGACGCCACCGGAGAGTCGCTCGGCACCAAGGCGCTCGTCATCGACTTCAGCGAGTCGACATCGTTCCTGCCGCACGTGGCCGCCGGTGGTTCGCTCGAGGGGCTCGCCGGGCGTCTGGCCGAGGCGCTGGCATCGTTCCACGCCATCCCGATCGAGGCGCTGCCGCGCCAACTCGAGCGGCCCACCAGTTGGGATGCGTACCTCACTACCCGGATCGGCGAATGGCGTCGCACCGCCGATGCGCACGTCGAAGACCTGCCGATCATGCGGTTCATGGCCGGCTGGCTCGACAGCCACCGTCCTGCCCCGGTGCCGCTGACGCTGATGCACGGCGACTTCCAGAGCGCCAACCTGATGCTCACGGCCGACGGCCATTTCGAGGTGCTCGACTGGGAGCTCGCCTCCATCGGCGATCCGCGCGAAGACATGGGCTACTTCAAGGCCGTCGCTCAGATCGCCCCGCCCGATCTGCTCGACGACGCCGGGTGCGAAGCGTTCTGCGCCCGCTACCGCGAACTCACCGGCATGAACGAACTGCAGCTCAATCCGGCCGTCGTGGCGTACTTCCTCATCCTCGGCGTGGTGGGCACGGTGCGCCGCTTGCTCGAGGGTGCCGCCGACTACGCCCGTGGCACCAACCGGCTGATGGCCTCGGTGTTCAACATGAACTCGGTGCAGTTCGGCCAGAGCGTGTGGCTGCCCACCGCCGATGCGCTCGGCCCCGTGATGGACCAACTCGCTGCTCTTGCCCGCCAGGCAGAAGGGAACCTCGGCTGATGCTCACCCGACCCACCACCGAACAGATCCTGCGCGGTATCGCCGACGAGTTGCGCGACACCGTGGCGCCCGAGGTGACCAGCGAGCCC
>JBIKLX010000249.1:0-3913 GCA_044359565.1 Ilumatobacteraceae bacterium
GCTGAACGAGCGGAAGAACACGGCGCGCATCGGGACAGGCCTTGGGTGCCTGGAGCGCCGCCACCACGTTGGCGAGCTTCTGCGTGACGAGGTCGATGATCTCGGCGTCGTCGGTGGTGCCGTCGCCGGCGATACGTGTGCTGCCCGCGGCGATGTTCACCTTCGGTTCCTCGACAACGGTGTTGCCCAGCAGGCCGATGATGCCGCCGATGGCCGGCTGCACCATGGTGCCCGCACCCTTGCCGCCCGAGGTGAGCATGGCCACCACCTTGCCGCGCAGGGCGTGCGTGCCGAGCGGCCGGGTGAGCCAGTCGATGGCGTTCTTGGCCAACCCCGAGGGGCCGAAGTTGTACTCGGGCATGCCGATGATGACTGCGTCGGCGGCCTCGACTGCAGCTCGCCAGCGGGCCGCCACATCGGGCAGCGCCTCTTCGAGATCGGGGTTGTAGTACGGCAGATCGCCCACCCAGTCGACCACCTCGACGGACAGTTCGGCCGGGGCCAGCCGGGCGGCCAGGTGCACCAGGCCGGTGTTCGAACTACCGGCGCGCAGGCTGCCACTGAAGGCCACGGCACGGAATGTTGGGGAGACGTCGACAGGGTTCACCCCGTGAGTATTGCCGCCGCTCCCGGCCCCGCTCCACCCCACCCATCCGTGAGCGTGGACCCCCGTGAGCGTGGCCCAGGCGCACGAATCACTGTGCCTCGTGAGCGTGGACCCCGGTGGAGGGGGCCCAGGCGCACGAACGGATGGGGATGGGGACGAGGGTCAGGGTTCGAGGACTGCGGGGTCGCCGGTGGTGATGCGACCTGGCTGCAGCACAGTGGCGTACAGACGGCTCACCGGTCCGTTGCCCGCCCACATCGCCATGAAGTTGCCGTCGCGGAACCAGGCGGCGTTCTGCTTGCACGGGAAGGCGTAGGCCGACACCTCGCACAGCACCTCGCCCAGTTGCAGCCGCACCCCGGGCCGCACGTCGGGCCAGTGCAGACTGCGCACCGTGATGTTCTCGCCCGCCGCACCGGGGAACAGGTGATGGCCCTGCGCGTTGAACGCGTCGATCACGTCGGCCGACCAGATGCACAGCGCCTGCCACGGCCGGCCGTGGTGTTTCCGCGACTTCTGCACATCGCCCACCACACCCCCGAAGCCCACGTCGACGGCGTCGACCGCTGCCTTCGGTACACCGCCGGAACCGGCGTTCAGCTGGGCCACCACACCCTCGGCGTGGGCGGGCAACTGGCCAGCGGCGCGCAGCGCCGGACCGGCTGCCTGCAGCGCCTGCCACACACCGGGCAGCACCTCGTCGACCGGGCCGTCGACGCGCGGCCAGAGGTGGGCGATGACGTCGGCGTCGCGACCCTCGGTGAGCATCTCCCACAGGTCGGGCAGGTGGTGCACGGTCTTGGCGGCATCGGTGGTGCTGAAGCGGTAGGGGCCGAGGGCGATCACGGCGCCAACCCTATGCTTGCCCGGTGACATCGTCCGATCAGTCCGCCGATCAGTCCGCCGACCCGTTCGCCGACCTGCGCCTCACCGACTGGACGTCGTGCGGCGGCTGCGCGGCGAAGTGGGGGGCCTCGCTGCTCACCTCGCTGGTGCGCGACATGCCCGCCGGCGCCGACCCGTCGCTGCTGGTAGGCCTCGCCCCGTTCGACGACGCGGCCATCTACCAGGTGGCACCCGATGTGGCGCTGGTCAGCACCACCGACTTCTTCCCGCCGCTGGTCGACCACCCCAGCGACTTCGGTGCCATCGCGGCGGCCAACGCCTGCAGCGACGTGTTCGCCATGGGCGGTCGGGTGGTCATCGCCGTCAACGTCGCCGCATTCCCCGAGCACTTCCCACGCGAAGCCATCGTGGCCATCTTCGACGCGGCCGCCGCAGTGGTGGCCGAGGCCGGCGGCACCATCGCCGGTGGCCACACCATCCGCAATCCCGAGCCCATCTTCGGCCTGGCCGTGCAGGGCGTCGTGCACCCCGATCGTGTGTTCCGCAAGGGTGGCGCGCGGCCTGGCGACGTGCTGGTGCTGTCGAAGCCGCTCGGCACGGCGCTGGCGTTGGCCGGTGGCAGTGCGGCCGACAAGGCGGCAGCCATTGCCGGTATGCGGCAGGTCAACCGCGCCGCCTCGGAAGAACTGCAGGCGCTGGGCGGCGCGGTGCACGCCGTCACCGACGTCACGGGCTACGGCCTGGCCGGGCACGGCTGGGAGATGGCCGAGCGCGGTGGCGTGCAGGTGGTGGTGCACACCGATGGCATCGTGTCCTATCCGGGGGCGCGTGAGGCGGCCGAGCGCGGTGTGCGCACCGGTGGCGACCCGCGCAACCGCGACTATGTGGCCCCGCACGTGCACAGCACCGCGTCTGCGGCAGGCGAGGCGTTGTGCATGGACCCGCAGACCAGTGGCGGTCTGCTCGCTGCCATCGACCCTGCTGCGGCCGACGCGCTGAGCGAGCGGTGGTGGCGCGTGGGTGAGGTGGCCGCCGGCCCAGCCGCGCTGCTGCTGCGCTGAGTGTCGCCACCATGGCCACCAAGGCGCCCACCCGGTCGATCGAGAAAGAGCTCTGGGCGCAGGGCCACGACGTGGTGGTGGGCATCGACGAGGTGGGCCGCGGTGCCTGGGCCGGACCGTTGATGGTGGGCGCTGCCGTGCTGCCGCGCGACCGGCGCGTGAACGGCGTGCGCGACTCGAAGGTGCTCACCGAAGCGGGGCGCGAGCAGATGTTCGACCGCGTTGCGGACTGGTGCGATGCGTGGGCCGTGGGTGAGGCCACCCAGCAGGAGTGCGACGACCTGGGCATGGCGGCCGCGCAACGGCTGGCCACGCAGCGGGCGATCGCCGCGCTCGGTGTGCGGCCCGATGCGGCCGTGGTCGACGGGTCGTGGGATTTCGTCACCCCGCAGGTGGCGCACGTCGAGATGCGGGTGAAGGCCGATCTGCACTGCCTGTCGGTGGCGGCGGCCAGCATCCTCGCCAAGGTGACGCGCGACCGGCTGATGCGCGCCGCCGCGCAGCACTACCCGCACTGGTCGTTCGACACGAACAAGGGCTATCCGTGTCCGGTACACAAGACCGCGCTGCAGGGATACGGACCGTCGGCCATCCACCGGCGCACGTGGGCGTTCATGGACAACTTCGTGCCCTGGCCGGGCGTGCCGCGGGCGCTCACCGCGGCGCAACGTGCTGCGGTGCAGGAGTCGCTGTTCTGATGGGCGGTCGACACGTCGACACGCTCGTGGTGGGTGCGGGTCTGGCCGGGTTGCGGTGCGCCTCCGACCTGGTGGCCGCAGGCCGCGACGTCGTGGTGCTCGAGGCACGCGACCGTGTCGGCGGGCGGGTGTGGAGCCATCACTTCACCGATGGGCAGTGGTGCGAACGCGGTGCCGAGTTCGTCGACAGCGCCCACAGCGAGGTGCTCGCGCTCGTGGAGCGGTTGGGGCTGGGTCTGTGCCCGGTGCCGAGCGGGCGCGACGACGCCGAGCGGATGGTCGACATCGGCGGGCGCACGGCGCCCTATGCCCTCCACCACTCGCTCGCCCCCGACCTCGCGCGTTGGGACGACGTGCTGGCCGAGTTGGCGTCCACGATCGATCTCGACGACCCGACGGCATCGCCCGATGCCGAGCGCCTCGACCGCACACCGCTGTCGGCGGTGCTCGAGTCGCTCGGCCTCGGTCTCATCGCCCGCGTGGTCATCGGACGCGACATCCGCGGTGAGTACATGCTCGGGCCCGGTGAGGTGTCGGTGCTGATGGCGGCATGGATGACGGCGCTGCACCTGCGCTCGGGCGATGGGTTCGAGGGCTGGCGCATCGTCGGGGGCAACGACCAGCTCGCCACCGGCCTCGCCCTCGGGTTGGGTGATCGGGTGCTGCTGGGTCACGAGGTGGCCATCCTCGACGCCGACGCG
>JBIKLX010000250.1:0-3910 GCA_044359565.1 Ilumatobacteraceae bacterium
GAGGACAATACCCCAGGGGGTATCTGGATTCAAACCCCAGGGGGTATGTCATCGCAAGGCGGAGCAGGCAGACGTAGAGACGCACACCCTCGCCAGGGCTGGGCCGCTGACCAAGGTCGCTGAGACGGCTGCGCTGGCGGGCCCTGGCGGCGACAGGTGCTGCCACGTGGGCACGCACCGGCAAGTTCGTGTCCAATGGCGTCGGGATCACTGCGTCGACTGCCACCGCAGATGAACTCACCATCCCGCTATGTTCACCTCCATGGCCCGCACATCAGGTGGCGAGGACCGTGATGCTGGTGACGCAATACAGGGACGCAAGCCCCGTAGGCGTTGCTCTAGGTCCCCCCTCGCCCACAAAGCCGTGTGACCGGTCCCACCACGGCGACGGAACCCCGGCGCCTGAGCCTCGATTGAGGCTCGTCGACCCCGAAAGTGCCGATTCTCCCGACGTGAGCACAGGGATGACGGCGATGTCGCCCCCGTCCTCGCCGGACTGAGAGAGAGCGGCCATGTCACCAACGACGGCGTCGGCCGCAGCGCCAGCTGGTCGCGCCCTGACAGCACCATGCAGCAGGCGCGCTCGGTGGGGTTGTCCCCACTTGAAGGAGTCGGGTCGACCGGATGGTGCCGGCCAAGCGGGTGGCACATGATGGGGTCATGAAGCGTGTTGTGTGGCAGGTGTTCGCGGGGTCGGTCTGGCGCCAGACGGTGTTGTTGGTGAGCAGCGGCGTGTTCGGCGTGGTGTGGTTCACGTGGGTGGTCACGCTGCTGTCGTTGGGTGTCGGACTCGCTGTCACGTTGCTCGGTCTTCCATTGTTGGCGGTCACGGTCAGGTCGGGTTGGCTGATCGGCGCGGTGGAGCGAGCACGGGTGCTCGGTCTGTCGGGCGTCGACATTCCTGCGCCTGCGACACCCGCGCGGCCGCCTGGTCTGTTGCCATGGCTGCGCACCTCGTTGGCTGACACTGTTGGTTGGAAGGGTTTGGCGTACGGCGTGGTGATGTTGCCGTGGGGTGTGTCGACGTTTGCCATCGCCGTGACGATGTGGTCGACGGGTCTTGGGTTGTTCACGGTGCCGTTGTGGGACTGGGCGGTGCCCGACGGAGCGATCACCAGTGTCGGGTCGTATGAGTTCACGGGCTGGGGTCGTGTTGGTGTGCTGGCTGGTGGCGTCGTGGTCGGCGTGCTGGTGCTGTTGGCCACGCCTCCAGTGGTGGGGTTGTTGGCCCGTGGTCAGGTGGCGTTGGTGCGTTCGTTGCTCGGCGCTGATCGCAGCGCCGTGTTGGAACGGCGCGTGGATGCGTTGAAGACGAGCCGATCGGCATCGGTCGATCTGGCTGAGGCCGAACGTCGACGTATCGAGCGCGATCTGCACGACGGCACCCAGCAGCGTCTGGTGGGACTTGCGATCGATCTCGGGATCGCCCGGGAACGGTTGGCCGATGGCAGCGACGACCGTTCGCGGGAACTGGTCGAGCGTGCCCACGAAGGGGTGAAGGAGGCGATCGCCGAACTGCGCGATCTGGTGCGCGGCATCCACCCGGCAGTGCTGACCGACCGTGGGCTGGACGCCGCAGTGTCGGCGTTGGCGGCTCGCAGCCCGATTGCTGTCGAGGTGCGATCCGATCTGCAGCGCCGCCTGCCGGCCGTGGTCGAGTCGGCCGCCTACTTCGCCGTCACCGAGGCATTGACCAACGCGATGAAGCACAGCCAGGCCACACTCGTGACCGTGAGCATCCAAGACGACGGCACGACGTTGACCTTGGACGTCGTCGACGACGGCGTGGGTGGCGCCCACCTGGGACCGACCGGTGGCCTGCAGGGGCTCGACGACCGCCTCCGAGCCCTCGACGCAGGGTTGGAAGTATCGAGTCCGCCGGGTGGACCGACCACGGTGAAGGCAGTGATCCCGTGCGGGTGGTGATCGCCGAGGACTCGGTGTTGCTGAGGGAGGGTCTGGTGCGATTGCTCACCGAGTACGGCCACGAGGTCGTCGCCACCCTCGGCGACGCACACCATCTGGTCGACACGGTCATGCGGCTCGAGCCTGATCTCACGATCGTCGATGTCCGAATGCCACCGACCTCGACCGATGAGGGGTTGCGAGCTGCCGTCGAGTTGCGTGCCGCACGGCCCGGGTCGGCGGTGCTGATGCTGTCGCAGTACGTCGAGGAGCGCTATGCACGCGAACTCGTCACCACCGGTGCCGAAGGTGTCGGCTATCTGCTCAAAGAACGCGTCGCCGACGTCGCCGAGTTCGTCGCTGCGGCCGAACGGGTCGCCGCTGGTGGCACCGTGTTAGATCCCGAGGTGATCGCGCAGTTGGTGGTGCGCAGCCCCCGCCGCTCCCGGCTGGACACCCTGACTCCTCGTGAGCTCGAGGTACTGGAACGCATGGCGCAAGGCCGTTCGAACACGGCGATTGCTCGAGACCTGGTGGTGAGTGACGGAGCGGTCGAAAAGCACATCTCGTCGATCTTCGCCAAGCTCGGGCTGGGTGCTGACGACACGGGACACAGGCGCGTTCTTGCCGTCCTTGCGTTCCTCCACGACGCCTGAACCAGGCGAACAGGCGACCAGCGACGTAGTCAGCAGACGCCGTCGTGACATCCTCGCTCGATGCTGTACCTAGCGACGATTCGCGTCGTATCCGACGCGGGTCGTCGCAGGTTTGGGTGGTGATCGTGGAAACCCCGCAGCGGGATCCGCAGCAGGCCCCACCTTCAGCGAGACCGGGTCGGCTCCACGTCACGGTCGATCGGGCGCCGGACCTCGTCGTGCCCAGACCGCGTAGAGCGGGTCGCCACCCACCGGAGTCGGGCGCTGCTGAGCGGTGAGCTCACGCCAGCCGCCGCTGCGGCGGAAGTACTCCGCGACGATCGCGACCCGACCTGCATCGTCGTTCGCCAACCAGCCGGCGATCGCCTTGGTCGGGAAGCACCGGTTGGAGAACGTGCACACGAACAGCCCGTCCGGCACGAGGACCCTGGCCACCTCGCGGAACACCTCGATGGGACGCACCAGATAGTCGACCGACACGCAGCACACGACGGCGTCGAAACGTGCGTCGTCGAAGGGGAGTGCCGGATCGGCGTTCAGGTCGTGGCGGACCCATGACGTGGCCATGGTGTTGGCCTCGAGCTCGGCTGGGTTCATCCCGAGAGCGACGAGCTCCTCCGGTGGTGTGGCGAAGTGCGAGATCCACGACGACATCACGTCGAGCACCCTCGCCTCGGCCAACCCCAGTTCGTCGTAGAGGCCGGTCACGGCGGCGATCGCGCCGTCGTCGATGTGGGTGACCAGCCGGGGCGGGGCGTAGAACGTTGCGTCGTCGCTGGGATCCATCCGGTCGAAGAACCCGGCGGGGAAGCCGTTCGCGTCGAGGTGGCGGTCGGTGCCGTCGTGCATGTGTGCAGCCTGTCGCAGCGGCAGCGTCACCGTCGTACCGCACACAACACGTGTTCCGTCGTGACGTCCCCTCGTCAGTCCAGGCTCGGGTCATGGTGTCGGCGACCTCGGGCCCGTTGCGGAACCACTGCGAGGAGGCCGCCGGGAGTCACGAGGGCCGATGGAGCGCGTCTGCGATGAGGGCGCGGTACCCCGCCGCCCGATCGGGCGGAGCACCGAGGGGTGCGGTCAGGCACATCGAGTCGGCGATCTCCCACTCGCCGTCCAACGCCGCAGCGATGTCGTCGGGATCGCCGACGTGCACGAAGGTCTGTGCCATCTCGTCGGGCACGTGACGGGCGGCGGCCCGGAACCCCTCCGCGGGCGTGGCCGTCTGCAGGCGCCTCGCGACGTCGCCGAAGCCGTGTGCCTCGTAGTACTCCTCGTACTGGGACTGGCTGGCGTAGAACGCGACGGTCGCCTTGGCGTCTTCCACCCCGGTTCGGATGTCCTTGGTGGGC
>JBIKLX010000073.1:0-14193 GCA_044359565.1 Ilumatobacteraceae bacterium
CGCACGGGTGTTACTTCGTGGTGACGGATCCCGATGTGGTGCCCGACCCCGCGTGCCCCGACGACGCGCTCGAACACTTCCGCGCCCTGCTCGACCGGTTCCCCGAGATCGACAAGGTGGGCTTCGGCCTGCGCACCGACGATCTGCCCGCGCACTACCCGCTGCGCGACGACGTGATCGACTGGGAGCGCCCGTTCTGGCAGGACGAGATCGAGCCGGGTCTGTTCCGCGCCGGGATCGACACCACGTTCGCGCTCTACCGCCCGCTCGACCGGCGCGACGACATGCTGCGTTCGTTGCGCACCGGTGCGCCGTATCTGGCGCGACATCTGCCGTGGTACACCGATCCGGCCACCCTGACCGACGAGGACCGCTACTACCGCGAGCACGCCGAGCGAACCGTGTCGAACTGGGACCGCGACATCCTGCCGTGGTGGAAGGCCCGCCGCCTCGGCCCCCAGACCGGCGACACCGGCGACCGGGGTGCGGATTGAGCGGTTCGGCACTGCGTCCGCGGGTGGTCGCCGGTGCGGCCGCGGCGCTGTTGATCACCACCGGTGGCCCGTCGGTGCAGATCGCCCGCCACCTCGGCGAGCGCGGTGCCGCCGCGTCGGGCTGGGAGGGCTGGCTGCGGCTGTACCCCTACGGTGCCGTCGCGGTCGCCGGGTTGATCGGCTGTACGCGCTGGTTGGCCCCGATCCCCTGGCGGCGCTGGCCCTGGCCGGTGTGGCCGGTGCTGGGCTACGTGGTGTGGGCGCTGTGCTCGGCCGCATGGACGGTGTCGCCCAGCACGACACCGGCGCGTGCACTCACCGGTGTCGGCATCGCTGCGTTCGGGTTGTGGTTCGGGGCGCGCGTACGGCCGGCCGAGCAGATCTGGTCGGTCACCGTCGCCGCGTGCGTGGCGGTGGTGGCGAGTGCCGTGGTGGTTGCGGTGTATCCCGACTGGGGCACGATGCCGGTGCGCGCCAACGGCACCATGGGCGGCGAATGGCAGGGCATCTTCGGCAACCGCAACGGCTTGGCGCCGATCTGTGTGATGGGCCTGATCGGCCTGGCGGCGGTGGTGGCGCTGCGGCCGTCGCTGCGTCGCGGCGCGTGGGCCGGCGCGTTCGCGATCTTGCACCTGGTGGTGCTGCGCGCCTCGGGTGGGATCACCTCGCTGCTCGCGCTCGGCCTGGCGGTGGGCACTGCGGCGGTGGTGCTCGCGGTGTGGTGGCTGAAGCGCCGCGGCGCGCCGGGGTGGGCGGTCGGCGGCGGGCTGGGTGCCGTGGTGACGGTGGCTGCGACGGTGGTGGTCGTCAACCTCGACTCGCTCGCGACGAAGGTGGGACGCGATCCCACGCTCACCGGCCGCCGGTGGATCTGGGACGACATGGGAGCGTTCATCGACGAACGGCCGTGGCGCGGCTACGGCTTCTGGGCGTTCTGGGAACGCCCCGACCTCACCGCCGCCACCTACGCCCGACTCGAGAAGCCCTACGGCAGCGCGCACAACTCGGCCGTCGAGGTGTTGCTCGGCCTCGGTGTGGTCGGCCTCGTGCTGTACCTCGCCGTCGTGCTCGCAGCGGTGGCCGGGGTGAGCGCGCTGGTGTGGCGCGGTCGGTCGGTGTTCGCCTGGTTCTGGGCACTGATGCTGGCGTCGTTGATCGTGCAGAACCTGATGGAGAGCTTCGTGCTCTGGCATTCCTACAACTGGATCCTGTGCATCGCAGCGACGGTGGTGGCGTTCCAGGTTCCCCTGCTGCAGCGGGCGTCGGCACCTGCTGCGCCGGCCTCTACCGACGACGCCCCGTAGACTGCGGAGGAATGCGCGCGCACGGGTTCCGCTGGTTGTTCGTGGTCGACGCGCTCGGCCTGTTCGGGGTGATGTCACTCATCAACCTCGTGCGCTTCGGTGTGCACTGGCCCACGTACGGCATGGCCCACTACGTGATCGGCTTCAGCATCGCTGCGGCCATCCACGTCACGATCGCCTACCTGGCCGGCCTGTATGAACGCGAGCCGCTGCTCGGCCAGGGGTCGTGGGCCACGCGGGTCGTGTTGGCGATGGCAATCGGTGTGGTGGTCGACGGTTCGTTCGGCCTGTTGTTCGACCGCTATCTGATGCCGCGCATCAACCTGGCGGCGCTGCTGGTGCTGGGGTCGTTGCTGCTCGGCGCCAACCGGGTGCTCAGCCGGTGGCTGGCGTTGCGCCGCCAGGGGCCGTCGCGGGTGGCGTTGGTGGGCAGCCCCGATGTGGTGGCCGTCGTGGCGCGGCACCTGGCCGACAGCCCGCGCACGGTGCAGGTTGTGTGCACGGCCGACGACACCATCCCGCTGGTGCCGCTCGTTCGCGAGCACCAGGTCACCGATGTGTTGCTGCTCGATGTCGAAGCGTTCGGCGCCGTGTTCCCCTCGCCTCTCGCCGAACTCGAGGCGCAGGGTGTTGGTGCGCTGCAGCGAGTGAGCGCGCACGAGACGTTGCTCGGGCTGCAATCGGTGCGCGAGGTGGCAGGGATGCCGTTCGTGCGACTGCGGGTGCACACGATGCCCGGCTACCAGCACCACCTCAAGCGGGCATTCGACGTGGTGGCGCTGGTGCTGTTGGCACCGGTGGCCGTGCCGCTAGTCGCGATCGTGGGGCTGTACGTGCGGGTGCGCGCTGGGGCCCCCGTGCTGTACCGCCAGGCGCGGGTGGGGCGCGACGGTGCCGAGTTCTCGTTGGTGAAGTTCCGCACGATGCGCACCGATGCCGAGTCGAGCGGTGCGCAGTTCGCCACCGACGGCGATCCGCGGGTGGTGCCCGGGCTGCGCTGGTTGCGGTCGACCCGGCTCGACGAGTTGCCGCAGTTGTGGAACGTGCTGCGTGGCGAGATGTCGCTGGTGGGCCCGCGGCCCGAACGGCCCGAGTTCACCGCCGAGCTGGTGGCGGCCGTGCCGGGTTATGCGCGCCGGTTCGAGGTGCGTCCCGGGATCACCGGCCTGGCCCAGGTGCGCGGCCGCTATCACAGCGATGCGGCAATCAAGATCGGCTACGACCTGCAGTACCTGGTCAACTGGTCGCCGGTGCTCGATCTGCAGATCCTGGCGCGCACGGTGTGGGTGATCGCGATGCGCCGTGTCTGAGCCGGGCGACTGGCCGACGGTGTCGGTGGTGATGCCGGTGCGCAACGAAGAGCACCATCTGCGCGCTGCGGTCGAGTCGATCCTGGCCCAGGAGTACCCGCGTCCGTTCGACGTGTACCTGGCGATCGCACCCTGCGCCGACCGCACCGACGAGGTGGCTGCGGCCCTGGTCGCCGAGCATCCTTCGGTGCACGTGGTGGCGAATCCGGCCGGGTTCACGCCGTCGGGTCTGAACGCAGCGATCCGCGCGTCGCAGGGCGACGTGGTGGTGCGGGTCGACGGGCATGCCGAGTTGTGCCCGGGCTACATCCGTCGGTCGGTCGAGACCTTGCAACGAACCGACGCGGTGAACGTGGGTGGGGTGCAGCGCGCCGAGGGCACCCAGCCGATGCAACGCGCCATCGCGGTGGCGATGACATCGCGCTTCGGTGTTGGTGGCGGGCGCACCCACCTCGGCGGCGGCGAGGGACCGGTCGACACGGTGTATCTCGGTGTGTTCCGCCGGTCGGCGATCGAGGCAGTGGGGCTGTTCGACGAATCGCTGCATGCCAACCAGGACTACGAACTGAACATCCGACTGCGCGCCGCCGGCGGTGTGGTGTGGTTCGACCCGCACCTGTGGGCCACGTACCGGCCGCGGGCTTCGCTGCGGGCACTGTGGCGCCAGTACTTCAACTACGGGCGCTTCAAGCGGCGTGTCGCCAAGCGTTACCCGGGTTCGCTCAGGCCGCGTCAGGCGATCCCGCCGCTGGCGGTGCTGGCGTTGCTGGGGGCACTGGCGGTGTCGCCGGTGTGGCCGTGGGCGTTGCTGGTGCCCGCCGCGTATCTGCTCGCGCTCGTCGTGGCATCGCTCGTTGCGGCGGGTGGCCCGTCGCCGACGGCGTTGCGCCTGCTCGTCGTCTACCCCACCATCCAGTTCGCCTGGGCATCCGGATTCCTGATCGGACGGCACCGACGATGACAGCACCCACGACAGCACCCACCACCTCGCCCGACTCGGCCTGCGAACTGACGATCGTGATGCCCTGCCTGAACGAGGCCGAGACGGTGGCGACGTGTGTGCGCCAAGCACGCCAGTTCCTCGAATCGGCCGGGATCCCCGGCGAGGTGCTGGTGGCCGACAACGGCAGCACCGACGGCTCGCAGGCGCTCGCCGAGGCCGAGGGCGCCCGGGTGGTGGCGGTGGCCGAGCGGGGCTACGGCGCGGCGCTGATCGGCGGGATCGCCGCGGCGCGCGGCACCTATGTGGCGATGGGCGATGCCGACGACAGCTACGACTTCGCCACCCTCGGGCCGTTCCTCGACCGGCTGCGCGCCGGCGACGATCTGGTGATGGGCAACCGTTTCGCCGGCGGCATCCAGCCCGGGGCGATGCCGTGGTTGCACCGCTACGTCGGCAACCCGGTGCTGTCGTTCATCGGCCGACTGTTCTTCCGCGCCCCGGTGCGCGACTTCCACTGCGGTCTGCGCGCGTTCCGCCGCGACTCGATCCTCAGCCTGCACCTGCGCACGACGGGCATGGAGTTCGCCAGCGAGATGGTGGTGAAGAGTTGCCTGATGGGTCTGCGCGTCAGCGAGGTGCCCACACCGCTGCGGCCCGACGGGCGCAGCCGGGCCCCACACCTGCGCAGCTTCCGCGACGGCTGGCGGCATCTGCGGTTCCTGCTGCTGTTCAGCCCGCGCTGGCTGTTCCTGTATCCCGGTGCGGTGATGACCCTGCTGGGGTTGGTCGCCACCGTGGCCCTGGTGGCCGGTCCGATCGAGATCGGCTCGGTCGGGTTCGACATCGGCACGCTGCTGTACATGCTGGCGGTCACGGTGGTGGGCTATCAGGCGGTGCTGTTCGCCTTGCTCAGCACGGCCTACGCGCAGGCCGAGGGGTTCTTGCCCACCGGCCCACGGTTCACCGTGTTCGAGCAACGCCTCAGCCTCGAACGCAGTGTGCTGTTGGGTGCTGTGGTGTTGGCGTTCGGCATCATTGCGTCGGTGGTGTCGTTCCTGCGCTGGCGCGAGGAAGGGTTCGGGGCGCTGGTGCCCGAGCAGACGGTGCGCACGGTGGTGCCGGGGGTGCTGGGGTTGGTGCTCGGCAGTCAGACGATCATGTGCGGTGTGTTCCTGTCGATCCTGCGCATCCGCGTGGCGCGTGTCGACGCCCTCGGGTCGCCCGCGGCGTGAGCCGGGTCAGCGCCCTGGTGCCATCACGTCGCGCAGGATCGTCTCGATCCCGCTGACAGTGCGTTCCCACGACCAGTCGGTGGTGGTGGCACCGTGGCGCAGCGCGGCCAGCAACTCGGCGTCTTCGTGCAGGCGCTGCAGTGCCTTGGCGAGGGCCTGCGGGTCGGCGGGCGGCACGAGCAGGCCATCGACACCGTCGCGCACCACCTCGGCCAGGGCGCCGTCGCGGCTGGCGATCACCGGGGTACCGCAGGCCAGCGCCTCGGCGGCCATCAGTCCGAATCCCTCGCCGCTACGGGTGGGGATCACCGCCACGTGTGCGTCGCGGTAGAACGCGGGCAGGTCGTCGTCGGGCACGAACCCGCAGAAGCGCACGTTGGCCAGGCCGGCGGCGCGCTGCTCGAGCGCGGCGCGTTCGGGGCCGGTACCGCCGATCAGCAGTTCGCCGGTGGCGTCGAGGCCCGAGGCGCGCCAGGCATCGATCAGTACGTCCACCCCGTTGCGGTCGACGAGTCGGCGCACGGTGACCGCACGCCATCGGGGGGCGGGCTGCGTGTCGACCGCGGGGTGGAACCGCTCGGTGTCGACCCCGCAGTGCACCACCACCGGCTGCACACCGGGAGCGATGCGGCGCACGTAGTCGGCGGTGTAGTGCGAGATGGCGGTCACCCGTGTGGCGGCACGAAGCACGGGTCGACCGATCAGCCGATCGGCGGCACGTTCGACGAGTTCGATCGGCGCCGGGTACTCGACGAACGGGTTGGCCTGCACCACCACCACGGGCACGCGCCGACGGCGTGCAGCGAGCGTGGCGAGCACGCTGGTCAGGTAGACGTGGCCGTGCACCATCACCACATCCGGGCGCCGCTCGGGGCGCACCACGGCCCGGGCCATCAGTGGCGACACCAGCGGGATCGGCACGTTGAACCACCGCTCGAGCGGGTTCCAGGCCCTGCTGCGCCGCACGACGACACCGTCGCGTCGTTCGCTGGCGGGGTCGCCGCGCAGGCGCGACGTGAGCACCTCGACGTCCCAGCCGCGTGCAGCGAGGCGCCGTGCCTGTTCGTAGGCCATCGTCTCCACCCCGCCCACGTGCGGCGCGAAGTAGCTGCTGACGATGGTGAGGCGGGGCGAGGGGGTAGTCATGGCATGAGGCGTCCGGCCGGGCGCAGCCTGATACTGACATGATGGCAGTCGTGAACAGGTCGACCGACAGCCTGGTGCCGCCCGAGGGAGGCCGCACCGTGGTGCGCGCTACCGGCACACCGCGCGGGGTGGTGTGCTCGTTGGCCACCGGCCGCCACCGCGAGTTGCTGGCCGAGGCCGCACCCACACTGGCCGCCTACGGCAGCCGCCACGGTTGGGATGTGGTGGTGAGCAGCGAGTCGCCCCAGGGCACCCGGCCACCGTCGTGGGCCAAGGTGGTGCTGGTGCGCGAGTTGTTGCGTTCGTATCCGTTCGTGTTCTGGGTCGACGCCGATGCGCTCATCGTCGACATCGATCGCGACATCCTCGCCGAGGCCGGGGTCGAGCGCGACGACGCCGACATCTGGTTCGCCCGTCACCCCCAAGAGCGCGATCCCGACGCGACGGTGTTGAACGCCGGGGTGTTCCTCGCCCGGTCGGCGCCGTTCACCGACGAGCTGCTGGCGGCGATGTGGGCGGCCGAGTCGTTCATCGAGCACAACTGGTGGGAGAACGCGGCGCTGCTCGATCTGCTCGGCTACTCGCTCGTGCCGCCCTACGCGCAGGTGGAGGTGACCCGCTGGAACGAGCGGATCGGCCGGCTCGACCTGGCGTGGAACAGCGTGCCCGGCTACTGCGAGAGCCCCACCCCGGCGCTGCATCATCATGCCCGCAGCGATCACGACGACTTCGGGCTGCGGCTGCGCTCGATGGGAGCCGACCGCGCCGCCACCGCCGCCCGCTTCCCCACCTGGTTCCTCCACCCTCCCGTCCGTGAGCGTGGACCCCGCGGGTGGTGGTCACGGCTCACGAAGCACCGGGGTGCGTGAGCAGCGACCCGAGACCAACCGGTCGGGGCTCACGGATGAAGCGGGGGTGAGGGGGGTGTGAGGCGGGCGCGGCGTAACTGCACTGCGGCGATCGTCCAGAGCAGCACGGCGTAGGTGCATTCCGAGGCAGCGGTGGCGGCCACTGCGCCACGCCACGAGTGCGCCGGGATCAGCGCGATGCACAGCACCAGGTTCACCACCAGCGTCACCACGAGCGCGCCGAGCCGCTGGCGCTGGAAGCCCGCACCGCTGAGCGCGTTGGCCGGGAAGTACTGCAGGGCGCGCACGACGGGGATGAAGGCGAGCCAGCGCACGATGGTGATCGCGCCGTCGAAGTCGTCGCCGAGGACGGGTCGGAACAGCGGGGCGAACGCCACCATCGCCACCGCCACCGCCGAGGCGTAGGCCAGGCTGGGCACCAGTAGTCGGCGCGCCAACCGCATCGATGCGGCGATGCCCTCGCGCCCCTCGCTGAACGAACGGTTGATGGTGGCCACGATCAACGCCTGCACGGGGATGAAGGCCAGCGCCGGCACGCGGTAGGCGGCGGTGTAGAGGCCGGCGTCGTCGTTCCAGCCGTAGCGCACCATCAGCGGCTTGTCGATCCCGTCCTGGGCCGAGAACGCGGCGAGCGACGCCGCATACGGCATGCCCTCGCTCACGTCGCGGCGCGTCACGCGGCCGCGACGCAGATGCACCCCGAACCGGCGTTGCGCCACACCCAGCACGACGGCCATCGTCGCTGCGGCCGCCACGGTCTGCAGCATCGCCCACCCGGTCACGCTGTCGCCTCCGGCGGCGAAGAACAGCACGGCGGCACCGAGGCGCGCCGCGGCCGTGCCGGTGACGACGAGCGCGTAGGTGCGCAGGTCGCTGCACGACATCGCCAGGTAGGCGCACAGCGACACCACGGCGCTGAACACCAACTCGCCGGCGGCCAGCAGCACCATCGCCTGCCACGGTGCGCTGGGCACCACGGCGGCGGTGACGGCCACCGACACGAACGACGCAACGATGCCGCCCACCCACACCGTGGTGAACGCGGTGCGGAACGAGTCGTCGACATCGCGCTGTTCGCGGCGCACTCGTTGCACAAGCAACAAACTCGCACCAGCGTTGGCGAACGGTGCAATGGCGACCGTGATGGCACCGATCGCGCCGAGCTGGCCGTAGCCGACGCGTCCGAGCGAGCGGGCGACCAGCAGGAACACGCCGATCCCCGAGGCGAACTTCGCGATCTCGGCCACGAGCGACCAGCGCGTGTCGCGGGCGATGGCCCGGCGTTCGCTCACCGGTCGAGCACCCGGTGGTAGTGCTCGGCAAGCGCTGCCGACTGCGTGGCAAGATCGAAGTGTTCGACGATGTGGGCACGGCCGGCCTGCGCCATCCGTGCGGCCAGTTCGGGGTCGCCCAGGATGCGCACCAGCGCGGCGGCGAGGCCGTCGGCATCGTCTTCGTCGACCAGCAGGCCTCCGGCGCCGTCGATCACCACATCGGGCACACCGCCCGATCGGCAGGCCACCACCGGCAGCCCACAGGCCTGCGCCTCGGCGAACACCAACCCGAGGGCTTCACGTTGGCCGGTGGGCGACACGGTGCTGGGGCCGCACAGCACGGTGGCCGTGGCCATCGCCCGACGCACCTCGTCGTGAGGGCGCGACCCACGGAAGTCGGCGGCGACGCCGAGCGTGCGGGCGAGGTGTTCCGCGGCGGCTCGTTCCGGGCCGTCACCGATGACCGTGAGGTGGGCGTCGGGCACGGTGGCCTGCACGATGGCCATCGCCCGGATCAGCGTGTGGATGCCCTTCTGCGCGACCAGGCGACCGACGAAGAGCACCTCGGCCGGCGACCGACTGGTGTCGGGGGTGGGAGCGAACTGTGTGGTGTCGACACCGACATGTTGGACGACCACCCGGGCGGGTGGCGCGCCGAGGCGCAGCAGGCAGTCGCGGGTGTAGGTCGAGTTGGCGAGCAGCACCGCAGCCTGCTCGAACACCGCCGTGCGGCGACGCAGCCACAACCGCCCGCCGGGCCCGGTGTGGGCATGGTCGTGCTGGGTCACCTCGTAGCCGTGGATGCTCACCACCAGTGGCAGCCGATACCGACGCGCGGTGGCCGCAGCGAACATCGCGTCGGGGCCGAAATGGGCGTGGATCAGGGCCGGTCGGATGCTCCTGACCAGGCGATTCGCGACCGGATCGACTCCGAGCAGGAACGCTGCGAGGCGCACCAGCCGCGGCCCCCACGAACTGATCGTCGTGCGGTCGGGCGGGGTGGCCGAGCCGGCGACCCGCTGGTGCCCCAGGTAGTGGGCCACCACGCCGGGCACGTGGTCGGTCTGGGTGACCACCCACGGTTCGCTCGCGGCGAGCAGTTGGGTGCGGTAGACGAGTACCGCGAGTGGTGTCTGCCCGTGTGCAGGTTGCTCTGGCAGCATGGCGCTCCTCACCCGGACGCCGATGCTAGCGACGGCGCATGTGTCAAGAAGCCGGAATCTCGCGGGCACTGTGCAACACCCGTCGGCTAGGCTCCCGCCCGAGCATGTCGTGAATGCTCGGGCACATGCGAGTGCCTGGTCAGGAAGTGGGAGGAGGTGCCGTGGCCACGTCGGTCGAGAATCTGCAGACCATCCACAAACTCCGTAACCGCGACCACGACACCTTCGAGGCGATGGTGCACGCCTACGGCCCCGAGTTGTTCCGCCACGCACGTCGGCGCACGCTCAACGACGCCGCAGCCGAAGACATCGTGCAAGAGACGTTCACCCGTGCGTATCGCGCGTTGCCACGCCTGCGCGACGACAGCAACGTGCGGCCGTGGTTGCACCACATCCTCGCCAACGTGTGCATCGACGAGGCCAACCGCCGCGACCGCGAAACAGCGAAGGTCACCCGCTTGTTCGTCGATCCGGCTGCCTCGCTCGACAGCCCCGGGGTCGAGGCCGAACTCGGGCTCGACCTCGACGACACGTCACTGCAGTCGGCGTTGCTCACCCTCACCCCCGAGTACCGCGATGCGCTGGTGCTGCGGTTCGTCGACGAACTCGAGTACGACGAGCTCGCCTACCGCTCGGGCATCTCCGAGCAGAACGCCCGGGCCCGTGTCAGCAGGGCGCGCAGCATGATGCGCACGGCACTCACTGGCGCCGCTGCCATCCCGCTGTTCGTCTACACATTCTTCCGGCGCAGTTCGAAGGCCGCGGCGGCGCTCGACCGGGCCGAGAGCACCACGGCATCGTCGATGGGCATCGGTGCCTCGGCACAGATGAACCGGCTAGCCACCGTCGCGGCGCCCGCCATGGAGGCTGCCAGCTCGGTGGCCGCGCAGGCTCCCACCGTCGCGCCGATGTTCGCCAAGGTGGCCGTCGGTGTCGGGCTGGTCGCCACGGCCGCATTCACCGCCAGCTCCGATTCGGCACCGCCGGCCGCGGCCTCCATCGTCGTGCCCGACCGTGTGGTGTCCGACCAGTCGGGGGCGGTCGCCGCCCCTGCCGTGGGCGATCCCGTTGTCACCTCCGTCGGCGCGGCACCCGCCGCTGCCGCCCCCGGCGCCCCGACGGTCGATGCCGCCCCGGCCACGGTGGCGCCCACCGTTTCACCTACGGTGCCGCCCACCGTCGCCCCCACCACACCCGTCACCGCAGCACCCACGGTGCCGCCCACCACGGCACCCCCGGTCACGGTGCCACCCACCACGGTGCCGCCCACCTCACCCCCCACCACGGCGGCGCCTGCGGTGCTCGGCGGTTCGGTGTCGGGGCCGTCGATCAGCGTCACCGCGGCCGGGCCCCGCTTCGACCTCAGTGGCCCGGTCAGTTTCGCCATCGGCGACACGGTGGTCACGGCCACCCTCAGCGGCCGGCTCGGGGTGAACACCACCATCGATCGCAACGGTCGCCAGCGTCTCGACGGCCAGGTCACGGCGTCATTCGGTTCCGACTCCATCGACCTTCGCTTGGCGGGCTTCGCTACCGCTACCGCCGATCCGTCCACCTTCACGCTCGTCGGCCGCTTCAGCGCCTCGGGCGGCACGGCCGGCCTGGTCACCTCGGGTTCGTTCTCGGGCACGCTCACCGCCGGCTCGCTGTCGCTCAGCCTCACCCCGTGATCCAGCCAGCCACTCGTCGCGCCGCCGTGGCGGCGGTGCTCGGCGTTGCGCTGCTGGCCGTGGCGCTGCCTGCGTCGGCCGGGCCGGGCGATGCCGTCGACGCCACGGCGCGCCGGCCCGCACAGTGGCCGGCGTCCACCGGCACCGACCTGCGGCTCGAGGGTTGGCCGCACGCCATCCGCCTGGCCGGCGCCGACCGCTACCAGACCTCGCTCACCGCGGCGCTGGCCCTGCGCGGCAAGGGCGACTTCCCGTTCGACACCCCTGATCGTTCGTCGAACGGTGCCACCTCGCTGGCTACGGCCGACGACTGGTGGGGGGCGGCCACCTGCCCGCGGTCGATCATCGTCGTCTCGGCCGATAACCCGGCCGATTCGTTGGCCGCGTCGGCACTGTCGGATCCCACGCACGGCTCGTCCGAGCCCTATCTGCAGCGCACGGCTGCCGCCGATCCGCTGTTCTATCCGATCGGCGGGTTCTCCAAGGTCGACACCGATTCGGCACCGATCCTCATCACCCAGTCGGCCCGGTCGGGCGCGACGGCGCTCAGCACGGCCACCCGCCTCGCGGCGCAAGACCTGCGCTCGGGTGGCTGCAAGTTGGCGTTCCAGGCGATCATCGTCGGCGGCCCCATCGCCGTGCCCGCAGCGGTCGAGAACGAACTGGTCTCGCTCGGTTACGACGAGGTGTTCCGGGTTGCGGGCAACGATCGCTTCGAGACTGCCGCGAAGTTGGCGCAGGGCCTGGGCACCGCACCGGTACCCGGCGCGGTCACGGCCTGCACCGATGTGGCGGTCGACGACGGCAACGCGCGGATGTCGTTCGTGGCCAACTCGGTGGTCGAGTACCGCACGTCGGCCACCCAGTGCCGTCTGCTGGGGCGCACGGTGGTGCTCACCGACGGTGTCACCGGTGCCGATGCGCTGGCGGCAGGTTGGTGGACCTCGTTCTTCCAGGTGCCCGTGCTGTTGCACAACGGCACCGACGATCTGCCGGTGGCCACCGCCAATGCGTTGCGCACGATGCAGGTGCAGAACCTCATCGTGCTGGGTGGCACGGCCCGCATCAGCGAGGCCGCGGTGGCCAAGGCCGTTGGGCTCACCGGTGCCACCCCTACCCGCATCGCCGGCGACAATCGTTTCGACACCAGCGTGCAGATGGCCCAGCGCTTCGGCGGCTGGTATCCCACGGGCCGGGCCAACGAGTTCGAGGGCAGCATGGTGTGCCTCGCTGCGTCGTCGGGCGACGGCGCCGAGGCGACCGGGTGGCCCGATGCGCTCGGTGCCGGGCCGTGGTGTGCCGCCGCCAACGGCGCCACCGGTAACCCGGGTGCACCGGCGCGTGCACTGGCGCCACTCACCGGCCAGTCGCCCACGCTGTCCACCCGCGGGCCTGCCCGCCCGGCGCACGATGCGGTGCCGATCCTGCTCGTGCCGGCCGGCGCCACCACCCTGCCGTCCAGCGTGTCGTCGCTGTTGTCGGGTGCGTTCGAATCCGCCGACGACTGGTGCACCAGCGTCGCCTCGTCGGCCACCTGCCGTGTGCCCGGGTTCGCCATCGCGTTCGGCGGCGAGACGGCGCTGCCGTCCACCCTCGTCGACCGGGTGTCGCAACTGGTGTCGGGCGGGTCGGTCGCCGCCGATCCGCAGGTGGCACCCACGCTCACCAGCCCCTTCTTCACAGCGCTCGACATGGCCCCGGTGTTCGGCCTGACGGGCACATCGTCGGCGCGGGTGTGCGCGGCCCGTGGCGCCTACACCGACGCGCGTTGGTTGGGTGTGTTCGACGACAGTGCCACCACCACGTTGCTCGCCTCGGCCGATGTGATGTTCGACCAGCGCTATCTGCGCGACGCCGACGGTGTCACCCGGTCGCGCCGTGTGGGTGCCCCGGTGTGTGTGGCGTTCGATCCGGCTGCTCGCACCACGGTCACCGCGCAAGCGGTGGGCCTGTCGGGCCGGGCCAGCGCCGTCACGTCGTTCGGTGTGGGCAGTACCAGCCGGTTCCAGATGTCGGGGCCGATGGTCGATCCGGCGCCGGCGGTGTCGTCGGGCACCGCCAGCGAGACCGACCTCAGCGGTGGCGGCACCACGGTGCGCACGTTCATCACCGCGGCACCTACACCGGTCATCGGCGCGGTGTCGCGCGGGGTGGCAGCGCAGGTGTCGTCGGGGGCGCTCACGGTGACGATCGTGCGTGGCACCGACTCGGGCGGCATCATCGCACCCGACACGTTCACGGCCACCTGGAGCATCACCACACCACTCGGGTTGGTCAGCGGTTGGGCGGCGGGCGAGGCCCTGCTGGCGGGTGGCGCCTGGCAGTTGCGTGGTCAGTCGAGCTTTGCGGGCGGTTCGTGGAACGTCGTGTCGGGCACCGGCGGCTTCCGGGCCACGCTCACCACCAATCTGGCCGGGGTCGACAGCGACGACGCGATCAGCTGGCAGCTCGATGGCCTGGTCGCCGGCTGACGGTCGGCCTGGTCCCCCTGCCACCGGCGTGCGTTTTCTGATCGTCACCTGCGCCCACCACGGCGAGGATGCCCGCATCGTGCACCGTCAGGCGCGCAGTCTGCTGGCGGCGGGGCATCACGTCACACTCGTGTCGCCGGCCCCCGGGCGCACCGATGTCGATCCGCCCGGGCTGGTGCGCGTGGCGATCCCGCGCGCCGAGGGCCGGCGCCGGCTGCATGCGTGGCGGGCGGCGCGGGCGGCGGTGCGGGCCCGGGTGGGCGAGGCCGATCTGCTGCTGTTCCACGATCCCGAGTTGGTGGTGGCGCTGGCCCGTC
>JBIKLX010000251.1:0-3909 GCA_044359565.1 Ilumatobacteraceae bacterium
CTCGCCAACGCCGTCGAGGCGTGGCGGGCCCTCGGCTACGAGCCGATGCTCGGCTTCGAGATGGAGTTCTACGTGATGCAGCCCGACGCCTCGGCGCCGGGTGGCTACGTGCCGCTGCACATCCCGTCGCACCGTGTGTACGGCGTGGGCCGTGGCGGCGACACCTCGGGGCTGATGTTCGACTTCTTCGACGCGGCCGAGCACTGCGAGCTCGACCTCGAAGGGATGATGGGCGAGTTCAGCCCCGGCCAGATGGAGCTGAACATGAAGTACGGGCCGGCGCTCGATGCCGCCGACCGAGCCTTCATCTGCAAGGAGATGACCCGCGACCTGGCCGCCGAGAAGGGTTACGTGGTCACCTACATGGGTCGCCCCAGCCCGGTGTTGGTGGGCAGCGGCCTGCACATCAACTTCTCGGTGTCGCCCCTCGACGGCGGGCCGAACGCATTCGACGACGTGCACGCCGAACACGGCATCTCGCAGTTGTGCCGCCAGAGCCTGGGTGGCCTCCTGCGTCACCACGAGGGCCTCGCCCTGCTGTCGGCCCCCACGGTGAACAGCTACCGCCGCCTCATCCCCGGCATCATCGCCGGGTACTGGGCCAACTGGGGCCTCGACAACCGCTTCTCCACCTACCGCATCCCCGGCGAACGCGGTGCCGCCACCCGCATCGAGAACCGCATGCCGTGCGGCTCGGCCAACCCCTACCTCGCCGCCGCCGCCATGCTGAACGCGGCGCTGGTGGGTGTGTCGGAGGGCCTCGACTGCGGCGACCCGCAGATCGGCGACGCCGACAGCGAGCCCAACACCGACCGCCATACGCCGCACTCGCTGGCCGACGCGATTGCCGCGTACGAGGCCGACACCGTGCTGCAGGAGGCCATGGGCGCCGACCTCAGCCGGGCGTATCTCGAACTGCGTCGCTACGACCTGCAGCGCTTCCTCGGTGCCGGCAACGAGTGGACCGACGACGCCGGTGGCGTGCTGACCGACTGGGAGATGGAGCACTACCTCCACCTCTACTGAACGGCAGGCTGAGCCCGTGGGTCAGTGTGTCGTGCCGTCGAGCACCTGGAACATCTTCAGGTCGCTGTAGAAGTCGAGCGCGTAGTCGCCGCCCTCGCGGCCGATGCCGCTGATACCGCAACCGCCGAACGGTGCGGTCAGGTCGCGCACCAGGAAGCAGTTGGTCCAGATGGTGCCCGCCCGCACGGCCCGGCCCATCCGCTCGGCCCGTTCCTGCGACGACGTGTACACGATGGCCGACAGCCCGTAGGCGGTGCTGTTGGCCAGGTGTACGGCCTCGGCCTCGTCGGCGAACGTCTGGAACGTGAGCACCGGCCCGAACACCTCGTGCTGCACGACCTCGCTGTCGTTGCTGCGCGGTTCGATGAGGGTGGGTTCGTACCACAGGCCGTCGTCGCCACCGAGCGGCGAACGAGCGCCGCCGCGCAGGATGGTGTCGCCGTTGGTGCGTGCCCGGTCGACGAACCCGGCCACCCGTGCGGCGTGCTCGGGGTGGATCATCGGGCTGATCGTGGTGGACGGCTCGCGTGAATCGCCCAGCACGTGCTGGTCGGCGAAGTGGTGGAACAGCCGCAGGAACTCGTCGCGCACCGACGCCTCCACCAGCAGCCGGGTGCCGGCGAGGCACACCTGGCCCGAGTCGTCGAACTGGCCGGCGGCCTTCTTCGCCGCGGCTTCCAGGTCGGCGTCGGCGAACACGATGAACGGCCCCTTGCCGCCCAGTTCGGCGGTGAACGGCACGATGTTGCCGGCCGCGGCCCGGCCGATGTGGCGGGCCGTCTCGGGCGAACCGGTGAAGCTGATGCGCTTCAGGCGCGGATCGGCCACCAGTGCCGCACCCACCTCCTCGCCGATGCCCTGCACCACGTTGAACACCCCGGGCGGCATGCCCGCGGCGTGACACAGGTCGGCCAGCAAGCTGCAGCTGAGCGGGCTCCACTCGGCGGGCTTCAGCACCACGGTGTTGCCGGCCGCCAGTGCGGGCGCGCACTTCCAGGTGCTGAGCATGAACGGGGCGTTCCATGGGGTGATCACCACCGTCGGCCCGGCCGGCATGCGCATCACCCGGTTGGCAGTGCCGTTCGACGACCACACTCGTTCGGTGTACTGCTCGGCCAGGTCGGCGTAGGCACGGAAGTTGCGGGCCCCACGAGACAGCACGCGCAGGCGCAGGCTCTCCTCCAACATCGCCATGTCGAGGCACTCGACGGTGGCCAGCGACGGCACGTGCTCGTCGATGAGATCGGCCACACGGCGCATCACCTCGCCGCGGCCCTTCACCCCCATCGCGGCCCACTCGGGGAACGCGTCGACCGCGGCGCCCACGGCCTGCTCGGCCACCGCAGCATCGCCGCGCGACACATCGGCCAGCGTCACCGACCAGTCGAGTGGCGAACGGTCGTCGAACATGGCGGCACTGGCCACCCGGCGGCCGCCGATGTAGTGGTCGGTGCTCACCGGCACACCGCCCACATCGGTGCGGTTGCCTCCCTGGAACGGGCTCACTGCATGCCCTCCGGCAACTTGGGCCGCACCCGCGGGAAGGGCAGTTCCTCGCGCTCGGTGGCCCGCGGCCGACGCTGCCCGCGCAACGGCCAGTCGCCGCCCATGGCGGTGCTGAGCACCTCTTCGGTCTCGGTGGGCTGGGCGCCCACTTCGTCGCTCACCGGCACCGGGCCCTCGACGATGGTGTTGGTGAGCGCACCGAGGCCCTCCACCTCCACCGTCACCACATCGCCGGGCTGCACACTGCGGCTGATTGCCGGGGTGCCCGACAGGATCACGTCGCCGGGCACCAGGGTGATGAGCCGGGCGATGTCGGCGACGAGGTAGTGCATGTCCCATGCCATCTCGTCGGTGCTGCCGTCCTGCTTCACCACACCGTTCACCAGGGTGCGGATGCGCTTGCCACGGAAATCCCAGTCGGTGACGAGGCCTGGGCCCAGCGGGCACAGCGTGTCGGCGCCCTTCACCCGCAGCATCGAGCCACTGTCGGTGTCGCGGAAGTCGTGCAGGCCGTAGTCGTTGGCCACCGTGTAGCCGGCGATGTAGTCGCCCGCCTCGGCGTGGCTGACGTTGCGGCAGGTGCGGCCGATGACGATGGCCACCTCACCCTCGAAGTTCAGCCACTTGCATTTGCTGGGCCGCACCACAGCGGCGCCGTGCGCGTTCAGCGCGCTGACCGGCTTGTGGAAGTAGGTGGGGGCGGGCGGCAGCGACACGCCGAACTCCTGCACCCGGCTGACGTGGTTGAGGTGGCAGCAGATGATCTTTGTCGGCTCCACCGGGGGCAGGTGCACTGCCTGGTCGACGGCCACGGTGCGGCCGTCGCGGGCGACGAGGTGCTCGCCGTCGCGCACCATCACGGTGGCGTAGCCGTCGAGCAGGATGCGGCGGATGTCGGCCACGGCGCTGGGTTCCCTTCCCGTCCAAAACTGTTTCGGGGCCAAACTATAGTGGTCGCCATGACCGCACTGAACGGGTTCATCTTCCCCCGCACGGCCCTGGGCGGCGCCTCCATCTTGCCGCACATGCCGTGGCACTACAGCGGCGACCTCGTCACCGTCGAGTACCGCACCGATCCGGCCCGTGTGGCCGAGCTGCTGCCCGAGCCGCTCACCCTGGTGCCCGACGACATGGACCCCGGCGCCGTCGCGGTCATCTCGGCCGACTGGCAGAGCTGCGGCGACGACTTCGCCGAACTCGACGACCCCATCCGCGCCCAGTACAAAGAGGCGTTCGTCGTGGTGCGGTGCATGTATCGCAACACGGTGTACAGCCGGTGCGTGTACATCTGGGTCGACAAGGACTTCGCCCTCGTGCGCGGTCACTTCCAGGGCTACCCGAAGAAGTTGGGCAGCATCTGGCAGACCCGGCCCGTCA
>JBIKLX010000074.1:0-14164 GCA_044359565.1 Ilumatobacteraceae bacterium
CAGGCCGTAGGTGGGCTTGAGGCCTACCGTGCCGCACAGCGCAGCCGGGATGCGGATCGAGCCACCGGTATCGGAGCCGAGGCCGATGGGTACCAGCCCCGCTCCGACCGCTGCACCCGATCCACCGCTCGACCCTCCGGGGACGCGACTGGTGTCCCACGGGTTGGCAGTCGGTGCAGTCACGACTCCGCAGGCGAGTTCGTGGGTGGCGGTCTTCCCCGCCACCAGCGCACCGGCCGCCCGCAGGAGGCTGACCACCTCTGCGTCGTGATCCTTCGGCGTGTCGGGGTAGAGCGGTGAACCACACCGAGTGGCGAACCCCGCCACGTCGACGATGTCCTTCACGCCGACGAGCACCCCGTGCAACGGACCGCGATCGACACCCGCGGCGAGATCGGCGTCGGCCCGGTCGGCCTGGGCCAGTAGATCGTCGGCATCGACCGCCACGAAACTGTGCAACTGCACATCGAGGCGGACCTGCTCGTCGAGAAACCGTTCGGCCAGCTGCCGGGCGGTGGTGGCACCCGACCGGAGCGCTGTGGCGATCTCGGGCACGGAACGGGTCATCGGGGGTCCTCTGCATCGAACGGAACCGGTGCACCCGGATCGCCCTGGCCGACGAACTCGTCGAGTCCTTCGTCGACCACGAGTCGATCGGCCAGATCGGTGGCGATCGCTTCGGCATCGAACAGATCGCCCTGCAGGCCGGCTGCAGCCAGGCCGTCGGCGACGAGGCGGTGCACTGAAGGCGTCTGCTCAGCCATGGGGAACCACCGCGATGATGTCGACCTCCATCAACAGCCCGGGCAGACCGAGCGACGCAACCTGCACTGCCGTGACCGCCGGCATCCGATCGGCCGGGAACAGGGTCTGCCGCACGGCGATCTCGTGCGGCAACTCACGGATGTCGGCGAGGAAGTAGTTGATCTTCACCACATCGGCCAGCGTTGCGCCCGACGCAGCGAGCACCGCCTCGATGTTCTTCCACACCTGCCGAGCCTGGTCGCCCAGCGTGGTGCCGACGATCTGCATCTGCTCGTCGAGCGCCACCTGACCGGCGAGATAGAGGGTGTCGCCGGCACGAACCGAGTACGAGTACGGCTCGGGTGGCGCACACAAGCCGGCGACATCGCTTCGGAACTCGTTCACGGTCGGATGATATAGCGTCTTGGTTCAGGGGGTGGCAACGGTGCGCGAGCACTGCTCGCCGAGGCCGTCGATACCGAGGCGCATCTCCTGGCCCGGACGCAGGAACCGTTGCGGGTTGAACCCGCTGCCCACACCTGCCGGGGTGCCCGTGTTGATGAGGTCGCCCGGTTCGAGCACCATGAACTGGCTCACGTACCAGACGATGTGCGCGACCGAGAAGATCATGTCGGAGGTGCGCTCGTTCTGCATGCGCTCGCCGTCGACATCGAGCCACATGCCCATCGTCTGCGGATCGGGCACCTCGTCGGTGGTGACGAGCCACGGCCCGAGCGGGTTGAACGTGTCGCACGACTTGCCCTTGTCCCACTGTCCGCCGCGTTCGAGTTGGAACTCGCGCTCCGACACGTCGTTCGACACCGCGTAGCCCGCAACGTGATCGAGTGCCTCGGCCTCGCTGTCGAGGTAACTCGCCCGACGACCGATCACCACGGCCAACTCCACCTCCCAGTCGGTCTTCACCGACCGGCGGGGGATGCGCACGTCGTCGTGCGGGCCCACGACCGTGTTGGGGGCCTTCATGAAGATGATCGGCTCAGCAGGAATCGCCATGTTCGATTCCTTGGCGTGGTTGCGGTAGTTCAGGCCGATGCACACCACCTTGCCCGGACGGCGCAGTGGCGCACCGATGCGCTCGCCGGCCACATCGACCGGGGCCAGGGCACCGGCCTCGACGGCATGGCGGAGACGATCGATGCCATTGCCCTCGAAGAAGGCGACGTCGTAGTCGGTGGTGACCGGCGAGGCGTCGAGCACGACGTCGGACCCATTGGCCATCACCCCTGGACGTTCGTGGCCGAACGCACCGAATCGCACGAGTTTCATCGCTTTGCTCCGTTTCTCGGGTTCACCCGGCTGCAACTCGCCTGAACATCGACGCGCTCTCTGCGATGGCGTCGCGCAGCGGTGTGGGGGATGCACCGCCTGCCTGCTCGATCCACTCGCTGGCATCGGCGCCCGCCACGACCGGCAGCGAGTCGGTGCCGCAGGTGATGCCGTCGAAGCCGGTCGCCTCACAGGTGGCGGCCACGAACTCGGCCACCGACACCACGTGCCCGCCGAGGTTGAACGTCGGCGCACCGTCGAGGGGTACCCGTGCTGCGTGGATGAACGCCTGGGCGACATCGCGCGCGTACTGGAAGTCGAGCGTGCTGCCGTAGTCGATGTGGAACGGCTCGCGGCGTACCGCCATCGAGATGCCCACGCTGGGCAACGACGTCATGCCCTGGTCGCGGCCGGGGCCGTACACGGTGTGCGGCCGCAGGCCGACACTGCGCACACCGTTCTCGGCCCAGTACACCTTGGCGAGATCTTCGGTGGCCACCTTGTAGACGCCGTAGAGCGTGGTGGGCTTGCGTTCGGCGTCGGGGCCGATGACGTGATCGGGGTAGTCGGCAGCGGTGCCGAACACGGCGATGCTGCTGGCCTGCGAGATCTGGGAAACGCCGTGCTGGCGAGCTGCCTCGAACACGTTCACGGTTCCCGTCACGTTCACGGCAGCACCGAGCGACGGATTGGCCCGACAGAACGGGATCTGCAGGGCAGCGAGATGCACGATGTGAGTGACGCCCTCGGCGGCACGCACGACGTCGTCTTTCACGGTGAGGTCGCCGATGCACCACGTGGCATCGGGGAGCTCGCCGTCGTTGATGAGGCGGTGACGGTGCTCGACCATGTCTTTGTCGAACGCCACCACCGGCACGCCCTCGGCACGGAGCAGCTTCACTGCCCAGGCGCCGATACAGCCGTTGGCGCCCGTTACCAGGAATGTCTCGCTCATCAGTACGTGGCCCTTCCGCCGGAGATGTCGTAACAGGCGCCGGTGGAGAAGCTGCACTCGTCGGAGCTGAGCCACAGCACGAGCGCGGCCACCTCCTCGGCGCTACCGGTGCGGGCCATGGGAATCTTGGCAATCATGTACTGCAGTACCTCAGGTGCGGTGTCGGAGTTCATCGGGGTGGCGATCACAGCTGGCGCAATGGAGTTGACCAGCACCCCGGTGGTGGCGAGTTCCTTGCCGATCGACTTGGTGAAGCCGATCACGGCAGCCTTCGACGCAGAGTAGGCGGCGAGATTCGGGTTGCCTTCCTTGCCGGCGATGCTGGCGATGTTGACGATGCGACCCCAGCCACGTTCGACCATTGCGGGCACCACGGCACGGCACACCTGGAACACGCCGTCGAGGTTCACCGCCATGGTCGAGCGCCACTCGTCGTCGCTCACCTCCCACATCGGCTTGTTGGGCCCCACCACACCGGCGCTGTTCACCACGATGTCGAACGGGCCGTGCTCGGCGACCAGACGCCGGACAGCCGCAGCGTCGGAGACATCGAGTTCAGCCACCACATCGAGATGGGCTGCGGCCTCGGCGAGAGCAGGTGTGCCGAGATCGACACCCACCACCCGGCAGCCGGCAGCCCGCAGGCGCTGGGCACAGGCCAGACCGATACCGCGAGCGGCGCCGGTGACCAGCGCCGTGGGGGTCGTCATCGGAAACATCAGCGCACCTCGTTCGGGATCTCGTTCGGAATCAGCACGGCACGGCCCACCACTCGACCCGCAGCGAGATCGTGCAACGCCTCGTTCGCCTGCTCGAGCCGGTAGGGAACGACCCGTGGCACCAGTCGACCGCTCTGCACGAGTGCGACGACTTCACGGAGATCGGTGTAGGTACCCACGAAGACCCCTTCGAGATGCTTCTCGCCCTCGACCAGTGCGGCGAGGGGCAGGTTGATGGAGCCCCCGACGCCGACTGCCAGGAAGGTGCCACCGAACTCGAGCAACGACACGCCCAGCGCGGCGGTGGCGTCGGTTCCCACGAAGTCGAGGACGGCCCGCACCCCGTCGGGCACGACGGCTGCGACCTCGTCGGGCGCCACCACGACATGGGCACCACACTCGCGACCCAGTTCCCGTGCAGCCTCGCTCGGGTCGACCGCGATCACATCAGCCGCCGCCATGGAACGCAGGATCTGCACGGCGAGATGGCCGAGACCGCCCACACCGAGCACCACTACCCGGTCGCCGGGCCTCAGCAGCGACGCGGCCCGCTTGCAGGCCCGGTAGGCGGCGAGTCCGGCATCGGTGAGCGTGCACAACTGCGCCAGGTCGGCGTCGGCCCCGACGCCCAGCATCGCCCGTTCGTTGGTGAGCAGGTACTCGGCGTAGCCGCCGTCGACCGTGATGCCCGGAGTGCTGCGGTCGGGCGCATGGGTGTCGAGGCCGGCGCGTTCCGCCGCACTGAGCCCGCCACTGATGAAGGGGAAGCAGATGACCGGATCGCCCACCGACACCGAGGTGACCTCGGCACCGATCTCGTGCACCCAGCCGGCGTTCTCGTGGCCGAGCACCAGCGGCAGCGGTGCAGCCATCTCGCCGGTGAGCAGGTGCAGGTCGGTGCGGCACACGCCGGCTGCCGCAACACGCACCACGACATCGAACGGACCGACCGCACGCGGTGTGGGCACCTCGTCGAGGCGCAGCGGCGAGGGCGGCAACGGAGCCTCCACCGTGTGCATTCTCATTGCCCGCACGAGCGGCACCCCCAGACCTGGCACCGTGCGGTGGCGCACGGAAGTCCTGAGAATATAGCATCCGACCTATGTGTACAACCGGTGTGGTTCGGCTGGCCGATGGCTCGTATGCGTTGTTCAAGAACAAGGACTTCGGGCGAGCGCATCTCGACGACCTGCTGTGGCTCGATCGCGACGTCTTCGGGGTGATGGGCATGACCACCTGGGCCGGAGACGACCCGGCCCTCGACGAGTACTCCGGGTTCTCCATCGGCGCGAACCGGCATGGTCTGCTGTGTTGCGACTCGAACGTGGTGACCCTCGACGGCCTGGTGAACTACGACGTGATGACCGAGGTGGCATTGCGCGACGGCACCGACATCGCGAGTGCTGCCGAAGCCGTCCGTGCGGCGTGCGCCGCTGCTGCCACCTCGTGGGGCAACCTGGTGATGATCGATCGCAACGGTGCGGCGAGCATCGAGGTCCGTGGCACCGAGGTGGCGGTGGTCCCGCTGCACGGCCCCACAGCCCGGTCGAACCACCACGTCGTGCTCGGCACCCACGAGCTGCAGGCCGATCATCACACCACCGAACTACGGCTTGCGTCGGCCCAACGGCGTATCGAGCAGGTTCGCACCGTCGACGACATCTTCGCGCTCCAGACCGCCCACGACGACGGCCCCACCGGGGTGTGCAACCACAGCGACCTCACCACGGTGTACAGCTACGTGCTCCATGCCACCGCCGACGGGTTGGTGCTGCACGTGGTGCAGGGCCGGCCCTGTTCGGGCGCACCGCGGGTGGTCGTGCCCGTGCCGCTGGGCGATGCCTTCTCGGCGGCGGCTGCCACCGAGTTCTTCGCCACCTACCCCTCGGCCACCAAGCGCAACGCCGCCGCCTGAGCGGGCCGGGCCCTGAGCCGGCGCGGCGCGATCTCAGCGTGCTGCGTCGGGGTCGACCGGGTAGGGCAGACGGCCACAGCGCCGGAACGGCAGGTGCTCGAGACGCGGCGACGCACTGCCCGGAGCATCGATCACCACCGAGGTGGCGGCCGCCGCGGGGAAGTTGGCGAGATAGTCGGAGCACGAACGAACCGCGAGCACCTCGCACCCGTCGGGATCCAGCCCAGCGTGCCGCCAGGTGCCGGGATCGGCCGACCAAGCCGGTGTCTCGGTGACCAGCACCTGCACCCGACCGCAGCGCACCACCGCGAAACGCCCCATCGACGCCGGCATGCCGTGGTACCCCACGCCCGTCAGCCGGTACTCGCCTCCGCCGAGGCGAACCACCTCACCGTCGAACTCCACGGGTGGGGCCCATCGCGTGTCGACGCTGCTGCCCACCGCGAGGGCGACGTCGGCGCCGACGCCGGCCGCCCAGCAGTGGGCCACCGCAGCGGCATCGACGATGGTGATGAGTGCGTCGAGGTCGGGGTGGTGCATCACCAGTTCGGCGAGCAGCGCGGGGTTGTCGCCGGCCGCCCCGGCAGTCGGTGCGTCGGCTGCCTCGGTGAGCACGAAGGGCCGCACTCCACTGTGTCGGGCGACGGCCGCCGCCTCGGCCGGGGCGAGCAGCCGATCGACGGCGAAATCGGTGCGGCGACCCCACACCGCGGCGGTGACGGCCTCGGCAGCCGCTTCGGCAGCCGCTCCGTCGGCGTGGGCGACAGCCACCGTGGTGAAGCCGATGCCCGGCGCGTCGAGCCACGGCTGGGTGGGAAACACGCTCACATCGACCAACGCGCCGCGCACCACAGGGGGAAGCGCCTCGAGCGCCGCCGCGACCACCTCGCCCAGCAACCCGTCGGGCAGGCGCAGCGCCTGATCGGCGAACAGCGCCGAACACGAGGCGACGGCCACGGCAGGCTCCAACGTCCCGTCCATCGCAGCCGCCAACAGTTGCACCACCCGCACGCCGGTGTCGGCCAGGTCGACGTGAGGGTTGGTGCGGTAGCCGGTGACCACCCGCACATCGGCCACCAGTTGGGGTGTGGCGTTGGCGTGCAGGTCGAGCGACAGGGCGATCGGCACACCGGCGCCGACAGCCCGCCGCGCGGCTGCCACGAGGTGCGCATCGCTGCGGCCGTCGAGCGCGGCGAGCGAACCGTGCAGGCACAGCACCAGCGCATCGAGTGGCTCGGGTACCGCGGACACCGCCGTCGCCACCTCGTCGACCAGCAGGTCGAAGTGCTCGTCGAGCAGCGGACCACCGGGCATGGCATGGGCGTACAGCAGCGGCACCGGAACGCCACCGAGCCGGCCCACGGCAGCCAGTGCGCCCGTGAACTCGCTGTTGGCGCCCGCCAACGCTGCAGCAGCGGCGTCGCCCGCGTGTCGAACGAAGTCGCCTAATGTCGTCGGCCTGATGGCGAACGAGTTGGCCTCATGTTGAACGAGCAGCACCCCCACGCGAGTGCCTTCCGCGAACCGCGCCGAACGGTCGACACCGTCGAGCGAAGGCCAATCGATCATGGCCGCAGTATCGCGCCTGCCACCGCGCCACCCGCAGCGACGACCATCACCACGACGAGGGAGAGCACGTGAACGACCGGCCGCGATTCGAGGTGCTCACCCTCGGTGAGGCCATGTTGCGCCTCTCCGCACCACCCGGCCAGCTGCTCGAGCACACCACCACGCTCGAGGTGTACGTCGGCGGCGCCGAGGCCAACGTGGCCGTGGCGCTCGCCCGGATGGGACGCTCGGTCGCGTGGATGTCGCGAGTTGCCGACGATCCGTTCGGACGGCGGATCATCAGCGAACTCCGGCGACACGGCGTGCACTGCGATCCGGTCGAGATGGTGAGCGAAGGCCGCACGGGTCGCTACTACACCGAGACGGGAGGTGCACCGCGCGGCGTGTCGGTCCACTACGACCGGGCAGGCACCACCGCCGCGTCCATGTCGATCCGCACCCTCGACCTCGGGTGGGTGGCGCAAGCGAGCCTGGTCGAGATGTCGGGCATCACCGCGGCGCTGAGCGACGACTGCGCCGAACTCTGCGCGGAAGTGCTCGCGACAGCGCGCCGCGTCGGTGCGCAATCGGTGATCGACGTCAACTACCGGGCACGTCTGTGGAGCCCCGAGCGGGCCCGCGCCGTACTCGGGCCCCTCTGCGCTGCAGCCGACGTCGTGCTCTGCACCGCAGAAGACGCACGCGACCTCTTCGGTGCATCCGAGCCCGACGCCGCGGCCCTGGCGGCCCAGATCGGCGTGCCCACCCTGGTCCTCACCGAAGGAGCCCGCGGGGTGTCGTGGCACTCGCCCGACAGCGACGGATTCCTGCCCGCCATCCCCACCGAGACGTTCGACCGCATCGGTGCAGGCGACGCGTTCTGCGCAGGTGTGATCACCGGCCTGCTCGACGGCGACCTCACTGCAGGCATCCGACGCGGTCAGGCCATGGCATCGCTGGCACGCACCATGGCAGGCGACCTGTTCCTCGCCACGGCCGCCGATGTCGCTGCCGTGCTGGCAACCGACGGACGCACCGACCGCCGCTGAACCAGACCCGCCGGCACGGCACCGCCGACTCAGCCCTGTGGCGGTCAGAGCACGCCGTGGCGCCGGAAGACCTCGCCGAGGTCGTCTCCTGCGGCGAGTTCCGCACGCACCGTCGATTCGGCGCGCATCTTCTCGAGCCCGCGTTCGATCACCGCGTCGACCAGTGCGGCAGGCACCACCGCCGCACCCAGTTCGTCGGCCACCACCCAGTCGCCAGGATGCACCGTTGCCTCACCGATCGTCACCGGCACATCGACGCTGGCGAACACCTGGCGGCCCGCCGAGTCGAGCGGCGACACACCCGAGGCGTAGAGCGGGAACCCGAGCGCCTCGATCGCCGCCAGATCGCGGGTGAGCCCGTTGGTGACGACGCCCGCCACGCCGCGTGCCAGGGCCGCGGTGCTGAGCAATTCGCCCCACACCCCCGACCACCGTTCGGCGGCGGCGATCACCAGGACCGCGCCGTGACGATGCTCGTGCAGCGCGTCGAACAACGCGCCGTAGGGCTCGGCCGCCGGTCCGTCGATCGGCTCACACGCCAGGGTCACCGCCTCGCCGGCGATGGGGCCGCACGGCCACGCCGCCCCCACCTCGGGTCCGAGGAAGCTCTGACGATGGCCGAGTACATCCAGCACATCGCACACGAGTGCGGTGCCGAGGCCCGCCAGTTGGTCACTCCGGGTTGACTTGCTTGCGTCGTCCATCTGCAAATGATATAAACATCGGCCTCGGGGGAGCACCGCTCGGGGCCGGTGTGGGCACTTCCACACAACGTTTCACAGGGGGAAACATGGACACACATGGAACTGACGACGCCGTGAAGGGCGCGTCGGATCTCGCTGCCAGCTACCGCAACGGGAGGCTCAGCCGCCGCCAGTTCGGTAAGGGCCTGCTCGGCCTCGGCATCGGTATCTCGGCAGCCTCGGCAATCCTCGCCGCCTGTGGCGGCGACGACGACTCGGGTGGCGACTCGGGCGGCGACTCCGGTGGTGGCGACGCAGGCACGCCCAAGAGCGGCGGCGCGCTGCGTGAGGGCTACAACCGCGACGTCTCGAAGCACGACCCGATCACCACCAACTGGTACGACCCGGCATTCAGCGCCATCTACGAAACCATCGTCACCGATGGCAAAGAGGGCGACACCGTGCCGCAGTTCGCCAAGGCCTTCACGGTCAGCGACGACGGCCTCACCTACACCTTCGAGATCCCCGAGGGCCGCAAGAGCCACAGCGGCGGCGAGATGGGCGCCAAGCAGGTTGCCGAAGTGCTGCAGACCATCAAGGACACCAGCTTCATCGGTGGCGTGTCGACCGTGCCGTTCGAGGGGTACTCGGTCGAGGGCAACAACGTCGTGCTGAAGATGAAGAACGCCTGGCTCGGTGCGCTGAACCCGCACAAGACCGGCTACTGGGCACTGCTCAACATCGACACCTGGAACGCTGCCGGCGGCAGCGACCCGTCGTCGACCTACGGCACCGACAGCGCCGACGGCACGGGCCCGTTCAAGCACACCGAATGGGTGCCGGGCAGCCACACGCTGGTCACCCGCTGGGACGACTACCCGGGCAGCAACACGCCCTACGTCACCAACAAGGGCAAGGCGTACCTCGACTCGATCCGCTGGAGTGTCATCACCGAAGCCGGCCAGCGCGCCACGCAGTTGGAGAACGGCGAACTCGACACCCTCATCGGGCCGAGCTACGCCGACCTCGAGCGCCTGAAGGGCAACAAGGACCTCACGGTCATCCAGCACCCGGAATGGTCGGGTTACCACCTCACGATGAACCGTGACTACCCCGAGTACTTCGGCGACCTGCTCACCCGGCAGGGCCTGTCGCACGCCCTCAACCGGCAGGCGATGGTCGACGCGATCCTGTTCGGCAACGGCGACCCCACCTACGGCCCGTTCCCGAAGACCGACCGCCAGTACGACAAGAAGGTCGAGGAGTTCAACCAGTACGACGTCGAGCTGTCCAAGAAGAAGCTGGCCGAGGCCGGCTGGGTGGCCGGCTCCGACGGTGTGCTCGAGCGCGATGGCACCCGCTTCGAGTTCACCTACGTGGTGGAGGACGAGTCGTCGCAGAAGCTGGTGGCCGAAGCCGTGGCCCAGCAGTTCAAGGAAGTCGGCGTCATCGCCAAGTTGGAAGTGGTCGACCGCGCTGTCGCCTTCGAACGGCTGTCGGGTGCGGGTCGCGAGTCCGCTCCGATGGGTCTGTTCTTCTGGCTCTGGCCGGTGCCGCTCGACATCCTGGTCATCTTCTCGTCGTCGGAGACCATTCCCGTGCCGAACTTCTCGCACGTGGCCGACGAGAACATCGACAACATCATCGGTGAGTGGCGTCAGTCGGGTACCCCCGAGACGGCACAGGAAGCCTCGTCGAAGTTCCAGACCTACTGGGCCGAGAACCTCCCGTACCTGCCGCTGATGAACCAGTACGCCACCTTCGTGCACCAGAACTACGTGAAGAACTGGCAGCCGTTCGTGTGGAACCTGTATCCGCTCTACAACGATGTGTGGATGGACAAGTAGTCCCTTCATGGGGTGATGATGGTTCCCTGGTCAGGCTGGCCCACACGGGTCGGCCCGACCAGGGAACCGCCCCTTTTCCGGCCGGGCGACGAAGCCCCTGGCCGACGAGGGGATGGCCGAGAAACCAAGGTGATCGATGAGTCGATTCCGCAGAGCGCGAAAGAACAAACAGTTGATGATCGGCACCGTGATCGGTGTGGTCATCTTGCTGCTCGGCATCTTCGGGCCGCTCGTGTTCGGCGACTACGCCGCTCAGGACCTGCTGCTGTCGCACAAGCCGGTCGGCACCGAAGGCGCCTTCTTCGGCACCGACGCCCTGGGCCGCAACCTGGCGGCCCGTGCCACGTTCGGCATCCGCATCAGCCTGGTGGTGGCCATCTCGGTCACTGCACTCGCTGTGGTGCTCGGCACCATCATCGGCCTGTTCGCCGGCTTCCTGCGCGGGACGGCCGACAACGTGATCAGCTTCGTGATCGACTTCATCTGGGGCTTTCCGCTCATCCTCGTCGCCGTGCTGGCCGCAGCGAGCATCGGTTCGGGCCTGCTGCCCGTCATCATCGCAGTCGGTCTAGTGAACACCGTCGCCATCGCCCGCGTGGTGCGCGGTGAGGTGCTCGGTATCGCCGAGCGCGATTTCGTGGTGGCGGCCCGGGCCGGCGGCTACTCCACCATGCGCATCCTGTTCCGCCACGTGTTGCCCAACGTGGTGCCCGTGGCGCTCGTGCTGTCGTCGTACTACGTGGCAGTGGCCATCATCGCCGAGGCCGCCCTGTCGTTCGTGGGCCTCGGGGCCCAGCCTCCGCTGCCCAGCCTCGGCCAGATGGTCAGCGACGGCCGCAACTACCTGCAGTTGAACCACTGGGAGTCGACGATTCCCGGGGTGCTCATCTTCCTGATGGTGTTGAGCGTCAGCCTCATCGGCGACGGTCTGCGCGACCTCCTCGACCCGAGACTGCGCACCGCAGTGGAAAGGGCCAGCGCAAAGTGAAACGGATCGCCGTTCGCGTCGTCTCGACGCTCTTGCTGTTGTTGCTCTCGTCGCTCGCCGTGTTCGCCGCCATCCGCCTGTCGGGTGGCGATGTCACCGCCTCCCGTCTCCCGGCGTCGGCGACGGCCGAAGACCGAGAACTGTTCCGCCAGCAGATCGGCCTCGACAAGCCGATCCTGTCGCAGTACGTCACCTACATGGGCAACCTGGTCACCGGCGACCTGGGCAACTCGCTCACCAACAACGCCGACATCGGCACGCTGGCGAGCGACAAGATCAAGAACAGCGCCATCCTCGGCGCCACCGCGCTGTTCCTCGTGTTCGCCATCGGCATCCCGCTCGGCATGCTCGCCGCATTGAAGCGCAACACCTGGGTCGACACCGGGATCACGTCGTTCTCGGTGGCCGGCATGGCCATCCCCAACTTCTGGCTCGCTCTCATCTTGATCTACGTGTTCGCCACGCAACTGCAGTGGCTGCCGTCGGCCGGGCAGGGTGGTATCGAGCACCTCGTCCTCCCCGCCGTGGTGCTGAGTGCCGAGGGCGTGGCCCTGACGGTGCGGATGACCCGCTCGGCCATGCTCGAGAACCTGGGGCAGGACTGGGTGCGCACGCTGCGCGCTGCCGGACTCTCCGAGCGGCGAATTGCGTTCAAGCACGTCCTGCGCAACTCGCTGCTGCCCATCATCTCCCTCGCCGGTCTGCGCGTCGGCCAGATCGTTGGCTACGCCCTCGTCGTCGAGACCATCTTCGGTTGGCCCGGTGTCGGCCAGACACTCGTGAATGCCGTACTGCGCCGCGACTACCCGGTCGTGCAGTTCTTCTCACTCGTCCTCGTGGTCGCCGTCACGCTCGGCAATCTGTTCGCCAGCATCGGCTACACCCTCGCCAACCCGAAGCTGAGGAAGTGAGCGAGCCATGACCGATTCGCCTGCACCCCTCCTCGACATCGCCGATCTGTCGGTCGGCGTGCGCACCGAGGAGGTGTCGTACGACATCGTCCGCAACGTCAGCCTGTCGCTGCAGCCGCGAGAAGTCCTCGCCGTCGTGGGCGAGAGCGGCTGCGGCAAGTCGCTCACGGCGCTGTCCGTGCTGGCGCTGCACGCCAGCCCCCCGCTGTTCGTGACGAACGGCTCGATCATGTACGGCGGCCGCGACCTCACCAAGGTGTCGATGGCCGAGATGCGCAAGATCCGCGGTGCCGAGATCGCCATGGTGTTCCAGGATCCGATGAGCGCGCTCGATCCGATGTTCACGGTGGGCACGCTGCTCACCTCGGCCGTGCGGTCGCACCAGTCGGTGTCGAAGGCGGCGGCCGAAGCGGCCGCGCTCGATGCGCTCGCTGCCGCTGGCATCGAAGACCCGAAGCGTCGCTTCGCCGAGTACCCGTTCCAACTGTCGGGTGGTGTGTCACAGCGCGTGATGATCGCACTCGCACTGGTGAACGACCCCAAGGTGCTCATCGCCGACGAACCCACCACGGCGCTCGACGTCACCGTCCAGGCCCAGATCCTCGAACGGCTTCGCGAACTGATCGACGAGCGTGGCATGAGCATCATGCTCATCACCCACAACCTCGGTGTGGTGGCCTCGGTGGCCGACCGCATGGCCGTGATGTACGCAGGCGAGGTGGTCGAGTCGGGGCGCACCGACGAGGTGCTCGATCGGCCGCAGCACCCCTACACCGCCGGGCTGATGGCTGCCGTTCCGCGCCTCGGCAACGAGGCCACGACGCTGGTGCCGATCAGCGGCCGAGTGCCACAGCCCAGTGAGTTCCCTCAGGGCTGCGCGTTCGCCGACCGGTGCAGCCGTGCCACCGACGAATGCCGCACCGCCCACCCGCAGCTCGAACTGCGGATGGGCGCGCACGTGCGTTGCTTCCATCCCGTCAGCGCTACGGAGTGAGCACCTGATGGCGGTCCGTGTGCCCTTCGTGCTCTCGTCCCCCATCGGCGAACTCCATGGCATCGAGGTCGCCCCAGCTGCGCCGGTGGCCACCGTGGTGCTGGCGCACGACTTCGGCCGCGACCTCGACGAGTTCGCAGATCTCCCCGAACACCTGGCCCGCGCCGGCTTCACGGCCATCGCCGTCGACCTTCCGGGCCATGGTCTGTCCGCCGACGACGACACGACTCCCGAGGGATGCGCCATCGCCGTGCGTTCCGTGGTCGACCACGCGCTCCTCCGCGGCGTGCCGGTAGGACTGGTGGCGAGCGGCCAGACCGCCACGGTGGGCATGGTGCTCGGCCACGACCAAGGCCTCGTCGCCCAAGTGCTCGTCTGTCCGGTGCTGAACGACGCCATCGCCGCCACCGGCGAACGCGAGTACGCGATGCGCATGGTGGTGCACGGCGAGGGCCCGTCGCTGGTGGGTACGGCGACACAGCGGTTCTTCTCGCCGCTCATCGGCGAGAAGATGCTCGTGTTCA
>JBIKLX010000075.1:0-14134 GCA_044359565.1 Ilumatobacteraceae bacterium
CAGCGCTGGCTGCCGACGATGTGCGCTGGGCGCTCGAACTGGCCACCTGGTTGGTGCGCGCCGAGGGGGCCGAGGCCGACGACCGGGTACTGTTGGCGACGGCGTTGCGCACGGTGGCCGAGCGCACCTCGGCGGCCAACATCCGCAACTGGTGCCTGGCCCACGCACGCGATCTCGACGGCTCGGCGCCGATGGATCGCTTCCGCGTTCACCGCTTCACCTCTCGCCAACTCGAGGGTGCAACGGCAGCATCGATCGTGCCCACGCTGCGGGTGCTGCTCGACCCCGACCGGGCCGAGGGCATCGATCACCACCTCGCGTTCGCAGTGGAGGGTGAGTCCACCGTGGGCCTGCACCTACGCAACGGGGTGGCCGCTCCCACCGACGGTGCGGGCGCGCAGTCGACGGTGGCGCTCGACCGGGCCACGCTGGTGGGTCTGCTCACCGGGCGGGTGCAGTGGGCCGATGCGCGTGCGGCCGGGTCGGTGGCAGTGGCGGGCGATGCACCGGCGGTCGACCGGGTGGTGGCGTGCTTCGAGGTGCCCGGGTTCCAGTCGTGACCGGGGCGCCGCGCATCCCGGCGCCGGCGCCGCCGTTCGCGGGAACCGTCACCCGCCTGGTGGGCGACGCTGTGCCCAGTGCGCTCGCGCCGCAGCGGGCCCCGGCGGGCGCGCCCAACGTGCTGGTGGTGCTGCTCGACGACGTGGGTTTCGGCACGTGCTCCACGTTCGGTGGCCCGGTGCCCACACCGGCGCTCGACCGGGTGGCCGCGGCCGGGCTGCGGTTCAACCAGTTCCACACCACGGCGCTGTGTTCGCCCACCCGGGCCGCGTTGCTCACCGGCCGCAACCACCACACGGTGCACATGGGCGGCATCCCCGAGGCGGCCACCACGTTCCCCGGCTACGACAGCGTCATCCCGCGTGAGGCGGCCACGGTGGCCGAGGTGTTGCGCCACGCCGGCTATGCCACCGGCTGCTTCGGTAAGTGGCACCTCACCCCGACGTGGGAGCAGAGCCCGGCCGGCCCGTTCGACCGCTGGCCCACCGGGATGGGCTTCGAGCGCTTCTACGGGTTCATGAGCGCCGAGGCGTCGCAGTGGGAGCCGCCGCTGTACGACCAGACCACACCGGTGATGCCATACGTGGGCCGCGACGACTACCACCTCACCGAAGACCTGGCCGAGCAGACCATCACCTGGATGCGTCGCCAGCGCGCAGCGAACCCCGACAAGCCGTTCTTCGCCTACGTCGCGGCGGGTGCGATGCACTGCCCGCACCATGTGTGGCGTGAGTGGATCGACCGCTTCGCCGGGCAGTTCGACGACGGGTGGGACGCGCTGCGCGAACGCATCCACTCCCGCCAGATCGAGCTCGGTGTCATCCCGGCCGACACGGTGCTGACACCCCGACCCGCCGAGATCCCGGCATGGAACGACTACCCCGACCGCTACAAGCCGGTGGCCCGCCGGTTGATGGAGACCTTCGCCGGGTTCATGGCGCACACCGATGCGCAGGTGGGTCGAGTGCTCGACGCGCTCGACGAGATGGGCATCGCCGACGACACGCTGGTGATCTACATCACCGGCGACAACGGGGCGTCGGGGGAGGGCACGCTGCACGGGGCGTGGAGTGCGCCCAGCTTCCAGAACGGCATCCCTGAGGATCCGGAGTGGCTGCTCGAGCACATCGACGACTTCGGCTCGGCGCGCTGCGAGAACCACTACAACGCGGCGTGGGCGTGGGCGCTCGACGCGCCGTTCCAGTGGATGAAGCAGGTGGCATCGCACTTCGGTGGCACCCGCAACGCGATGGCCGTGTCGTGGCCGGCACGCATCACTGATCGCGGTGGTCTGCGCGAGCAGTTCCACCATGTCGTCGATATCGCCCCCACCATCCTCGCTGCGGCGGGTGTGCAGGCACCGGCGGCCGTGAACGGCATCGAGCAGATGCCGGTGGAGGGCGTGTCGATGCTGTACGCCTTCGACGACGCCGAGGCAGCCAGCCGGCGCACCACGCAGTACTTCGAACTGCTCGGCAACCGGGCCGTGTACCACGACGGGTGGATCGCCTCGTGCTACCACGGCCGTCCACCGTGGGTGCGGTTCGCGTCGCTGCCGTTCGACGGGCCGCAGGAGCGGTGGGAGCTGTACGACGTGCGCGGCGATTTCTCGCAGGGCGTCGACCTCGCGGCGCAGTTCCCCGAGAAGCTGGCCGAACTGCAGGCTCTGTTCCACACCGAGGCCGAGCGCAACGGGGTGTACCCGATGCGCGATCCGGGGGCGCCCCGCTTCGGCGACCATGCCGTGCCCACCAGCCTGGGTGGCCGCACGCGGATGACGTACACGGTCGCTCACATACGCATGCCCGAGCCGTCGGTGGTGAACCTGAAGAACTGCTCGTTCCGCATCAGCGCCGACGTCGAGGTGGGCGGCGACGGCGCGCACGGCGTGGTCGCGTGCCAGGGCGGCAACATGGCGGGCTGGAGCCTGTACCTCTCCGACGACGGCCGGCCGGTGTTCCACTACAACTGGATGGGTCACGATCACTTCCGCGCCGAGGCCCCGGCGGCGCTGGGCGAGGGCCGCCACACCGTCGTGGTCGAGTTCGCCTACGACGGCGGCTTCGGTGGCGGTGGCCACGCAGTGCTGCGGGTCGACGACGTCGCCGTCGCCGATGCACGCATCGAGCGCACCGTGCCCCTGGTGTTCTCGATGAGCGGCGAGACGTTCGACGTGGGCATCGACACCGGCGCCCCGGTGGGGCCGTACCCACACGGGTTCGCGTGCACGGCACACATCCACGGCGTCACGCTCGAACGCCTCAGCGAACCGCCCCCGCACATCGCCGCTCGCATCGCGGCGGGCGAGCTGGCCGCCGGTCTGGCAGCGCATTAGGTTTCGACAGCGATGTCGAGTCATCCACGACAGCCGGCGCTCGACGGCGTACGAGCGTTGGCCGTGTCGCTCGTCGTGCTGTTCCACGCCGGGTTCGGGTTCATGCCCGGTGGCTACGTGGGCGTGTCGGTGTTCTTCACGCTGTCGGGCTTCCTCATCACCCGCCTCCTGCTGCACGAGCACGCCGCCAGCGGCACGATCTCGTTCACCGGGTTCTACGCGCGGCGCCTTCGCCGGTTGGTGCCGGCAAGCCTGCTGTGTGTCGCTGCAGTCGTCGTCGCGCGACTGTTCGGCGCGTACTCGCGGGTCGACGGGTTGCGGGTCGACGTGGTGGGTGCCGTGCTGCAGGTGTTCAACTGGGTGCGGCTCGCCGGCACCACCAGTTACTCCGATCTGTTCGCCGGTTCGGTCTCGCCGCTCGAGCACTTCTGGTCGCTGGCGATCGAGGAGCAGTTCTACTGGGTGTGGCCGGTGGTGTTCGTCGGCATCGTCCGCTGGTGCGCCCGGTCGCAGCGGTCGGTCGCCTCGGCCGTCGCAGTGCTCACCGTGCTGGGTGCGCTCGCCGCGCCGTTGATCGCCCGGGTATGGGGATCCGACGCGGCCTACTGGTCGACCCCGGCGCGGGTGGCCGAGATCCTGGTGGGTGCGCTGCTGGCGGCGATGATGGCGGGCGGTCATCGCGTGCCGGCATGGGCGCGGTTCGCCACCGTTCCGGCAGTGGCGGTGATCGTCGCCCTGGCGGTGGTGCTGCCCAGCGGGTACGGGTTCGCGTACAGCGGCGGACTGCCGCTGGTGGCGGTGGTGAGCGGTGTGCTGCTGTGGTCCCTTCAGGTGTCGTCGCTGCAGGTGCCGTCACGCAGCGAGCGGATGCTGTCGTGGCGACCACTGGTGGGCCTCGGCCGCATCAGTTACGGCGTCTACCTCATCCACTGGCCGGTGGATGTGCTGCTGCGCGAGCGGGGGTGGCGACTCGACACGCTCGGCGGGTTCGCCGTGGCCACTGCGCTGACGCTGGTGCTGGCGCTGGCGTCGTACCGCCTGCTCGAACGTCCGATCCACGGGGCCGCGTGGTCGCCGTCGGTCACGTTCCGGCGGGCCGGCCTCGCCACCGCCGGTGTGGCGCTGCTGGCGGTGGTGGTGCCTGCGGCGGTTCCGGCGGTGGTGGCCAACGAGGTGGTGCTCGACGCCGCCGAGATCGCGCCGGCCGAGGGGTCGCTGGCGCCGCTCGTGGCATCGACGACGGTGCCGCCGACGAGCCCGCCCGGCCCGGCCACGACCGCTGCCCCGGCGCCGACCACCACGACGAGCAGCGTGCCGCTGCAGCCACCGCGCCCGGTGCGCATGCTGGTGGTGGGCGACTCGACCGCCCTCTACGTGGGGCAGGGCCTTGCTGCCTGGTCGCTCGATCATCCCGAACTGGCCCAGGTCTCGGTGCGCTGGTGCCAGGGCTGCACCTTCATGCTCGAGCCGGCCATCACCACCTTCGCCGAACTGGGCGGGGTGCTCGATGCGTCACGCGCGCTGGTGGACGACGAACTGTTCGGCACGATCGACGAGCTCCGTCCCGATGTCGTGGTGTTGATGTCGACCGTGAGCGATGTGGCGAACCGGGAGTGGTCGGCCGATGAGGGCCCGCTCGGGCCGCGCGACGAGCGGTACCGCACGCGGATGCGCGACGCCTACGGCGAACTCACCCTGCGGTTGCTCGGGGCCGGTGTGCCCGAGGTGGTGTGGGTGGTGCCGCCGGCGCCGACCGCCGAGTGGCGCGAGGAGGAGATGAACGATCCTGAGCGCTACCGCCTGCACCACGACGTGATCCGCGAGGTGGTCGCAGCGTTCGACATGCAGGTGGAGGTGGCCGACCTCGACGGGTGGCTCGACGAAGCGGGCCATGCTGCGACGCCCTCGTGGCGGCCCGATGGCGTCCACTTCACCGAGTGGTCGGCGAGGCAGGTCGCCGAACGCTGGCTGGGGCCGCTGGTGGTGGGAGTGGCGCTGGGCGAGTGATCGCGCCGCGGGCGCGCCTACTCAGTCGGACTTGGACTTGCTCGCGCTCTTGGCCAATCGGAACGCTGTGAGCGACAGCACGATGATGCCGACCGCACTGGCCGACAGCAGTGCGTCCATCGGGCGCTCGGCCTTCACCAGGGCCTCTACGCCCTTCACGCCCACGTACACGACGAGCATGTCGACAATCGGCTTCTTCAGGTCGTCGAGCGAGCGCACCTCCAGCCACGCAGGGGTGTCGAGCTCGCCGACGAACAGTTCGTAGAGGCCGATGGCGGTGATCATCTGCACGATGGCGAGCAGGTAGGTGTCGATCACCTGCAGCACCTTCACCACCATCAGCTCGTTGCGCCATTCGCCGCTGAGCAGATCGCCCACCAGTTTCACCGACTTGGCAACCGACCAGCCGAAGGTGGCGGCCGTGGTGACGGCGAGGCCGATGACGGCGATGATGGCGAGGAAGCGGAAGCGTTCCATCACGAACTTCATGGTGTACTCCTCACAGTGCAGATGTTGCCACGACAGCGAGTGCTGCGGCGACCGCATGGCCGACGTTGAGTGAATCGACCTCGTCGCGGATGGGGATGCGCACCGGGGTGTGACGGGCCAATGCCTCGGCCGACAGGCCCGGGCCCTCGGCGCCGAGCAGCAACGCGAGGCGGGCCGGTGGAGCGAGTGAGGTGATGTCGGCGGCGTCGGCACGAGGGGTGAGCGCCCAGACAGCGACACCCGCAGCGTCGAGTGCCGCGGCGATGGCGTCCATCGGGGCGCGGGCGATGGGCAGGTGCAGCACCTCGCCCATCGACACGCGCACACTGCGTCGGTAGAAGGGGTCGGTGCAGGTGGGGTCGAGCAGCATGCCGTCGGCCCCGAGGGCACGGGCGGTGCGGGCGATCGCACCGATGTTCTCGTGGTCGTTCACGCCTTCGAGCACCACCAGGCGCCGAGCACCGCTGATCACCGTGTCGAGAGTGCCGAACGTGGGCCGTTCGGCCACGGCGATGGCACCGCGGTGCAGGTCGAAATCAACGATCGCGTTCACCACCGCCTGCTCGGCCACCCAGATGTCGGCACCCTTCGCCGCGAGCAGTGCGCCGCACCGGTCGAGCAGGCGGGCGTGCGCAGCCGGGGTGAGCAGCAGCGACCGCACGCCGAGGGAGGTGGCGAGCAGACGCTCGACCACGGTGGGGCCCTCGGCCCACATCACCTCGGCGCTCTCACGGGCGCGCAGCGCGCGATAGGCATCCACCCGCGAATCGGCGGGGTCGGTGATGACGACGGGTTCGCGCACGGGGCGAGTCTGCCAGTCCGGCCAAGCAATCGACCCTTGCGAACACACGTTCGCCGCGCGAGGCTGGGTGCATGTCGCTCAGCACCGCAATCCAACCCACCGTCGATGCCTGGCAGGGTTCGTTGTTCGCCTTCGACGACCCTGCGGTCGACCCACTGCTGCTCGGCGTCGAGCGGGTGCACCTCGACGACGAGTCGTGGATCGACTTCCTGCCCGGCTGGATGCTGGGTGCCGACCTCGTGTTCGGCGAACTGGTAGCCCGCCTGCCGTGGCGTCAGCGCGAGGTGACCATGTACGAGCGGGTGCTGCCCGAACCCCGGCTCACAGCGTGGTGGACCGATGCCGCCGGGGCCCCCGAGCCGCTGCCGGTGCTGGGCGAGGCGCGCGCCGCGCTCAGCCGCCACTACACCCGTCCGTTCGACACCATCGGGTTCAACCTGTACCGCGACGGCCGCGACTCGGTGGCGTGGCACGGCGACCGCGAGCGCTCCCTCCACGACGATTCGGTGGTGGCCATCGTCAGTGTGGGTGCGCCGCGGGCATTCCTGGTGCGGCCGCGGGGTGGCGGCCCATCGCAGGGGTGGCACGTGGGCCGGGGTGATCTGCTGGTGATGGGCGGTCGCTGTCAGCACGACTGGGAGCACTGTGTCCCCAAGGTCACCGGGCCCACCGGGCCGCGGCTGTCGATCATGTTCCGCCACGATGTCGCCTCCACCAGGTTGGTCGCCGATCCAGTGCCCTGAATCGGCCCTCTGACCCGGAACAGCGGGGGCGTGCAACACTGACGGTCATGACCGACAGCGCGCGCTACTCCTTCCTGCCCGGTGCTGCCGAGTCGCCCACCATCGTGGGGGGCTCGGGCAGTTGGCTGCACACGGCCGACGGTGGCCGCATCCTCGACGGCGCCGCGGGTGCCATCGTCGGCAACATCGGCTGGGGCCGCGCCGAGGTGGCCGACGCAGCCCGCGAGGCGATGGCAGGCGGTGGCTACGTGGTGCCGCTGTGGCCCACGCCGTGGCGGCTCGAGTTGCGCGACCGACTGGTGCAGGACTGGCTGCCCGAGGGGTTCGACCACGTGTTCTTCACCAGCGGCGGCAGCGAGAGCACCGACTCGGCGTTGCGTCTGGCCCGCGCCTATCAGGTGGCCATGGGTCGGCCCGATCGGTGGAAGATCGTCGGCCGTCATCCGAGCTATCACGGGATGACCCTCGGCACGATGGCGGCGGCCAGCCACAGCGGGCGCCAGAAGGGCTACGAGCCGATGCTGCTCCCGTTCCCGCACGTGCCGTGGGACGATCCCGAACAGGTGCTGAAGGTGATCGAGCAGGAGGATCCGGGCACCATCGCCGGGTTCATCGCCGAACCGATGATGGGTGCCGCGGGCGCCTGCCTCACCGCGAGCGACGAGTACTGGCGCACCGTCACCGACATCTGCCACCAGCACGACATCGTGCTCATCGCCGACGAGGTGATGACCGGGTACGGCCGCACCGGGCTCACCTGGGGCCATCAGCACTTTCCGTTCGAGCCCGATGTGGTCGTGGGCGGCAAGGGTCTCGGCGGAGGGTATGTGCCGATGGGCGCCGTGGCGGCGCGGGGCCGGGTGGCCGAGGCCCTGCGCGGTTCGGGCTTCATGTACTTCACCTTCACCGGCAACGACGGCTCGTGTGCTGCGGCGTCGAAGGTGCTCGAGATCCTCCAGCGCGAACAACTCGTCGAGCGGTCGCGCGTGATGGGCGAGGTGCTCGGGGCGCGGTTGCATGCGGCGTTCGACGACCACCCCGCCGTGGTCGAGGTGCGCGGTCGCGGCCTGTTCTACGGCATCGAGATCGACGTGAGCCGCGACGCTGTGGTGGCCGCTGCACTCGAACGTGGGCTGTGGGTCTATCCGGCGGGGTCGGGCCCGGTGGCCGACGCCGTCATGGTGGCGCCGCCGTTCGTGGTCACCGACGACGAGATCGACATCATCGTCGGCACGCTGCTGGCCAGCCTCGACGCGGTGGCCGGCCGAGCCTGATCAGGCGAAGATGTCGCGCAGTGCTGCCTGCAGCGCTGCGGTGAACACCGGCACCTCGGCCGCGGTGAATGCCAGGGGTGGGCGCACCTTCAGCACGTTGCCATGCACGCCGGTGGTGCCCACCAGTACCCCGTGCCGACGCAGCGCGTTCTTGATCTGATCGGCCATTGCCGGGTCGGGGGTGGTGGTGGCGCGGTCGGTGACGATCTCGATGGCGTTGGCCAGGCCGATGCCGCGCACGTCGCCGATGCACTCGTGCTGTTCGGCGACGGCACGGGTAGCGGTACGCAGCGCCTCGCCGGCCTCGACCACACGGGGCAGTACCCGTTCGTCGGCCAGCACGTCGAGCACCGCGTGCGACGCCGCCATGCTGACCGGATTGCCGCCGAAGGTGCTGAAGAACGTGGTGCCGTCGGCGAAGCGTTCGGCGATGTCGCGGCGGGTGATGACCGCACCCACCGGATGCCCGTTCCCCATCGGCTTGCCGAGGGTGACGATGTCGGGCTCGATCCCGAAGCGCTCGAACGACCACATCGCCTCACCGGAGCGGCCGTGGCCGCCCTGCACCTCGTCGGCCACCCACAGGCCGCCGGCGGCCCGGGTGAGGCGCAGCAGTGCCTGCACGTAGGCGGGGTCGAGGTCGTACACACCGTCGCTCTGCAGCACCCCGTCGAGGATGACGAGCGCGGGCGCCACGCCGCGCGCGGCGAGGCGTTCGAGCGCGGCGGCGAACCCCTCGGTGCCAGTGTGCAGGCCGCGGTAGGTGTCGGTGGGTATCCACGTGTCGACCGTGGGCGGCACTGCTTCGGGTGGCAGCGTCTCGGGCGACAGCGGGGCGATGGCGGCACTGATGCCGTGGTAGGCGCGGGTGGTGCACAGCGCGCCGGTGTTGCCGGTGACCGTGGTGGCGAGGCGCCAGGCGAGATCGTTGGCCTCCGAGCCGGAGTTCACGAAGAACACCGTGTCGAGCGAGGCCGGGCAGGTGTCGACCAGACGTTCGGCCAACTCGATGGCGCCGGCGTGCAGGTAGCGCATGTTGGTGTTCAGCACGCGGCTCTGGCGCGCAATGGCCTCGGTGACACGCGGGTGGGTGTGGCCCACGCTCGGCACGTTGTTGTACATGTCGAGGTAGCGGCGGCCGTGCACATCGGTCATCCAGGTGCCCTGGGCGCTGGCCATGTGGATCGGCTCGTCGTAGCTGAGGCCCTCGGTGGCCGGGCCGAACACGTCGCGCCGGGCGACGAGTTCGTGCGAGTCGGCTGCGCTGTCGTGGTGCCCGCCCAGCTCGGCGGCGAGGCGTTGCCAACCGGTAGCCAGCAACTGGTCGAGCATGGTGGCGGCACCGGCGTGGTAGCGCTGGGCGAACTCGGCGTCTTCCAAGCCTTCGGCGGCGCGCCACGAGCCGATGGCCAGGCCGACCGCGGTGCGCGCCGCCCACAGTTCGCCGATGATCGCCAGTTCGTCGGGTTCGAGCGGGGTGATGCGCTGGTAGCCGTCGAGCGCGAGTCGGGCGATGCGCAGCATCTCGGTGCGGCTGCGTCCGGCAGCGAGCGAGTCGAGGATCGAGGCGATGTCGACCACCAGTGCGGTGTGGCTCATGTCGCCGAAGTCGATGATGCCGGTGACGGTGCCGTCGGATGCGACGAGGGCATTGTCGGTGGTGAGGTCGCCGTGCACCACCTGGGCACGCAGTGAGGCCCAGCGGGGGGCCACCACCTCCTCGAACCGGTCGAGCGTGCGGGCGACCAACTGCCTGACGGTGGGGTCGGCGATGGCGGGCAGCATCGGGCGCACCTGCAGCGCGTGCTGCACGTCCCACGGCAGGCTGCGGATGGCGCGAGGGTGGATGAAGCCACGCATCGCGCGGCCGAGACGGGCGGTGGTGGTGCCCCACTCGATCACGGCGCGGTCGGAGAGGGTGGTGGGGTCGGCGCGGCGGGTACCGGCCATGAGGTCGTACATGCGCACCCAGTGGGTGCCCTCGGGCGAGGCCCACTCGGCGCGGTAGCGGCCGTCGCGCGCCGGATAGGGCTCGGCGACGGGGAGAGTGGGGTCGACCATGAGTGCGTGGAAGGCGACGGACGCCTCCATGTCGAGCACGTCGGGGTGCTCGGCAGCGTTCGACACCTTCATCACGGCGATCGGCATCACCTCGCCGAGCGTGCCCACACCGTGCAGCAGAAAGGCCCGGTCGCGTTCGCTGCCGAGGTCGATCGCCCCGCCGGCCTCGATGCCGAACGTGGCCGCCGCCACGGCGGGCGCAGTGCTGGTGTCGACCGGGGGAGGGGGAGTGCGCAACACCTGGTCCATGCCCCCCGACCGTACTGCCCGCTCCCCGGCCCCGCGATGAGCAACATGCGCACCTGTTGCGCATGTTGCTCATCGCTGCGGGCGTGCCATGCTGGCGACGATGGAACATGTGGTGGTGGTCGGGGCTTCGCTGGCGGGGTTGCGGGCGTGCGAGACGTTGCGCAGTGAAGGGTTCACCGGGGTGATCACCCTGGTCGGCGCCGAGGACGAGGTGCCCTACGACCGGCCGCCGCTGTCGAAGAAGTTGCTTGCGGGCGAGTGGGACGCCGACCGCATCCGCCTGCGCAAGCCAGACGACTTCGCCGCCCTCGACCTCACCTGGCGCCTCGGTGTTGCGGCGGCCTCGCTCGACCCGTCTCCTCGACTGGTCACCCTGGCCGATGGCTCGACCATCGCCTACGACGGATTGGTCATCGCCACCGGGGCGGGGGTGCGGCGGTTGCCCGGCCAGCCCGATCTCGACGGGGTGTGCGAGCTGCGCACACTCGACGACGCGCTGGATCTGCGCGCCCGGTTCGGCGAAGGGGTGCGACTGGTGGTGATCGGTGCCGGGTTCATCGGCCTCGAAGCCGCAGCCACGGCGCAGACGGCAGGGTGCACGGTGACGGTGCTCGAAGGTGCACCGTCACCGCTGATGCGCGGCCTCGGTGCCGAGATGGGTGCAGCCGTCGCCAGTGTGCACACCCGCCACGGCATCGACCTGCGCTGCGATGTGCAGGTGGCCGCCATCGAGGGCGATGGCGCGCGGGTGACGGGCGTGCGGCTCACGTCGAGCGATACGGCGTCGGGCGACCTGGTGCGGGCCGATGTGGTGCTGGTGGGCGTGGGGGTGTCGCCGGCCACCGGCTGGCTGGAGGGCAGCGGACTCACCCTGCGCGATGGAGTGGTGTGCGACGACACACTCAACGCAGGTGTGCCCGGCGTCTACGCCGCAGGCGACTGCGCCCGCTGGCCGAACCACGTGTTCGATGGGCACGACGACGCCGAGATGCGTGTCGAGCACTGGACCAACGCCGCCGAGCAGGGTGCCGCCGCGGCTCGCAATCTGCTGGCGGTGGCTAGGGGTGAGGCACCCACGCCGTACGCGGCGGTGCCATTCTTCTGGAGCGATCAGTTCGAGAGCCGCATCCAGTTCGTCGGCCGTGCCCACGGTGGCGACGATGTGCACGTGTTCGCCGGGTCGCTCGACGGTGCGTTCGCAGCGCTGTACGGGTGGCAGGGTCGACTGCGCGGCGTGCTCGGCGTGAGCATGCCGAAGATGGTGATGCCGTTCCGGTCGCTCATCGCCGCTGGTGCATCGTGGGACGAGGCCATGGCCAAGGCCGCCGCCCTCACTGCCCCGCCATCCTGATCCCGAGGGTTGTTTGGCCCCCGGGGTGCCAGAAAGCACTCGGGTGTACCGCTGCGACTCGGGTGCGCGGGGCTGACTCGGGTGGGCCGCTGCGACTCGGGTGGGCATCGGTCAACGGCTCGCATCGGTCAACTCGCTGCGCCGGGGCTGCCTAGTGTCGGGACCATGAACCCGGTCGCTGCGTTCGGTGAGGTGCGTCAACTCGGCTACGTGGTGCCTGCCGAACAACTGCACGAGCACATCCGCCACTGGGTCGAGGTGCTGGGTATCGGGCCGTGGCTGCTCGTCGAGCACCCTCCGGTCGACGACTTCGTCCACCGCGGGCAACCGGGGCAACTCGACTTCACCATTGCCATCGCGCACATGGGCGACCTGCAGGTGGAACTCATCGCCCAGCACAACGACCAGCCGTCGACCTACCTCGACTTCCTCGAGCGCTGCCCCGACGGCGGCCTGCATCACGTCGCCTACTGGCCCGCCGACATGGACGCGGCCGAGGCGCTCGTGGCCGACGCCGGCTGGCAGCTGTGGAGCGGCGGTCGCATCGGGCCGAAGGGTCGCTTCCGCTACTACCTCACCGAGGCCCATCCGGGCACGGTGATCGAGTTGGCCGAGGTGACGGGTCGGCGGCTCGAGTACTTCGCCACCGAGTTCGCCGCCTGGAGCCGGACGTTCGACCCGCGCGCCGACCCGCCGTTCGTCACCCGCTGAGCCACCCGGACTCTCGAGGGTCGGGGCAACGGACTGCAGTCGCGTGACTAGGCTCGCGGCCATGAGCGAGTCGCATCTGTCGAATGTCTGGTTCTCGGTCACGCCGCTGGAAGTGGCGAGTGGGCACGGGTGCTGGGTCACCACCACCGGCGGCGAGGAGTACCTCGACTTCGCCGCGGGCATCGCGGTGAACTCCACCGGTCACGCCCATCCGAAGGTGGCCAAGGCGATCGCCGACCAGGCGCAGCGGTTCATCCACGCCCAGGTGAACGTGTTCAAGCACGATCTGCTCGAGCCGCTGGCGGCAAAGTTGGCCGACCTGTCGCCGGGCGCCATCGACACGTTCTTCTACGCCAACTCGGGCGCCGAGATCACCGAGGCTGCGGTGAAGTTGGCCAAGCAGGCCACCAAGCGCCCGCACGTCGTGGTGTTCAGCGGCAGCTTCCACGGTCGCACCCATCTGGCGATGGCCATGACCACCAGCAAGACCAGCTATCGGGCCGGCCATGCCCCGCTGCCGGCCGGCATCTTCGTGGCCCCGTACCCCAGCCCGCTCGCCGACGATCAGGATGCCGAGGTGGCCCGGGCGCTGCAGGGCTTCGACCATCTGCTCAAGTCGATGACCGCGCCCGACGAGACCGCGGCCGTCATCCTCGAGCCGGTGCTCGGCGAGGGCGGCTACATCCCGGCCCCGCCAGCGTTCATCCACGGCCTGGTCGAGCGGTGCCGGGCGCACGGCATCTTGTTCATCGCCGACGAGGTGCAGAGCGGCTTCGGCCGCACCGGCACGATGTTCGCGGTCGAGCACTACGGCCTCGAGCCCGACATCATCTGCATGGCCAAGGGCATCGCCAGCGGTTTCCCGTTCGCCGCGCTGGGCACCCGCCGCGAGCTCGACGACAAGTGGACCAAGGGCAGCCACGGCGGCACCTATGGCGGCAACGCGATGGGTTGCGCGGCTGCGTTGGCCACGATCGAGATCATGAGCGATCCGGCATTCCTGGCCAACGTGAACGCACGTGGCGAGCAGTTGCAGGCAGGCATCCGCGAACTGCAGCGCGAGCACGACGTCATCACCCAGGTGCGCGGCCTCGGCCTGATGGTGGGCACCGAGTTCAGCGATGCCGCCCGGGTGGCGGCCATCCAGAAGCACTGTCTCGAAGAAGGTCGCCTCATCCTGATGAACGCGGGCACCTACGGCATGTGCCTGCGGTGGATGCCCCCGCTGGTGGTGAACGAGGCCGAGATCGACCTCGCCCTGGCGTCGTTCGCGGCCGCCCTCAAGGCAACGGCCTGACAGCCACGCCGTGCCCCGCCTCGACGCCGAACGCATCGGGTTGTGGCGGTCGCTCGACCGCACCGTCACCGCAGTGGCGCGCCAGATCGACGCCGACCTCGTCGACGAGTTCGACCTGCCGCTGGCCTGGTTCGAGATCATGTCGGCACTGCAACGCTCCGGTGGCGCGATGCGGGTGAGCAGGTTGTGCGGCGAACTCGACGAGGTGCCGTCGAGCCTGTCGCGTCGACTCGACCGGATGGAGGGCGAGGGGT
>JBIKLX010000076.1:0-14062 GCA_044359565.1 Ilumatobacteraceae bacterium
CGAGTACGCCGCTACTGTGCCCGCCGCCAGCCGCCAGGCGCCCACCAACGCCTGCCTGCCGCCGGAGGTGGAGGTGCTCGGCGAGGTGGTCTACCGCCAGCAGCAGGCCATCGTGGTGCGCGCCCCTACCGGACAGATCAGCGCCATCGACCGGCTCACCTGCGCCGTGCTGGTCACCGTCGACCCCTGAGCATTCCCCTCCGTAGTGCCAGCCAGTAGGCTCGCCGCCATGCCGGGCAACCCGCTCACCGATCCCAACTGGCCAGCCCAACTCGCCGACCAGGTCGAGCGGTGGGTCGGCGTGGTGCGCGACACGGCCACCGTGCGCGTCGTCAAGGTCGTGCGCGGTCTGGTGTTCGGTACGGTCATCGCTGTCGCTTCGGTGGCCACATTCACTCTGCTGGTCATCCTGCTCACCAAACTGTTGCAACGACTGGTCAACATCGGCGGCTGGATCGACACCGACTCCAGCGTGTGGGTGTCGTACCTCCTCAGCGCCCTGGTGCTCGGGCTCATCGGCGTGCTGTGCATGCGCCAGCGCAGCGCCTCCGACGCCGACTCGGCGTCGTGATCCCTCTCCCTCAAAAGGTCTCGTCGTGAGCATCCGCAATGTCGTCATCATCGGTTCGGGGCCGGCGGGCCTCACCGCCGCTATCTACACGGCCCGAGCCAACCTGGCCCCGCTCATCATCGAAGGCGAGCCGTCGTCCACCACCGACCAGCCCGGCGGGCAGCTCATGCTCACCACCGAGGTCGAGAACTTCCCCGGCTTCCCGAACGGCATCATGGGCCCCGAGCTGATGCAGAACATGCGCGAGCAGGCGGCGCGGTTCGGCGCCGAGTTCATCACCGCCAAGGTCACCGCCGTCGACTTCTCCGAGCGACCGTTCAAGGTGTGGGTGCGCGACGAACTGCACCTCGCCCATTCGGTCATCGTCTCCACCGGTGCCCAGAGCCTGATGCTCGGTCTCGAGGCCGAGACACGCCTCATCGGCCACGGTCTGTCCACCTGCGCCACGTGCGACGGGTTCTTCTTCCGCGGTCAGGAGATCGCCGTCGTGGGCGGTGGCGACTCGGCCATCGAAGAGGCCACGTTCCTCACCAAGTTCGCCTCCAAGGTCACCATGCTCGTGCGCCGCGACCAGTTGCGGGCCTCGAAGATCATGCAGGACCGTGCCCACAGCAACCCGAAGATCGAGATCCGCTGGAACTCGGTGGTCGACGATCTCATCGGCGACGACAAGCTCGAGGGTGCGCTGGTGCGCGACACCGTCACCGGTGAGGTGAGCAGGCTCGACGTCACCGGTGTGTTCATCGCCATCGGCCATCGCCCCAACACCGATCTGTTCCGCACGCTGCTCGACATGGACGAGACCGGCTACCTGGTCACCCGTCCCGGTTCCAGCTACACCAACATCGACGGTGTGTTCGCCTGCGGCGACGTGCAAGACCACACCTATCGCCAGGCCATCACGGCCGCCGGCTCGGGCTGTATGGCGGCCATCGATGCCGAACGCTGGCTCGAGGCCCACCAGTCGCACTGAGCACCGGCAGGCCGTTCAGCCGGGCAGCGAGCCGGGCGTCACGTCGGGGCCGGGAATGGTCGCCGGTCGGGTCGGGTTGGTGTCGGTATCATTCCTGATCTTCCCTGTGAAAGGACCCGTCATGGCCGATGGCATCGTCACCCTCACCACCGCCACCTTCGACGAGACGGTCGCGTCGAGCGATCTGCCCGTGGTCGTCGATTTCTGGGCCGAGTGGTGCGGCCCCTGCAAGATGATCGCCCCCATCCTGGGCGAGATCGCCGCCGAGCAGCAGGGCAAGATCACCATCGCCAAGCTGAACGTCGACGAGAACCCTGATCTGGCGATGCGCTTCAACGTCATGAGCATCCCCACGCTGTTGGTGTTCCACAAGGGCGAAGTGGCCAAGCGGCTCGTCGGCGCGAAGGGCAAGAGCGCCCTGCTGCAGGAGCTCGAAGCATTTCTGCCGTCTTCCCACTGACCCCCGGCCAACACGGCGAGGCCATACGCGATCTGCAGCGGCGTCTCGCCGCTGCAGGCTTCGTTCCGGTGGGTGCTCACATCGGTGAGTTCTGCCCGATCACGCTCGCGTCGCTGCACGCCTTCCAGGCCGCACGCGGTGTGCGGGTGGCCGATGGCTGCGACCTCGACTGCTGGAAGGCTCTGGTGGAAGCGACGTGGCGGCTGGGCGACCGGTTGCTGGTGCTCACCTCGCCGAACCTGCGTGGCGACGATGTGGCCGAGCTGCAGAGCCGGTTGAACCGTCTGGGCTTCGACTGCGGGCGCGTCGACGGCATCTTCGGCCCCCGCACCGCCCAGGCGCTCGCCGATTTCCAGGTGAACTGCGGCCTGGGCCCGGACGGGGTGTGCGGTGCGCACACGGTCCGCATGCTCGAGCGGGTGATCGGCCAGACCGGGACCGGCCCGGGCATCGGTGCGGTGCGCGAGCGCGAGCAACTCCGCCAGGCGTCGTCCGACCTCAGCACGTTGCGCGTCGTCGTGGGCCAGTTCGGCGGGCTCAGCACCATCGCTCGTCTGGCGAGCCGCGACCTGCGCCAATTGGGCGCCACGGTGGTACCGCTCGACGAACCCGACCCCATCACCCAGGCCCGGGCCGCCAACCAGTTCGGTGCGCACGCCTACCTGGGCCTCGACGGCGTAGTGGGCGAGCGCACCTGTGTCACGTTCTACCGGGTGCCCACCTTCGAGTCGGTGGGTGGACGCACGCTCGCCGAATGTCTCACCAACGAGTTGAGTCGGTGCGGCCTCGACCTCGACGAACCGGTCGGAATGCGCTTGCCGGTGCTACGCGAGACGAAGATGCCCGCTGTGCTGTGCTCGTTCGCCCCGGTGCGAACCGCCGTCGATGCAGCGCCCGCCATCGGGGCAGCCATCGGTCGAGCACTGCACACCTGGATGCGGGTGTGGACACTCATCGCCTAGTCGAGAGTTTGTCCACAGCTTTGTCCACCTCATGTGCGTAACCCTCAGGGTCATGCTCTACGTCACGGATGACGCAGCGTGAGGCTATACCACTCTAGGTGGTCGATTGGCCCGGCTCGGTAGGGTTCATCAGGTAGTACAGCCGTTCGAGGTCTTCAAGATCTGCGAAGTCGATGACCACCTTGCCGCGCTTGGCACCCATCGATACCGCCACCGATGTCGACAGATGGTCGGCGAGCAAACCCTCGAGTTCCAGCAGACCTGGAGGCCGGAGGCGCTGGGTCGGTGGTGCCGACTCACGTGGCGTACCGGCGGAACCGGTGACCGTCTCGGCCGCCTCCGGTTCGGGAGCAGCCCCTCCTGCCTGGCGAGCCCGCACCGCCTCTTCCACCGACCTCACGGTCCAACCCTCGGTGGCAGCCCGCCGACCGAGCTGTTCCTGGAACGCTCGGTCTGGGGTGCCCAGTAGAGCGCGAGCATGACCGGCTTGCAGACGCCCGTCGGCGAGGTATCCCTGGATCGATGGCGGCAAGGTGAGCAGGCGGAGGCTGTTGCTGACCGCCGAGCGGCTCTTGCCCACCCGCGACGCCACCTGGTCGTGGGTGAGTGCGAATACCTCGATCAACTGCTGGAAGGCCGAGGCCTCCTCCAGCGGGGTGAGATCCTTACGGTGCAGGTTCTCGATCAGGGCCCGTTCCGCCGAGCCGAGGTCGTCGGTGGTGCGGACAATGGCTGGGATCACCGACAGTCCGGCGCGCTTGGCGGCACGCCAGCGACGTTCGCCGGCGATCAACTCGTACCGATCACCCACTGGCCGCACCAGGACGGGTTGCAGCACGCCGATCTCCTGGATCGACGCACTCAGATCAGCCAACGACTCCTCGTCGAAGTGCATACGCGGCTGCTTCGGGTTCTCGACGATCGCGTCGATCGGAATGTCTTCCAGCCGCGGCTGATCGCTGGCGGCGATGTCGGCGCTCTCACTGGGCGGGATGAGCGCACTGAGTCCTTTACCCAGACCTCCGGGCCGAGCCACGGCTGACCTCCTTTGCTACTTCCCGATACGCCACCGCACCGCGTGAAGTGGGATCGAAGGTGATGATCGGTTGCCCGAACGATGGGGCTTCCGAGAGTCGAACGGTACGAGGGATCACCGTACGGCAGACTTTGTCGCCAAAATGCTCACGCACCTCGCGTACCACCTGATCGGCCAACTTGGTGCGAGCGTCGTACATCACGCACACGATGGTGCTCACGTCGAGCGTCGGATTGAGATTGCGCTTCACCAGTTCGACGTTGCGGAGCAACTGACCCAGGCCTTCCAGGGCGTAGTACTCGCACTGGATGGGCACCAGCACTTCGGTGGCCGCATTCAATCCGTTCACGGTGAGCAGGCCGAGCGACGGGGGACAGTCGATGAGCACGTAGTCGTAGTCGTCGAGCACGGCTTCGATCGCCCGCTTGAGTCGCCCTTCACGACTGAAAGCCGGCACGAGCTCGATCTCCGCGCCGGCCAGATCGAGACTGGCGGGGGCGACGAACAGATTCTTCACGGCTGTCGGTTCGATGCACTGATCGAGTGGTACCTCGTGCATGATCACGTGATACATCGATGTCTCGAGCCCACGGTTCTCGATGCCGAGACCAGTCGATGCATTGCCCTGAGGATCGAGGTCGACCACCAGGGTACGGAACCCGAGTTCGGCCAGGCAGGCGCCCAGGTTGACGGTGGTGGTGGTCTTTCCGACGCCGCCTTTCTGGTTGGCGACGGCGATCACCCGGGGAAGCGGCCGGCCGGTGGGCCCGGTGCCGTCACCGGCCGAGATCGTCGGAGGGGTCGCGGTCATGATCGGTCAACTCCTGATGGGTACGGACGCGGCATGGACAGCCGCTGACTCCGCCTCGGCTGCACGTTAGCAACTCGTTCCCGCTGAATCGCGCACACTCCGGAGTGGAGTGTTTCACGTGAAACATCGCCGAGTGCGGAACGCCCGTCGGTGACACCGTACGAGCAGTCGATGTTTCACGTGAAACATCAGCGTCGAAGTAGCCGCCGAACCCCACCGACATGGTCGAGTTCATCGAAACCCCAGGTCAGTAGATCGGCAGCATCCCACCGCGACTGTCGATCGGGGGGTTCGCTCACCACCAGCAGACCGCCACTGAGCAACAGGGGGGCAGCAATCGGCATCAACACCTGTGGCGCACCGAAACTGCGGGCCGTCACCACATCCGCTGGAGCCGTCAGCGTGGGTCCGAGTCGGGCGGCGTCGGTCTCGGTCACCACCGCATGGTCGGCAACCCCCAGCGCACGCACCGCGTAGCGGAGCAGATCTGCTCGCTTGGCCCGACGTTCGACCAGGAGCAGCGCTACATCCCGACGGCGAGCAGCGATCACAAGCCCAGGGAGACCACCACCAGAGCCGAGGTCGATCACCGACAACGGGCCGTCCGGCAGCGCGCGAACGAAGTCGTCGGCGTGATGAATGGCATCGTCGAGATCGACCGGGCCGATGGCGCCGCGTCGCTGGATCTCGCCGAGGAGACGACGAAGGTCGTCGTCAGGCATTCGCGGGGGAGATGACCACCCGGCGGTTCGGTTCCTCACCGGCCGAGCTGGTGACCACACCATCGACCTCGGCCAGCACATCGTGCACGACCTTGCGATCGGCCGACGACATCGGCTCGAGGCTGCGGGCCGTGCCATCGGCGACGACCTGCTCGGCAACCTGCTGGGCAAAGCGCGAGAGTGCTTCGCGCCGGCGTTCGCGGTAGCCACCCACATCGACACGAAGATGCGTGTCGTGGTCGCCCAGCCGACGCTGTGCCACCACACGGACGATCTCCTGCACTGCTTGGAGGGTGCTGCCACGAGGGCCGACAAGCAGGCCCAGATCGGCGCCGTCGACCTTCACTTCGATGTCGTCACCCTCCACGACTGCCGCAGTGGTGCCGGTGAGACCGAATGCCCCTACCAGACCGGAGATGAAGTTCGTCGCCTCGTCGGCTACCTGCTGGGGGGTCACGTCGGTCTCCTTGGTGCGCGTCGGCGCTGCGTCGTTCGTTGGTGCGTCGGTACTGGATTCGGCTGCTCGGGCCGCCTGACGCTGCTTGGGCTGCGAGCGCTGGCCGCCCTCGGCACGCTGTCGGGGCTGAGCGTTCTTGGGGGCACGCTCGGCGCCTGCGTCGGGAGCATCGTTCCCCGCACCGGCCGGCTTGCTGTCGCTGCGCCTCTTACGATCGCGGCGCTCGACCTTGGCCCGCGGTGTGGTGGGGCGCACACGGGCACGTACCCGGGCCTCACCGCGCTGACGACCGAACAGCCCCACCCGGGGCTCTTCGATGATCTCGAATTCGGCGTCGTCTTCCACCACACCGAGCCGATCGAGCGCAGCGCTCTTGGCTTCTTCGATCGTACGACCGGTCGTTTCGACCCATTCCATGACTGAACCTCTTATTGCTTCGGGGGCCGCGTCGAGCCACCGGGCTTGGGCCGCGTCGCGCGGCCCGTCGGTGCAGGCCGTCCGGCCTTGCTCGCGGGCGTGGGCTTGTTCTTCGGCGGGGTGACCCGCTTGCTCACCGTGGTCGACGACGACGGCTTTGCGTTTTTCGCTGCTGAGTCTTTCGCGGCAGCAGCTTCTTTCTTCATCTGACCGAACAGGCCACCGCCGCCCGGCTCATTCTTGGCCATCTCGCGGGCCTTCTCGCCGGCGGCCATCGCCTGGCGGCCGAGCGACTCGTCGCCCTTGTAGAAGCGGCGAGTGGTGTACCACTGCAGGCCGATACGGAAGACTGCCTGGGCCATGTAGTAGATGACCAGACCGGTGAGGTAGAACACCAGGAACACGGCGAACACCACCGGCAGGTACTGCATCAGCTTCTGCTGCATCGGCGACATCGTCGGGCTCACCGATGCGCGGGCCGCAACCATCTTCTGCTGCACCAGGTACAGGGCACCGAGCGCCACCACCAGCAAGGCATAGACGAACCCCCCGGTGAACGACTCACCGATCGCTTGGATCGGGGTCTTCGCCAGGTCGAGGCCCCACGCCAGCATCTCGTTCTGGCCGACAAGGTCTTGGTAGAGCTTCGAGGTCGTGGAGATGTACTGCGGGGTGAACCCGGGGAAACCCTCACGTCCTTCGATCTTCTCGGTGAGGCCGTGGAGGACCTGGAACATGATGATGAAGACCGGGAACTGCAGCAGCAGTGGGAAGCACGAGGCCAGCGGATTGACCTTGTGCTCCTGGTAGAGCTTCATCATCTCTTCGTTCAGCTTCTGGCGATCGCCGCGGTGCTCTTGCTGCAGCCGCCGCAGTTGCGGTTGCAACCGCTGCATCTCGAGCATGCCCTTGGTGGCCTTCAACTGCAGGGGCGCGGTGATGAGCATCACCACCAGTGCGATCATCGTGATGGCAAGGATGTAGTTGTTGGTGAAGTCGTAGAACTTGGCCAGCAACCACGCCGGCCCCTCGAACAGACCAAAGGCGATCATGCGTGGGCTCGCTTTCGCAGGAAGGTGTCGGGCACGGGGTCCCACCCCGACGGCCCGAACGGTCGACAGCGCAGGAAGCGCCGCAGGGTGAGCAGCAGCCCACGGCCGGGACCGTACTGCTGCAGCGACTCGACGGCGTAGGTGGAGCACGACGGGGTGAACCGGCAGGGCGACGGCCGTCCCTCGACACCAATCTGATACGAATGGATCAGCCGCACTAGTGCGTTCGTCAGTCGGCTGCGGTTCGGCTGCGTTGCTGCGCGCTGATCAACGTCTGTAGATCGTGCCGCAACTCGGGATACGACCGTGCGGCGGCGTCCGGCCGGGCGCCGATGAGATACGCCCCCGCCGGAACCGTCATCTCGGACAGCAGCGATCGGAGTTGGCGCCGCAGACGATTGCGTTGCACGGCCGGACCAAAGGCGCGGCCGATCGCAAACGCCACCCGGGGCGGCGACAACGACGGATCGAGAACAGCGGTGCACCACAGCACTCCGGCCCGAGACCGCCGACCCTCTCGCGACAGACGCTGAAAGGTGCCGCGGTCGCGGATGCGCCAGATCAAGCCGACAGACGGTGCCGGCCCTTGGCGCGGCGGGCCTTCAAGATGCCCTGGCCGGCGCGGGTACTCATCCGCTGGCGAAAGCCGTGCTTCTTGGCACGACGACGGTTGTTGGGTTGGAACGTGCGCTTCACGCCATCCTCCTCGCAGAGCACCGGACGCCGGTGCCGACAGATCAGGGTTGTCGTCGAATGCGGCACGAACCCGCCACCGAGCAGACAACCTCCATAGGTTAGGGCCGCTCCTCTGTCAGGGCAACCCGAGGTCCCGTGATGAGGGTGTGGATAAGTCTGCTACGGTGGACGCTTCCGTGATCGCCGGCCATCTGCGATCGTTCCGACTGGTTGTCCACACTCTGTGGACAACAGTGTGGATGCGGAGAGGCTGATGGGACGGAGGTGCAGGTGAGCGATACTGAACAGGTGTGGACGGCAGTAGCGCAACTGCTCCGGGCCCAGGTATCAGAAGCCGTGTGGTTCTCGACCTTCCAAGACGTCGTAGCGCTCGACAGCGGTCCCGACGAGCTGCAGGTCAGCGCCCCCAACAACCACGTTCGCGACCGCATCCTCACTCGCTACCTGCCCCTGGTGGTCGATGCCCTCGACGAGATCGGTGCCTCGAACCGCCACCTCGTCGTCGTGGTCCCCGACGCCGACCTGCCGTACGACGAGCCGGCCGACCTGGTGCCCGACACCGGAACCAGCACCGACGCCTCCGACACCGGCGGCGCACCTACCCGCTCGGGTTCGTCGTCGGGGCGCAGCAACGACTCGGCGCTCGATCTCGCCGGCCTGAACCCGCGATACACCTTCGAGACCTTCGTGAAGGGTGCCTCGAACCAGTTCGCCCTCGCTGCCGCACTCCGCGTGGCCGAAACACCGGGTCGGTCGTACAACCCGCTGTTCATCTACGGCGCGGCCGGTCTGGGCAAGACTCACCTGCTGCACGCCATCGGCCACTACGTCCACCGCCACTACCAGCACGACACGGTGCGCTACGTCAGCACCGAGACATTCCTCAACGAATACGTCGACGGCATCCGCAGCAACACCATCGGCGCCTTCAAGCGGCGCTACCGCGACATCGACGTGCTGCTCATCGACGACATCCAGTTCATGGAGGGCAAGGAGGGCCTGCAGGAGGAGTTCTTCCACACGTTCAACTCCCTGCACGGCGCCAACAAGCAGATCGTCATCTCCAGCGACCGCATGCCCGACGCCATCCCCACGCTCGAAGAACGCCTACGCGGCCGGTTCAAGTGGGGTCTCATCACCGACATCCAGCCGCCCGATCTCGAGACTCGTCTGGCCATCTTGCGCAACAAGGCCGAACGCGACCGCAGCCCGGTGCCGTCCGACACGCTCGAGTTCATCGCCAGCCACATCACGTCGAACATCCGCGAGCTCGAGGGCGCACTCATCCGCGTCACGGCCTACGCCAGCCTCAACCACGTGCCCATCACGACGCACCTGGCCGAACAACTCCTCGGCGACCTGCTCACCGACACCGTCGTGAAGCCGCGCACCGACGACGAGATGCTCACCGAGATCGCATCCATCCTCGGTTTCAGTGTCGACGCGCTCCGCGGTCGCAGCAGGCAGCGGCCGCTGGTGTCGGCCCGCCAGACGGCGATGTACGTCTTCCGCGAGCTCACCGACCTGAGTTACCCCAGCATCGCCCGCCTCTTCGGTGGCCGCGACCACACCACGGTCATCCATGCCGTCGACAAGATCCAGCGGCAGATGAAAGAGCGCAAGCAGGTGTACGACCAGGTGACCGACCTCATCCAGCGATTGAAGACGAGTTGAACGCTGGGGACATCATGGGGACGCCGAGGCGCGCGCGGTGGACAGTCACACCGTCGTCCACCGAACCACGCCGCTGTCATTTCCGGCCTGTGGAGCACGGTGGACAACAGTGTGTGGTCGAAAAGCATCAGCACGCTGGCGCGATGCCCACTTGTGCACAATCCACACCCCTTATTACGACCATTACCATGTCATCCATCCGAGTGGTGAGAAAGGTTGCCCTGTGAAGTTCCGCTGCGAACGAGACGTCTTGGCCGAAGCACTGGCGACGGCGAGCCGCGCCGCCACCGGCCGCGGCAGCACCCATCCGGTGCTGCAAGGTGTGCGCCTCGAGGTGCTGGGCGATCAACTCACCATCACCGGCACCGACCTCGAGCTCACCATCCAGAAAGTCGTTGCTGTCGGTGGCGAGGTCGATGGTGGTGCCGTGGTGCCCGCCAAGCTCGCTGCCGACATCGTGCGCGCACTGCCTGCCGGCCGCGTGGAGGTGGCCGTCGGCGAGGAAGACGTGAAGATCAGCGCCGGCCGCTCGCAGTTCAGCGTGCGCGCACTGTCGTTCGACGACTACCCGCGCATCAGCCCGTCGGCAGCCGCCGCGGTCACGCTCGACGCCGGTGCCTTCAGCGACGCGCTGCGCCAGGTGGTCAGTGCGGCCAGCAAGGACGAGGGTCGCCCGGTGCTCACCGGTGTGCTCCTCGCAGCCGAGAACGACGGACTGCGTCTGGTGGCAACCGACTCGTACCGGCTCGCGGTACGTGACCTCCCAGGGGTGAGCGTGCTCGGCGCCGAACAGCGCGTGCTGGTGCCGGCCCGCGCGCTGAACGAGTTGCAGCGTGTGCTGAGCGACGGTCCCGAGGTCACCTTGCGCATCGGCGAGAACGACGCCACCTTCGAGATCGGCGGCACCCGGCTGAGCACCCGCCTCATCCCGGGCGACTTCCCGAACTATCGCCAGCTCATCCCGCCGAGCCATCCGAACCTGCTCACGGTGAACCGCGGCGAACTGCTCGACGCCATTCGGCGTATGAAAATCCTGGCGCGCGACACGTCCACCACCACGTCGGTACTGCGTCTGAAGATCTCGGCCGACTCGTTGCAGCTCACCACCATCACCCAAGACATCGGCAACGCGAGCGAAGAACTCGATGCCACTGCCTCGGGCGACGAACTGAAGGTGGCGTTCAACCCCGAGTACCTCGCGGCCGGTGTGGAAGCCGTGCCCAACGACGAGGTCACGCTCTCCACCACCGACGGGCTGAAGCCCGCCATCGTCCGTGGCGTCGGCAACGACGACTTCCTGTATCTGCTCATGCCGGTGCGTGTCCAGCACGACGCATGATCGTCACCCACCTCGAACTCGTCGACTTCCGCAACTACAGCAGCGCCTCGTTCGATCTGCAGCCCGGCATCACCGCCGTGGTGGGTCTGAACGGACAGGGCAAGACCAACTTCGCCGAGGCGTTGGCCTACCTGGCCCGTCTCGACAGTTTTCGCGGTGCGCCCACCGAAGCCATGGTGCGCATGGGCGCCGACACGGCGGTCATCCGGGCCGATGTGCTGCACGATGACGGACGCGAGATCTTGGTCGAGGCCGAGGTGGGCCGGGTTGGTCGCAACCGGGTGCTGGTGAACCGCAACCGGCTCGAACGCAGCCGCGACCTGCTGGGTGTGGTGCGGGTGAGCGTGTTCTCGCCCGACGACCTGGTGATCGTGAAAGAGGGTCCGGGCGAGCGACGCCGATTCATGGACGACACACTCGTGGCGCTCGCCCTGAAGTACGACGCGATGCGTCTCGAACTCGACCGGGTGGTGAAGCAACGCAACACGCTGCTGAAGCAGGCGGGTGGGCGGCTGAACGACGAGACCGAGATCACGCTCGACGTGTGGGACGCGAAGTTGGCCGATCTCGGCGAACAGTTCGGGCACGCCCGCTCGGTACTCGTCGCCAAACTCGATCCGCTCACGCTCGAGGCCTACGAGCAACTGGCCGGGCGGCCCACCGCGGTGGAGTTGCGGTACGAGCCCGACTGGCGGCGGATGGGACTGGCCACCGCGCTGGCGGGGTCCCGCGCCGACGACGTGCGCCGCGGTGTGTCCACCGTCGGACCGCACCGCGACGACGTGGAGCTGTTCCTGAACGGTATGCCCGCGCGCACCCACGCGTCGCAGGGCGAGCAACGCACGCTGGCACTCGCGCTGCGCCTGGCGGCACACCGCCTGGTGGCCGAGCGCACCGGCAGCGCACCCGTGCTGGTGCTCGACGACGTGCTGAGCGAACTCGACGACGAACGTGCCACGGCGCTGTTGCGGAATCTGCCGCCGGGTCAGGTGGTGCTCACCACAGCGGCCACACTGCCGGCCGCCGCGCACCCCGACGCCGTCGTGCGCATCTCGTCCGGAGCGATCGTCACGCCTGACTAATGTCGCGCCGCGTGACCACGGAACAAGGCGAAACCGTCTCCAACGACCTACGCGTCGACGAGGGCGTGCAGCCCACCATCTCGCTGTTGCTCGGCATCTTCGTCGCTCATGTCGTCATCTGGATCGGGCTCGTCCGGCTCGTTCCCGGAGGCGACGGTGTCGACTATCCCGATCTCGGCACACTCGGCACTCCCTGGGTGCGGCAGTTCGTCATTCCGTTGCTCGTGGTGCTGGCGTTCCAGGTGGTGGTCATCACCAGGCTCGGCTGGTGGAAGTCGGTGCTACGCGAACCATCGCGCACGACTCGTCGCTGGCTGGTGGTGTTCCCGGTGGTCGTGTTCGTGCTCGGCCTCACGAGGTTCCTGTCCGATGGATTCGCCGGCGATGCAGGCTCGAGCTACCTGATCGGGTGCATCGTCACCATGACCCTGGTGGGCCTCACCGAGGAGATCACCTTCCGGGGCATCCAGCAGGTGGGGGCGCGGCGAGTGTTCACCCGCGAATGGCAGGCAGTGGTGTTCGCCTCCGTGCTGTTCGGCCTGTTCCACACACCGAACATCGTGATCGGTGCCGAGGTGGGTGATGCGCTGCGCCAAACGGTGTTCACCGCGATCATCGGTACGGCGTTCTACTGCTTGCGACGGGTGTCGGGCTCGCTGATCCCCTGCATCGTCCTGCACGCCGTCTACGACTTCCTGCTCATCCAGGGTGCGTGGGACACACTGCTCTGAGGCTGCCCGGTACGCTCGCCCGGTGAGTCGCGATCCGGTGCCCCTGAGCGACAGCCTCACCGGTGTGGTCCGGTCGCTTCGCGGGCCGGGTACGACAGGGTCGACACCGATGTCGGCCGGCACGATGGGCGGTGTGTTCGGCCGCTGGAACGAGATCGTCGGCGATGTGGTGGCCGCACATGTGCAACCCGTGAAACTCGACGGAACACGTCTCGTCGTCGAGGTCGACGAGCCCGCCTGGGCCACGCAGTTGAAGTTCCTCGAGACCGATCTGCGGGCACGACTCCAGGCCATCATCGGGGCCACGGTCGAGCACTTCGACATCCGCGTGAAACGACGCTGAAACCCCTGTTTGGAGGCCCGACCCTCCGCCTCTCCGTCACACCCCTCCGGTAGGATGTCGACCGTCGTCGCGACCCCGGCTGGCCTGCTGTCAGTGCCCTTCCGTCAGCCTCCGTGTCGCCACTGAAGTTGCTGGTCACGACCAGTTTTCCCGCCAAGCGATCGAGGTTCCGCGTGTCCGCTGACACCAACAAGCCAACTGCCGATTACGGGGCCAAGGACATCCAGGTGCTCGAGGGTCTCGACCCGGTCCGCAAACGCCCCGGCATGTACATCGGCTCCACCGGTCTGGCCGGTCTGCACCACCTCATCTGGGAGGTGGTCGACAACTCCGTCGACGAAGCGATGGCCGGTTTCTGTACCCGCATCGGCGTCACCCTGTTGGACAACGGTGGCTGTCGCGTCGACGACAACGGCCGTGGCATCCCGGTCGACCCCTACCCCTCCGGGCCGCACAAGGGCAAGAGTGCGGCCGAGGTGGTGCTCACCGTGCTGCACGCAGGTGGCAAGTTCGGCGGCGAGGGCTACAAGGTGTCGGGCGGTCTGCACGGCGTGGGTGTCAGCGTGGTGAACGCGCTCAGCGAACGCCTGCTGCTCGAGATCGACCGCAACGGCAATCGCTACACGCAGGAGTACGCGAAGGGTGGCAAGCCGCAGGGCAAGATCGCCGTCACCGGGTCCACGCCGGCCAAGGGTCGGCGCACCGGTACCAGCGTGTCGTTCTGGCCCGACGCCGG
>JBIKLX010000252.1:0-3850 GCA_044359565.1 Ilumatobacteraceae bacterium
GCGTGGAGGAACGTCCTACAGCTTGAGCACCGCGGCGAACGCCAGGTCGAGCAGATGGTCGCGTGCGCTCCCCTGCTTCTCCCAGTCGCGGTGATCCCATTCGGCTGCGCTGACGTCGTCGCCCGCGTAGAGCAACTGCCCGTACACCACACCGCGGAACGCCGCAGCGGCGAACATGGCCGACGCCTCCATGTCGACGGTGATGCACCCCTGCTCGCGCCGACGCGCCACCTTCGTCGGTGTCTCACGGAAGAAGGCGTCGGTGGTCCAGGTGAGGCCGCGGTCGTGCGGCACCCCGGCGCCGGCCAGCACCTCGTCGATGGCGGCCACGGCACGCGGGTGCGGGCGCACCGCCTCGTCGGCCGGCGCGTAGTGATAGCTCGTGCCCTCGTCGCGGACGGCGCCGGTGGGGACGATGACGTGGCCCACGTCGAAGCCCGGCCGGACGATGCCGGCGCCGCCGCAGCCGATGATCTTGGTGGCGCCGAGGGCGATCATCACCTCGAGCGACGTGACCGCCGCAGGTGCACCGACCCCCGGGCTCACCAGGGCCACCTGCTCGCCGGCGTGCTCGACGACGTGGATGGCGTGATCGCCGTGCTCGAACGGCACATGGTGCACCGGTTCGCGCCCAGCGGTGCGCTGGCGCACCACATCGCCGAACCAGCACATCACCGCCCGCTCGGGGAACCCGAGGCGGGGTCGGTGGATGGTGGGGTTGATGACCGCCTCGCGCGTGGGGTCGAACTCGAACAGCGGGTGGTCGTGCGGTGTCATCGGTTCGTCCCGATCGTCGACGGGGCCAACACCTCGGCCACCGGTGCCACGAACCCGGGCAGCAGCGGCGACGCCACCTCGTCGCCATCGACCCATTCGTCGAAACCGCCGTCGGCCCGCAGCGACATGACCACTCGTTCGTCGACGTCGACCAACCACACCTCGCGCACACCGGCCGAGAAGTAGTGGGCGGGCTTGCGGACGAGGTCGCGCCGACGAGTGGAGGGTGACAGGATCTCGACGGCCAGATCGGGCGCCTGGTCGTAGTACCCCGAGGCGGGCAGCCGCTCGGGCGAGTACCACGCCAGGTCGGGCTGGTAACCCCACCGCAGGGCGATGCGCACGTGCGGATCGGGCACCAGTTCGCCGCCGTGGGCACGCACCCAGAGCCCGAGAGCGAGGATCAGGTTGGTCAACGTCAGTTGGTGCGGTCGCCCAGCAGGTGCCATCTGCACCACCTCGCCATCGTGCAGTTCGGCATGGCGGAGCTGCTCGTCGGGCAACTCGATGAAGGCCTCCCAGGTGAGGCCGATCTGCTGGCGTTCCGTGGTGGCGGACATGGCGGCGATCCTAGCGAGTGGGTGCGCGCCGGTGGCCTGCGCCGGTCAGCTGCCCGACACCGTGCGGCGGATCTCGACGATGCGTTCGTCGGCGTGGTTGGCGTCGTCGCCCTTGTCGTCGAGCAGCTTGGCCCGATCCTTGGCCGCTTCACGCTCGGCCAACGCCGTGTCGACGCGGGCCAGCGCGGCCTCGGTGCCGTGCTCGTGGATGAACTCGGCCCACTCGACCAACGCCTCGACCATCTCGCTCTCGGGCACCACCGCCACGTTGCGGCCCTTCACGAACAGGTGCCCGCGCTTGTTGCCGGCAGCGATGCCGAGGTCGGCCTCGCGGGCCTCGCCGGGGCCGTTCACCACACAGCCCATCACGGCCACCTGCAGCGGGATCTTGCGGTCGCCGAACGCCTCCATCGCCCGCTTGGCCACATCGATCACGTCGATCTCGGCCCGGCCGCAACTGGGGCAGGCGATGAGGTCGACGTTCTTGCGCTCGCGCAGACCGAGTGCCTCGAGCAACTGCCGCCCGGCGCGGGCCTCTTCCACCGGATCGGCGGTGAGCGAATAGCGGATGGTGTCGCCGATGCCCTCCATCAGCAGCGTGGCGATACCGGCGGTGGCCTTCACCAACCCGGCAGGCGGCGGGCCGGCCTCGGTGACCCCCAGATGCAACGGCGCATCGGTGGCCTCGCTGAGTTGGCGGTAGGCCTCGACCATCAGCGGCACGTTCGACGCCTTCACGCTGATCTTGTAGTCGTGGAAGTCGACGTCTTCGAAGTAGGCGATCTCCTGCAGCGCGCTCTCGACCATCGCTTCGGGGGTGACCCCGCCGTACTTGTCGTACAGCGCCGGATCGAGCGAGCCGCCGTTCACGCCGATGCGGATGGGCAGACCGCGATCCTTCGCCTCGGCCGCCACGGCCTTGATGTGCTCGGGCCGACGGATGTTGCCGGGGTTGAGGCGCAGGCCGTGCACGCCTGCCTCCATCGCCGCCAGGGCCATCTTGTACTGGTGGTGGATGTCGGCGATGACCGGGATGGGCGACCGCGGCACGATCTGGGCCAGGCCCTCCGCAGCCTCGGCCTCATTGCAGGTGCAGCGCACGATGTCGCAGCCCGCCGCGGCGAGCGCATAGATCTGCTGCAGCGTGCCCTCGACATCGGCCGTCTTGGTGATGGTCATCGACTGCACCGAGATGGGCGCTCCCCCACCGACGGCGACCTTGCCGACGTGGATCTGCCGGGTGCTGCGACGCTCGAACGAAGTGGTGCGGTCGGACTTCACGACGTCAGTGTGCCACCGCTACCCGCCGAGCGGACGGACGATGTCGAGGTACAACCCGGCGAGCAGCAAGAAGGCCAACAGCGCCATCATCGTCATCGCCACCGGGATCATCTTCGACACGTCGGCGTGATAGGCGGGACGCCCCTTGCGGGTGCGCAGCCGTTCGTAGGTGGCGATGGCAGCATGACCACCGTCGAAGGGCAGCATTGGGAACAGGTTGAACAGACCCACGAACACGTTCACGCCGGCCAACATCAGCAGGATGCCGCCGAGACCGGTCTCGGAACCCACCAGATCGCTGAACCGGCTGACGCCCACCACGGTGGTGGGCTGCGACGCAGGGTCGGTGTTCTGGCCCGACACGTGCTGCCAGATGTTCACCGGGTTCAGCACCGTCACCACGCCGCTGACGCTCTGCCACGCCTGGCTTCCGAGGTCGGTGATGCTGCGCACGGCGGCCTCGCCGACCGGCATGCCCACCCAGTCCTGCACATCGGCCGAACTCACCCCGAGGAACGCCGAGCCGTAGAACTCGCCGGGGTTGGTGTTGCTGCCCAGCCCTGCGGTGACGGCCACCTGCTGGCCGTCGCGTTCGACCACGAGCGGGATGATGTCTTGCGGTTCGTGACTGCGGATGACGGCCACGAACTCGTCGGCCGACGACACCGTCTGGCCATCGATGCTGACGACGACGTCGTCAGGCCGAATACCGGCGTTGTCGGCAGGACCGCCAGCGACGACAGTGGAGATGACCACCTCGCCCGTCGGGCCGAGGGCACCCTTGGTGGCGTACACGCCGAACATGAGGGCGACGGCGATGAGGATGTGCATCATCGAACCTGCGCAGATGACCAGCATGCGGCGCGGGTAGGTCTGGTTGCGATAGGCGCGGGGCTCGTCGGCCGGGTCGACCTCATCGAGGTTGTTCATCCCGATGATGCGCACGTAGGCACCGACGGGATACGCCCGCACGCCGTACTCGGTCTCGCCGCGGCGGAAGCTCCACAGCTTCGGCCCCATGAACAAGAAGAACTGGGTGGCTTTCATGCCCGTCCAGCGGGCCGTGGCGAAGTGACCCACCTCGTGCAAGAAGATGCAGCCGATGAGCAACACGACGAACACGAAGGCCCACAGGCTCCACCACGCCAGCGCCACCAGCAGCACCGCAATCACACCGAGGCCGATGACCGCACGCCTGCCGCCGGCCGGTTCGTTGCCGGCGACGTCGTCGG
>JBIKLX010000253.1:0-3847 GCA_044359565.1 Ilumatobacteraceae bacterium
CGGCTTCGTCGACGGCGCCGAATGGGTGATGGTGCCGAATGTGGTGGGCATGGCGCTGCACGCCGACGGAGGGCGGATGGCCACCAAGCCCTATGCCGCCGGAGGCGCCTACATCGACCGGATGAGCGACTACTGCAAGGGCTGCCGGTACGACCGCAAACAACGCACCGGCCCCGACGCCTGCCCGTTCACCACTCTGTACTGGGACTTCCTCGCCCGCCACAGCGAGCGGTTCGGGCGCAACCCGCGCATCGTCACCCAGGTGCGTGCGGCGCAGAAGTTGGCCGACCTACCCGCGGTGCGCGAACGCGCCGACGAAGTGCTGCGGCTGCTCGACGCGGGCGAGTTGTAGACCGCACTGTCGTCAGCGCGGTCGCACCTTGCGCACGCCGCGACGATCCTGCGCCTTGTCGTGGGCACGCTGTTCGTCCTCGAGCGCCTGCTCCTCCGCGACCAGTCGCTTCAACGCATCGAGCCGTCGAGGGTCGAGCGTGCCCGCGGCGATTGCAGCCTGCACGGCGCACCCCGGCTCGTCCTCGTGCTTGCAGTCGCGGAACCGGCAGTGCTCAGACAGGTCGAACACATCGACGAACGCCCACTCGATGCCGCGGCCACTGCTCCACAGGCTCACGGCGCGCACGCCCGGGGTGTCGATGAGCCAGCCGTGCTCGCTGCCCTCCTCTCCGGGCAGGGTCAGCAACTCGCACGCGGTGGTGGTGTGGCGGCCGCGCCCGTCGCCCTCGCGCACCTCGGCCACCCGCTGCGCGGCCTGTCCCACGAGCGCATTCACCAGGGTGCTCTTGCCCACACCACTCGCGCCCAGCAGCGCCATCGTCTCGCAGCGGCCCACCAGTTCGCGCAGCGCAGCAACGCCCTCACCACTCACACCGCTGGCGCACAGCACGGGCACCCCCGCGGCCACCGCCTCGAGCGCGGCGATGGATGCTGCCGGGTCGTCGACCAGATCGCGTTTGGTCAGCACGATCGCCGGCGAGGCGCCGCTGTCGAAGGCCAACACCAGTTCGCGTTCGAGCCGCCGCTGATTGGGTGGCGAGGTGAGTGCATGCACAAGCACCACCACGTCGATGTTCGCCGCGATGGTGTGCGCCACCGCCCGGCTGCCCTCGAACGATGCCCGGCGGGTGAACCCGCTGTGGCGCGGCACGACGTGCTCGACACGTTCGCCGTCGTCGCTGATGACCACCCAGTCGCCCACCGCCACGTCGGCGCCGATGTTGCGCACCCGCACCGGCTCGCCGTCGGCCTCGTACAGCACCGAGCTCCACCCCCGGTCGAGCCGAGCCACCCGCCCACAGTGGCGACCCGGGGCCACCGTCGCGAGGGCCTCGTCGAGGCGGCGGTCCCACCCGAGTCGCGGATCGCCGCCCGCCTGCTGCGATGTCACTGCGGCATCACTCGTTCATCCGGTAGGCGAGCACGAAGTCGGGGTCGGTGAGCGCCGGACGATCGGCCCGGAACGGCGCGATCGGTTGACGACTCGACCCCGTCATCGCCAGCTCGGCGACGATCTCGCCGATGAGCGAGGCGAACTTCGCCGCATGCGCTGCCCCGAAGCCCACCGTGATGCGCGGGTGTCCCGGTAGTCGGTCGAGCACGAAGTCGCGGTCGGGGGTCATGTCGTACAGGCAGGTGCGGCTGTACAGCTCGGGCCCGACAGCGCCCGGCAACCGGCGCCGCAGGAAGTCGAGGTACATCTCGGTCTCGTCGGGCTCGGGATCGAACGAGCGGGTGTCGGGTGTGACCCAGCGGCCGCTCACGTCGCGACTCACCTTCACCGCCACCTCGCCGTAGACGGGGAACCCGTAGAACACGTGCTCGTCGTGCCAGATCCACATGGGGAAACGGTCGGGCAGGAACTCGCGCACGTTCGGCGTGGCGAACCAACTCACCTGCTCCTGGCTGACGGTGAAGCGCCAGTCGTAGCCGAGCGGACGCAGCAGCTCCTCGGCCCACGACGCCGTGCACAGCACCACCGATTCGGCGCGGAACACACCTGCCGAGGTGTGCACCTCGACGTGCGAGTCGTGGTGGGTGAGCGCCGTCACCTTGGTGTCGGCGAGGAACTCGACGCCACGGGCCCGCGCCAGCGCGCGATGTGCGCCGTTGGCGCGCCTGATGTCGAGCAGGCCACCGTTCTCCTGGAACAGGCCCACCACATCGTCGTCGATCTGCCACTGCGGCCAGCGCCGGCGCACCTCGGCGGCGTCGAGATGCTCGCGTGAAACGTCGGCCCGCAACGTGGCGCCGTAGTTGTGCAGTTCGAGTTCACCCGGCGTGTCGCGCACGGCCAGGTCGAGCCCACCGGTGGTGGTGACGAGCGTGAGGCCCGACTCGTCTTCCACCTCGGTCCAGGCACGGAACATCTCGTGGGTCATCGCCGTGTAATCAGCCGAGTGGTAGGCGTGGCGGATGATGCGCGAGTGGTCGTCCGAGCCGCCCCGGCCGTGCCCCAGCGGGAACTGCTCGATCGCCAGCACATCGGTGGCGCCCGCGCGGGCCAGCCGGTAGGCCGCGGCGCTGCCGAGTGCCCCGGCTCCCACCACGATGTGGCTGTAGTGCCGACCGTTCACGGCCGTCGATGTGTGTTGCATGCCTCATCCTCCGAGCGGACCGCTCCCAGCACCGAACGGTAGCCTTTTGCCGGTTTCCCCCGACCGCACGTGCAGAAGAGGTCCCCCCACCATGCTCGCCCGCCTCGCCCGCTGGAGCTTTCGTCGTCGACGCGTCATGGTGTTCGCCATCTGGGTGCCGCTGCTCATCGGCCTGAGCGTCGTCTCGGGTGCCATGGGCTCCGACTACCGCACCAGCTTCACCCTCCCCGACAGCGAGTCGAAGATGGTGCAGGAGGCGCTGCAGGGCATCGGCAACGGCGAGCAGGCCGGCATGGTGGCCCAGATCGTGTTCACCGCCCCGCAGGGCACCACCGACCCCGCTGTGGTCGAGGCGATGAACGGCCTGTTCGACCAGGTGGGCCAGATCCCGGGTGTCACGGTCACCAGCCCGTACACGCCCGAGGGCGTCCGCTTCAACAGCGCCACCGAACCCATCTCCTTCGCCCAGTTGTCGGTCACCGAACGCGACCAGCAGCAGATGCTGAAACTCGGTAACGAGATCAAGGAGATGGGCGCCTCCATCGATGTGCCCGGTCTGCGCGTCGAGTACGGCGGTCAGGTGTTCGCCACGTTCGAGTTCCCCGAGAGCGAACTGCTCGGCATCCTCGCCGCCATCGTCATCCTGCTCATCGCCTTCGGCTCGGTGCTGGCGATGGGTCTGCCCATCGGCACCGCGCTGTTCGGCCTGGGCGTCGGCATCGGCATCGTCGGCCTCGCCTCGAACGTGCTGCGCATGCCCGAGTTCTCGGCGCAGATGACCGCGATGATCGGCCTCGGCGTAGGCATCGACTACGCGTTGTTCATCGTCACGCGGTACCGCGAGAACCTGCGCAGCAGCATGGAACCCGAGGACGCCACCGTCGAAGCGGTCGACAGTTCGGGGCGCGCCGTCATCTTCGCCGGCATCACCGTGATGATCTCGCTGCTCGGCCTGTTCGTCATCGGCATCGAGTTCGTGCGCGGCCTCGCCATCGCGGGCGCCACCGGCGTGCTGATGATGATGTTCGCCGCCGTCACCCTGCTGCCCGCGCTGCTCGGGTTCGCCGGTCGGCGCATCGAGGTCACCTCGCGCGCAGCCGCCATCTCTGTCACCGCATTCGTGCTCCTCATGCTCGTCGGTGTGTTCACCGGCCTGTCGGTCGGCGTGGCCGCCCTGGCGGGTCTCGGTGTCGCGGTGCTCACCATGGCCATCAGCTTCACGCCGGCCGGCCGCG
>JBIKLX010000006.1:0-45417 GCA_044359565.1 Ilumatobacteraceae bacterium
CGGGCCGCATCCCGCTGGAGGGTCGCACCGAGGCGGAGGTGTCGGCCGATCTGGGCGCCCGCATCCTGGCCGAGGGGCATGAGCTGGTGAACTTCGCCATCGTCGCCGCCGGCGAGAACGCGGCCTCGCCGCACCACCACCCGGGCGACCGCGTCATCCGTGCGGGCGAGATCGTGCTGTGCGACTTCGGCGGCACGATGGCCGGCTACTGCAGCGACATCACCCGCTGCGTGTTCCTGGGCGAGCCCACGGCCGAGGTGGCCGAGGCCTACGCCGTGCTGCACGCCGCGCAGGCCGCGGGCGTGGCCGCCGGTGTGGTGGGCGCGCCCTGCCAAGAGGTCGACCGGGCGGCCCGGCGGGTCATCGCCGAGGCCGGATACGGCGAGTTCTTCATCCACCGCACCGGCCACGGCATCGGCATGGAGGCGCACGAAGACCCGTACATGGTGGAGGGCAACGATCTGCCGCTGGCATCCGGTCACGCGTTCAGCGTCGAGCCCGGCATCTACGTGGCGGGCAAGTGGGGCATGCGGTTGGAGGACATCGTCGTGGCCACCGCCGACGGTCCGTTGCCGATGAACATCGCCGACCACGGCCTGGCCGTCGTCGGCTGAACACGGCCGCGCACCCCGCGGATACAGTCCGGACATGTTCGATCTGAAGATCTCCGGGGGAACGGTCGTCGACGGCACGGGTGCGCCCGGTCGGGTGGCCGATGTCGGTGTCCGCAACGGTCGCATCGTCGCCATCGGCGACCTCACCGAAACCGCACTCGACGAGATCGATGCGCGTGGCCTGGTGGTGGCGCCCGGCTTCATCGACCTGCACACGCACTACGACGCGCAGGCGTTCTGGGACACCACCCTCAGCCCCTCGCCGCTGCACGGTGTCACCACCGTCATCGGTGGCAACTGCGGCTTCACCATCGCTCCGCTGGCACCCACCACCGATACTGCCGTGCGGGCCGACGACGCCGACTACCTCATGCGCATGCTCGCCAGGGTGGAGGGCATGCCGCTCGAGAGCCTGCAGCTCGGCCTGCCGTGGGACTGGACCACCACGGGCAGCTTCCTCGATCGGCTCGACGGCACGCTCATGCCCAACGCCGGGTTCCTGGTGGGCCACTCGGCGCTGCGCCGGGTGGTGATGGGTGCTGCGGCCACCGAACGCGAGGCCACGGCCGACGAGGTGGCCCAGATGCAGCAGTTGCTGCGCGACGGCCTGGCTGCCGGAGGCCTCGGGTTCTCCAGCACCTGGTCGCCCAGCCACAACGACCACCTCGGCCACGCGGTGCCGTCGCGCTGCGCCAGTCGCGACGAACTCATCGCGCTGTGCAGCGTGGTCAGCGAGTTCCCGGGCACCACGCTCGAGTTCATCCCCGCCGTCGGTCAGTTCAGCGACGACACGTTCATCCTGATGGGTGAGATGAGCGCCGCTGCCAACCGGCCGCTGAACTGGAACCTGCTGCAGGTGTACGCCCAGAACTGGGATCTGGTGCAGCACCAACTGCGCGGCAGCGACCTGGCCGCCGAGGCCGGAGGGCGGGTGCTGGCCCTCACCCTGCCCGACACGTTCCGCCTGCGGCTCAACTTCACCAGCGGCTTCATCCTCGACATCCTCCAGGGGTGGGACGCGCTCATGGCGCTGTCGGTCGACGAGAAGCTGCGCCAGTTGCGCGACCCGGCCATGCGTGCCGAGTGGGATCGCCTGGCCCAGTCCACCGAAGGATCCACCCGATCCATCGGCAACTGGGGCGCCTACTGGCTGCTCGAGACATTCAGTCCGCAGTGGAAGCAGCACGAAGGGCGCGTCATCGCCGACATCGCCCGCGACCTCGGCAAGTCGGCATGGGACACGCTGGCCGACATCGTCATCGACGATGGCCTGCGCACGGTCATCGCCAGCCAGGACAAGGGCCAGGGCGACGACACGTGGGAGCGCCGGGTGGAGGTGTGGCGCGATCCGCGGGCCATCGTCGGCGCCAGCGATGCGGGCGCGCACCTCGACATGATCGACAGCTTCAGCTACGCCACCACGATGCTCGCCCGGGCCGTGCGCGAGCGGCCGCTGATGCCGCTCGAAGAGGCCGTGCACCATCTCACCGGCCGCCCCGCCGAGCTCTACGGCCTGGTCGACCGCGGCGTGCTGGTCGAGGGTGCGCACGCCGACATCACCGTGTTCGACCCCGCCACGGTGGGGCCCGGCCCGGTGGGCATGCGCTTCGACCTGCCCGGGGGTGCTGGCCGCGTGTACGGCGAGGCCGAAGGCATCGAGCACGTCATCGTCAACGGGGTGCGTTGCGTCGAGCGCGGCGAGCTGCTGGCAGCCCGGCCCGGCACACTGCTGCGCAGCGGCCGCGACACCACCACGGTGGCCGTGCGGCCCTGAGCCTCAGGGTGTGAACAGCGTCGGGTCGGCCGTCGGCTGATAGCTGGTGAGATCGAGGGTGACGTCGGCGCCAACGAACCGGGCGAGCACCCCGTCGGCCAGCGCGCAGTACTGCTTGGTGCCGCCGCTCAGCGCCACATCCACACAGGTTGCCTGCTGCCCGGCGATCTCCATCGTGCTCGGGGTGGTGGGACCGATACGGGCGTTGGCGTCGCGGCGCAGGCGCTTGGCGATGTCGCCGAACACGAACTCGGGCGTGACGCCCGTGTCGCTCACGGCGGCAGCGTTCAGCACCGGGGTGCATGTACCCGCCGCCACCGAGCAGGTGCGGGTGCCGGAGCTGTCGGTGATGTAGCGGACGTCGTTGACGGTCATCGAGCGCTGCGTCGGGTCGACCTGCGCTGCGGCGACCGTCGACTCCACTCCGCCGTAGGCGAGCAGCGCCTGGTAGCCGGCGGTGAACACGGCGCTGCCGACGCTGTCGTACAGCGCGAGCACGGCGTCGATGTTCGGATCGCCGGTGGAGGTACCGACTGCGGTGGGAGCCTGTTCGAAGTAGGGCCGCTTGCCTTCCATGCAGGCGGTGGCGACGAGGCTGATCAGCGCAGCCGCCGCCACGAGTCGGAGACGCGGCACGAAACGTCGGTCAGCGGAGCGAGGGGACACGGTCATCGAGCGTAGGCGCGTCGGCCTCGTACGACTCATCGGGCTGCGCAGGCACGACGACCGAGCGACGTTGCCGCCGGTGGCCGAGGATGCGCATCACCGTGAGGAACGCAGTCGCAGCCACCATTGCGATCACACCGGCGCGTACCCACCGGTTGCTCGCATCGGTGCCGGCACGCAGGCCGTGCACCAGTGCCATCCACATCGCCGGATACGACAGGTAGTGGAGCCGACGCCACAGGGTGCGCGGCAGCCAGCGGCGCATCCACGACGACACCTGCACCACCGCGACGAGATAGAGGGTGACGATGCCCCAGGCCACGGCGCCGGGCCGCCAGTCGAGGGCGAAGGGCACGAACAGTTCACGCCACCCGATGTGCATGTAGTTGTCGCCCACCAACGCCAGCATGTGGACGGCGATGAAGACGAGCGTCAGCCAGGCCAGATACCGGTGCAGATCGGCCAGCCATCGCGGCCAACCACGACGCTCCACCAGCCGCGCCGACCCGAGTACTCCCCACATCACCGTCAGGGTCAACAGCGCCGCTGCCACCCAGCCGCTCGACCGGGAGATGAACCAACTCAGCTTCTCGTTTGCGGCCAGCATCATGCCCTGGCCGACTGTTCGTAGCGATCGATCGGGCCGATCGTGGAGTGCGTTCCGTCGGCATGCATCACGAAAGCAGCCGCCGGTGAGAACGCAGCGGTGTGCAACGGATCGACGAACGGGGTCTTCGAGAGCGCATCGGCCCACGCAGCGGTGCCTGCCACCACGGTCACGCCCACCACGGGCGACGAGGTGGAGGTGCCGGTGGCCGGATCGACGAGATGATGGTGGGTGCCCTCGTCGGTGCGCCACCGGCGACGAAGAGTCGTGCTGGTGGCCACGCCGCCGTCGAGCAGGTCGATCGAGGTGAGGCGCTGTTCGGTGCGGGGGTCGAGCACGTCGATGTGCCATGCCACTCCGTCAGCGGGCAGGCCGGTCACGCGCACATCACCGCCGATGTTCACCAGCGCGCCGGCCGCGCCGCGCTCGATCAGACCGCGCGCCGTGAGGTCGGCGGCGAGTCCTTTGCCGATGCCGCCGAGGTCGATCCGCACTCCCGGCGGAAGGCGCACCGACGACGTGTACGGGTCCACTTCCACCCCCGCGCAGCCCGGCGAGCGGAGCGGTGCGCCTGACACCACGTCGTCGGTCGCGGCGCGCAGGTCGTCGATCGAGCGGTCGTAGCCGAGGCGCAGCAGCGAGTCGTGCACGGTGGGGTCGAACAGTCCGCCGGTGTGGATCCACGCCGCGTGAGCGGTGTGCACCGCCAGCAGCGTGTCGGCCGAGACAGTGAGGGGTTCGCCGCCTGCGGCATTGAGACGGGAGATCTCCGAGTCGGCCCGGAACCGGCTCCAGCGGGTCTCGAGGGCTTCGATCCGTCCCCGTGCCCACGCCAGCAGCTCGTCTCCTCGGTGGGCGTCGTGGGTCACCACCGTCACGTCGACGACAGTGCTCATCGCCCGGCAGCACAGATGCAGGACCGAAGGAGCGTGGCCGGTGCGCAGCGAGCTCATGAGGTGCCTTGCGAGACCGTGTCGGGTGGCGCCGGAGGGTTCGTCGCCGGCGGGCTGGTGGCCGGCGGGCTCGTCGCCGGAGGTGTGGTGGCCGGCGGCAAGGTGGCGGCTGGGACCGTGGCGGACGGCACGGTGGCGGCAGGGGCGGTGGCCGTGGGTGCGTTCGCCGGTGGGTTGGTGGTGGACGGGTTCCCAGTCGCAGGCGCTGTGGCCACGGGCGCCGTGGCCACAGGTGCGGTGGCGGCAGGGGCGGTGGCCGTCGGGTTGGTTGCCCCCGGAGCCCTCACGGGGGCGGACGTGCCGGTGGTTCGCGGCGCTGGTGTGGCAGCCGTGGGCTGGGCAAACGTGGTGAGCGTGGCAGCCAGGTCGATGCTGGCGGCCGCAGGATCGACGGTGGTCGGTGCGCTGCTGTCGGGCGACGTCGACGGCGTCGCGGTGGTGGCGGTCGATGCGCTCACCGACGAGGTGGGGGCATCGTCGACGGGGGCGGGAGCCATCACGGTTTCAGCAGGCGCTGCGGCCGCAGGGGCTTCTAGCTGGCTGGCCTGCTTGGCCGATGCGGCAGCGGCGTCGGCGTGGGCGATGAGGGCTGCACCACCCAGGGTGGCCGAGATGCTCGCTCCGGCGACGGTGATCTTCGAGGCCAAGCCGATGATGGGACGTCGGCGACGCATCTCAGCGACCTGCCTGCAGGGCCAGGACGAACAGCGAGAGGGTGGCGGCGAACAGGATCGCCAATGCAGCGGACTGCCTGAGGGCACGCCGCAGGTGCGCCCGCGGTGCAGGTTTCGCCGCTGCATCAACTCGGTACATGCTTCTGTATCGGCAGGTCGTTAGCCTCGGTCAAGTGATTCGTCTCGACGCAGCGACATTCCTGCTGCAGTGGGCGGTCGGCGGTCTGTTCTTCTGCTGGTTCACCACGCGGCGTCGTCTCGTCGGCCTCGGTTACGGGTGGCTGCTGCGTGGCACCTACCTGCTCATCGCCGCAGGTGGCGTGGTGTGCGCCGCTGTGTTCGGCTGGGTACCGGGCCGCGACATCCCCGCCATCGGGGTGGTGCTCGCTGCCTTCGGGGTGCTGGTCGTGTCGATCGTGCGCCGCCGGGCCGGAGTGTCGGGTGGCGATGCCGAACACGATCGCCGTTCGGCCCGAGTGGCTGCGATGACCGGCATCGACCGCGAGGCCCCCGCAGCCGACATCGAGCGTGTGGGCCGCGAGTTCCCGCCGTCACTCGACCTCATCGCCCCGGCCATCGGCCTCGTCGGCCTCGTGGCGGCCGGCATCGACGCCACCGACGGTGGGGCCGGCTCGGTGGCCCTGTCCGTCTTGCGCACCGTGGTGGGCGCAGCGTTCCTCGGTGCCGTCACCGACGCGATGCTGCTCGGCCACTGGTACCTGGTGCAGCCCGGCCTGCCCCGCAAGGTGCTGAACGAGTTGGTCACCGCGCTCGGGTGGATCTGGCCCGCCGAGGTGCTGTCGCTGCTCATCCCCACCGGCATGGTGTCGGTGTGGACCGGGTCGGTCGACGACGGCTGGGGAGGCACGCTCGGCTGGTTCTGGGCCGCCTGCGCCATCTCCACCATCGTGCTGGTGTTCGTCACCCGTGCCGCGTTGCGCGAGCGGTACTACTCGGCCGTCATGGCGGCCACCGGCCTGTTGTATCTCGCCATCCTCACCGCCTTCGGCACCGACATCGTTGCCCGCGCCGTCCTCGCCGGCTGATCCCCCGCCCCGCCCCGCCCGCCCCCTTGCGTTTGTGAGCAACCCTGCGTTGTGCAGGGTCCCACTCACAAACGCTCCGCCGGGCCCGTTGCGTCTGTGAGCAACCCCGGGGTGCACGGGGGTCCGCTCACAAACGCCGACCGGGCCGACTGGCAGGCGATGCTGGGGTGGGTGAGGGGGCGGAGTGGGGCGTACTCTCGGGGGATGCAGCCGATCCCGCGCACCATCTACGCCGACGAGCACGACCAGTTCCGGGCCGCCTTCCGCGGGTGGCTCGACAGCGAGGTGGTGCCGAACCACGAGCAGTGGGAGCACGAGCAGATCACGCCCCGCTCGCTGTGGCTGTCGGCCGGCAAGCAGGGGTTCCTCGGCCTCACCGTGCCCGAGCAGTACGGCGGGGGCGGCACCGACGACTACCGCTTCGCCGCCATCATGGCCGAGGAGATCGGCTATACGGGCGTGATCGGCAGCGGCAACGGGATGACGCTGCACAACGACATCGTGCTGCCCTACTTCCTCGGCCTGTGCAACGACGAGCAGAAGCAGCGCTTCCTGCCGGGTATGTGCGCCGGCGACATCATCGGCGCCCTGGCCATCACCGAACCCAACACAGGTAGCGATGTGGGCGGCGTGCGCACCACCGCCGTGAAGCACGGCGACACGTTCGTGGTGAACGGGGCGAAGACCTTCATCTCGAACGGCATCAACAGCGACGTGGTGGTCACCACCGTGAAGACCGACCCGTCGGCCGGCCACAGGGGCATGAGCCTGCTGCTGCTCGAGCGGGGGATGCCGGGCTTCGAGCGCGGTCGCAACCTCGACAAGATGGGCATGCACGCGCAGGACACGGCCGAGCTGTTCTTCACCGATGTGGAGGTGCCGGCCGCCAACCTGCTGGGCGAAGAGGGCAAGGGCTTCTACTACCTGATGCACAACCTGGCCCAGGAGCGACTCGGCATCGCCGTGGGCGCCGTGGCGGTGGCGGCGGCCGCCATCGACTGGACGCTCGACTACACCAAGGAGCGCAAGGCGTTCGGTCAGCCCGTGGCGCACTTCCAGAACTCGAAGTTCGTGCTGGCCGAGTTGCACACCGAGACCCAGGCGGCGCAGGTGTACGTCGACCGCTGCATCGAACTGCACTGCGAGGGCAAACTCACCGCCGAGCAGGCCGCGGCGGCGAAGTACTGGACCACCGAACTGCAGAACAAGGTGGTCGACCGGTGCGTGCAGCTGCACGGTGGCTACGGCTACATGCGCGAGTACCCCATCGCCCGGGCGTGGGCCGACAGCCGCATCCAGTCGATCTACGGCGGCACCAGCGAGATCATGAAAGAGATCGTCGGCCGCTCGCTGGTGGGTGGCTGAGCCCGTGGATGCGGGCCCGGTGAGCGCAGCGCGCGACCGGCTGGTGCCCACCATCGACATCAGCGCGAGTCGAGATCGGGCCGCGGTGGGGGCCGAACTCGACGCGGCCTGCCGCGAGGTGGGCTTCTTCGAGGTGATCGGCCACGGCGTGCCCACCGCGGTGATCGACGCGATGCAGGCGGCCACCGCCGAGTTCTTCGCCCTGCCCGAGGCGACCAAGCGCGCCACCAAGCCGGCCGACCTGGAGGTGAACCGGGGCTACTCGGCCCGGGCCACCGAGGGCCTCGGCTACAGCATCGGCGTGGCCCGTCCGCCCGACCTGTTCGAGGCGTTCAACATCGGCCCCGACGCACCCGACCTGGCCGAACCGGCCGTCGCGGCCGAACGGCACCGCCTGTTCGCCCCCAACGTGTGGCCCGCCGAGGTGCCATCGCTGCGCCCGGCCCTCACCGCCTACCTGGCCGCGGCCCGGGCCGTGGCCGACCGGCTGACCGACCTGTTCGCCGTGGCCCTCGGCCTGCCCGACGGCTTCTTCGCCCCGTTCTTCACGCACAGCACCGACACGCTGCGGGTGAACCACTACGAGACCCAGCCCGGCGACCCCGACCCGCTCGAGGGCCAGATCGGCATGGGTGAACACACCGACTACGGGGTGTGCACCGTGCTGTTCGCCGACCAGGTGCCCGGCCTGCAGATCGTCGCCCCCGACGGGCAGTGGGTGGATGTGATGCCGTCGCCCGGGGCGCTGCTGGTGAACCTCGGCGACCTCACCGCCGAGTGGACCAACGACCGCTGGCGCAGCACCCTGCACCGCGTGCTGCCGCCCGTCCGCCTGCCCGACCGGGCGAACCGCCGTCGCTCGGTGGCGTTCTTCCACGACGGCAACCACGACGCGCTGATCGAGTGCCTGGCCACCTGCACCGGCCCCGGCAACCCGCCGAAGTACGCCCCCGTGCTGGCGGGCGAGCACCTGATGGCGAAGCTGATGGGCCCCCGCCTGCTGCAGCAGTCGGAGGCCCAACAGACCACGGGGGAACGTCTCGGCTGACGCCGAGGGTTGTTTGCACCCCGGGTGCGCAGACAACCCTCGGGTGGGTGGCTGGGACTCGGGTGGGGGGGCTGCGACTCGGGTGGTCGGCTGGGACTCGGGTGGGGGGGTCAGGCGATGATGCCGGCGGCGCGCAGGGTGGCGGCGTCGAGGCCCAACTCGGTGACGATCTCGTCGCTGTGCTCGCCGTAGCGCGGCGCGTGGCTGCCCACCCGGGCGGGCGTGTGCGAGAAGCGGGGGGCCGGGCGGGGTTCGCGCAGGCGACCTGCCGACGGGTGCTCGCGCTCGACGAACACTGCGTTGTGCACCACCTGGCCGTCGGTGGGCAGATCGTGCAGCGAGTTCACCTTCGAGGCCGGCACGTCGTAGGTCTCGGCCCCGGCCAAGAACTGCTCGACCGTCGTGCGCTCGGCGGCCTCACGCATCAGCTGCACCAGCGCGGGACCGTTCTGGCTGCGCAGGATGGGGTTGGCGAAGCGGGGGTCGTCGGCCACCTCGGGCACGCCCAGCGCAGCGCACAGCCCGGCGAACTCGGGCTGGCTCACGGCGCTGGCAGCCGCGAACCCGTCGTTCAGCATCGTGACCGAGTACATCGAGCCGATGGTGGGGGTGCGGCTCACGTCGTCGTCGAGCAGCACGGCGTCCATGGCCGAGTCGGGCCACATGAACGCGATGGCCGCATCGAGCATGGCGAGCACGATGTGCTGGCCACGCGCCTTGCCCGTGGCCCGGGCGTACAGCGCAGCCGTGACGGCCTGGGTGGCGGTGTACGACGTGACCTTGTCGCACAGCAGCGTGCGGAACAGCGACGGCGAGCCGGTGGCCGGGTCGGTCTGCACCGATGCCAGACCCGACGCGGCTTGGATGACGTTGTCGTACACGCGGCGGTGGCTGTTGGGGCCGTCGGGGCCGTAGCCACTGATGCTGACGTAGATGAGATCGGGGTTGATGGCCGACAGGTCGTCGTAGCCGAGGCCCAACCGTTCCATCGCCCCGGGCCGGAAGTTCTGGATGAGCACGTCGGCGTCGGCCACCAGCTTCTGCAGCACCTCGAGGCCCGCCGGCTGCTTCAGGTCGACCACCAGACTGCGCTTGCCACGGTTGTTGTTGGCGAAGATGCCGGTGATGCCGCCCTTCTGGCTACCCAGGAACCGCATCATGTCGCCCAATCCCGGCGACTCGACCTTCACGACGTCGGCACCCTGATCGGCCAGCATCATCCCGGTGAGCGGTCCCGAGATCATCACCGACAGATCGACAACCTTCACCCCATCCAATGGCCCCATGTGCGCATCGTGGCAGATCATTCGGCGGCGCGCACACCCCTGCTCACCACCATGCCCAGCACGGCGATGCCGAATGCGAGGGCGAAGTTCACGGCGATCGCCGTGGTGATGGTGATGCTGCCCCGGTCGGCCACGGCTACGACGGCGCCGCCGATGCCGTACATCAGCGAGAAGCCGAGCGCATCGGTGAGCCGGGCCTGGCCGCTCACCATTCCCTCGGTGCCATCGGTGGCGTAACTCATCGCGGCCACCGTCGACGGGTTGTACTGCACGCCCATGCCGATACCGCCGATGCACCAGCCGATGAACACCGCCCACAGCGGCCACCCGCTCCACAGCACCGGGGTGACCAGGGCGGTGGCCAGGGCGATGATGGCGAACCCGGCCAGCGCCGCCTGCCGGGCCGACACGCCGGGGAAGCGGTTGATGAGCATCTGGCCGCCGGTCCAGCACAGTGCCCCACCGACGATGACGAAGCCCTGCACCGTGGGCGAGGCACCGTGGATGCGGTCGGCGGCGAGGGGCACGAAGCTGTCGACACCGATGAATGTGGCCGCCGCAAGCATGCGGCAGGTGAGCACCGCCGGGTATCCGGCCGTGCCGGTGAAGAAGCCGTGCGGCAGCAGTCGGCGCAGTGCCGGGACGGCAACGGCGATGCCGATGATGAGGCCTCCGAGTTGCACCAGCGTGCTCGACTCGGCAAGCGCCACCATCACCAGGCCCACGCCGGCGGCCGCAGCGATGGCGGGCCGAGCGAGCGATGGAGCGCCCGGGCCGTCGACCGGTGTGGGCCCGTGCTCGCGCATCGGCCGACTTCCTGCGACACCGACCACCAGCGCCAGCGGCAACAGCAGCAGGAACACCCAGCGCCACCCGAACTGGTCGGTGATCCACCCGGCAAACAGCGGCGCCACCAGGCTGGGCACCACCCAGCCAGCCGAGATGTAGATGTACATCTTCGCCTGCCGGTCGGCGGGGAAGGCGCGCCGCACCAGCATGTAGGCGATGGGCGAGAAGCCGCCCGAGCCGAGGCCCTGCAGACCGCGACCCACCACCACCATCGTCATGCTGGTTGCCAGACCGGCGACAGCGAGCCCGACGGCGAACAGCACCACCGACCAGGTGAACACCGGACGCGGTCCGAACCGGTCGGCCCACTGACCGGAGATGACGAGCGCTGCCATGTTGGCCAGCGTGTAGATGGCCAACGACACCCCGTACAGCGAGTCGCCGCCGAGTTCGTCGGTGATGGTGGGCAGCGCCGTGATCAGCGCAGTCGCCTCGAACGCCACCAGCGTGACGCCCAGCACCATGCTGACCGCCAGCATGCGCTGGTTCGCGGTGAGCGGCGTGACGGCGCGTTCGGTCGGCATCGGGCGGCTGGTGGTCATCGGGTGGACGAGACGGTCGAGAGGCTCAGGTGGGCGAGCCGGGCGCCACCAGCGGCCAGGGCCGGGTGCGCTCCATCGCCAGAGCGAGGTCGAGCAGCACCTGCTCGCTGAAGTGACGGCCGATAATCTGCAGGCCCACGGGCAGCCCGTCGACGGTGCCCGCCGGCACCGAGATACCGGGGTTGCCGTGCAGGTTGCAGGGGAAGGTGAGCTTGCCGTTGTTGCCGGCGCCTGCGGCGACGCCGCCGAACACGTCGGGCAGTGGGCCCTCGGCATCGAAGGCGACGTCGGGGTTGCTGGCCGTGATGACCAGATCGACACCGTCGACCGGGTCGAAGATGGCGGCCATGCGTTCGTTCAGCTCCATCCGGCGGCGCTCGATCTTGGCTCGGGCCTCGATGCCGTAGCGCTGCGGAGCCATCAGCAGGCCCATGCGCATCTCGGGCGTGAGCACATCGGCGCACCCCGGCCAGGCGTCGCCCAGTTCGGTGAAGATCGAGATCATCCCGCTGATGCTCCACGCCGCGCCCATCGATGGCAGCGACGTGTCGAAGCCGTCGACAGGGTGCAACCCGGTGGTGGCGATGAGGTGCTCGGTGGCCTCGGCCAGCACCCCCCACATCGCGGGCGACACGACGGCGCCACCCCAGTCGGGCGCCACGGCCACGCGCAGCCCGCGCAGTTCGGCACCGAACGAACCGAGGCCGGCCTCCCAGCCCTCCACACGCGGCAGGCTGAACTGGTCGCGCGGGTCGTGGCCGTTGCACACGTCGAACCAACGGGCCGTGTCGCGCACACTGCGGGCCATGCAGCCGACGCTGACGGTGTAGTTGCCGTTCTCGGCACGCGGGCCGCGCGGGATGCGACCGAACGTGCTCTTCAGGCCCACCAGGCCGGTGAAGCCGGCCGGGATGCGGATGGAGCCGCCGCCGTCGCCGCCGGTGGCGATGGATACCAGTCCTCCTGCCACCGCTGCTGCGCTGCCGCCCGACGAGCCGCCAGGCGTGCGGCCGTGCTGCCACGGGTTGTGCGTCGCGCCGTTCAGCACGGTGCGGGTGACGTTCACCCCGCCGAACTCGCTGGCAGTGGTGAGGCCGGCCAGCACGGCACCGCCGTTGTCGCGGATGCGACGCACCTGGAACGAGGTCTGTGTGGCCACCCGGTCGGCGAACACCACGCACGCCTCGGTGTCGGGCCAACCCTCCACCTGGTCGAGTTCTTTCACGCCCAGCGGCACGCCACCGAACGGCAGCGACACGTCGGCCACCCGGGCGGCGGCTTCGGCCTGCTCGCGCGGCAGGAACGAGAACGCGTTCAGGTCGCTCGCCTCGATGGCGGCGTAACTGGCCTGCAGTTCCTCGAGTGGGCTGCGCCGCCCGGATCGGAACTCGTCGACGAGAGAGCAGGCATCGCCCTGCCACGGTGTATCGGCCATGCCCGGCACGCTACTGCGCCGAGGCGAGTGCAGCCGGGGCCAGACCCTAGAGTCGGGCAGGTCATGGACAGTCGTGCCTTCCTCGGCCTGCAGCAGAGCCACAACCCCTACCGCTGGCACATGGAGGTCACCCAGGGCCTCAGCACGATGGGTGGCTTCCTGTTCGGAGGGTGCGGCCTGGCTGCGGCCATCTCGGCCATGGAGGGCACCAGCGAGCGGGAGTGCGTGTGGGCCACGGCCCAGTACCTGTCGTACGCGAAGCCGGGCGAGGTGATGGATGTCGACATCACCCTGGCGGTGGTGGGCCACCAGATGACCCAGGCCCGGGCCGTGTGCCATGTGGGCAACCGCGAGATCCTCACCGTGAACGCTGCGCTGGGCCACCGGCCGATGGACGTGACGGGCCAGTTCGAACGCATGCCCGACGTGCTACCACCCGATCAGTGCACGCCGCGACCGCACCGCATGCCGGTCGAGGGCACGATCAACGACCGCCTTGAGCAGCGCCTGGCCAAGGGCCGCGATCTCGAGGAGCTCGACGGCACACCGAGCGACGGCCAGACGCTGATGTGGGTGCGCATCCCCGACGTGATCGACGGCGTCGACGCCACGGCGCTGGCGGTGCTGGGCGACTTCGTGCCGATGGGTGTGGGCCAGGCCCTGGGGGTGCTGGGCGGGGGCAACAGCCTCGACAACACGCTGCGCGTGGTGCATCTGGTGCCCACCGAATGGGTGCTGCTCGACATCCGGGTGCACGCCGTCGAGCGCGGCTTCGGGCACGGTCTGGTGCACATGTTCGCGGAGGACGGCACGCTGCTGGCCACTGCCAGTCAGAGTTGCATCGTCCGCTTCTGGAAGAGTCGCGACACCGCCGCACCCGGCGATACGTCCACCGATCGATCGTCCGACACAAGGAGCCGATGACCATGGCACTCCCGATCCGTCCCGGCATGACCGTGCCGCTGCCCGGCCCGCTGCACAGCCACCGCGACAAGCTGGGCGAGTTGGCCGATATGGGCTACACCGACATCTGGTCGGCCGAGAGCGATGGGGCCGACGCGTTCACGCCGCTGGCCCTGGCCGCCGCGTGGGAGCCGCGGCTACGGCTGGGCACCGCGATCGTTCCCGCCTACACCCGCTCGCCAGCGTGCTTCGCGCAGAGCGTCGCCTCGCTGGCCGACGCAGCGCCGGGCCGGTTCGCCATCGGCATCGGCTCGAGCAGCAATGTGATCGTCGAGCGGTGGAACGGCGTGCCGTTCGTCGAGCCGTACAAGAAGGTGCGCGACGTGGTGCGCTTCCTGCGCGATGCGCTGAGCGGCGAGAAGATCGCGAAGACCTACGACACGTTCACGGTGAACGGCTTCCGCCTCGGCGTGCGGCCCGAGCAGACGCCGCCCATCTTGGTGGCCGCGCTGCGCGAAGGCATGCTGAAGTTGGCCGCCCGCGAGGGCGACGGCGCGATCATCAACTGGTTGTCGCCCACCGACGTGAGCCGGGTGGCCGGTGTGGTGCGCGAGGCCGCCGGGGGTGTCGACAAAGAGATCGTCGCCCGCATCTTCTGCTGCCCGAGCGAGAACGCCGAGGCTGTGCGGGCCGCGGGTCGCTTTGCGGTGGCCGCCTACCTGAACGTGCCGGTGTACGCCGAGTTCCATCGGTGGCTGGGCCGCGGCGACGTGCTGCAGCCGATGTGGGATGCCTGGCAGGCGGGCGACCGCAAGGCCGCGCTGGCCGCAATTCCCGACGAGGTGGTCGATGACCTGATCGTGCACGGCTCGCCCGCCGAGTGCCGGGCCAAGATCCAGGCCTACTTCGACAACGGGGTGACCACCAGCAGCCTGGCGATCATGCCGTTCGACCCGGAACTGAAGCACTGGGACGCCGTGAAGGCGCTGGCCCCAGCGGCCGGGTGACGCAGGCCGCCTGGTTCAGGCGGCCTGATGTGACGCGCCGCCGGTGTGTGCCCCCCGCTGGGCGAGTTGCCGGCGGATGAGTGCGATCTGGGACAGACCCAGTTCGCGGGTTCGGCGGTCGAGGCGGAGTTGCAACGGTCGATCGGAAGCGGGCAGCAGGGTGAGCTGCTCGGGGACATCGGCCGGGGCAACGTGGGTGGAGTCGGTGTGCTGAGCCATTGGGGGATGATGCAGAAGGGGTGTGACACGGTTTGCGATGATGCTGCTGCAGACATGTCCAACCCTGCTGCCTCGTAGCCGGCGCTCCGGACAGTCATGTGACGTACGGGCGGTGAAAGGTTCGAGGGTGACCCATAAGGTAGGAACAGTCGTCGCCATCGGCGCAGCGACCACGGTCGTCGTCTCACTCGCCGCCTTGATGGCCGTGGGGGGACTCCCGGCCATGGGCCTCGGTTCGCTCATCGCGGCCGCCACGGTGCTGGGCGTCCGGCTCGCCTGGTTCGGCGAGGAACTGGCTCCGATCGACCTGTCTGCCACCACCGCACTATCCGACGAGACCGATGACGACTCGACCGTAAAGGTGTCCGAGCAGCAAGCCCGCGATGCCGGCATCGCCGAAGGCGGCGTCGGTGCCGTCACCGAAGTCGAAGCAGCGGTCACCACCGCCCGCGCGTCCGACCACGACCCGAACACGGGCCTGTGGAGCCGAGCGGCGCTCGAGCGTGCGCTCGCCACTGCGTCGAGCGAACCGTCGTGGGCCTATCCGGGCCGCGTGGTGATGTTCGTCGTGTTCGACGACTTCAACACCATCGTCGACGCCCACGGCCGCGAGGTGGGCCGTGAGGTGTTTGCCGCTGCATCGCAGCGCTTGATGGCCTGTCTGCGCCCCGGCGACATCGCCGTGCGCCACGGCATCGACGGCTTCGTCATCCTGCTCGAGAAGAACGCCGTCATGGCTACCGCCCGGCCGGTGGCCGAGCGGGCGATCATGGCCATGGCGTTCCCGTTCATGGTAGGTGACGAGTTCGTGGCGATGGGTGCCTGCGTGGGGCTCACGGTCAGCAACGGCGACCTCACGCCCGACGGTCTGTTGCTCACCGGTATCGGCGCGGCGTCGATCGCCAAGCGCGCCGGCCGCGGTCACATCATCCAGGTCACCTGACGCTGCTCCGGTGCGGCGTCGGCCGAGCCTGGCACACCGGGTACACCGAGCACCCAGCCCTCCTCGTCGAGCACTGCGTCGACGATGTGGTCGGGCACCTGTGGGGCGAACAGCCGACCGAGACTGCCACCGGTGTCGAGCGCAGCCAAGCGGGTGGCCAGTGCGGTCACCTGCGCAGCGTCGCGCACCGGGTGCAGCGATGTATCGACCTCGACGGCGCTGGGCCACACCTCGGCCACCACCACTGCGGCGCGGTCGCCGAGGGTGGGGTCGTCGACCAGTCCGGTGTCGAACGGCCAGACGCGCACGTGTGACGAGGCGCGCTGACGCAGGCGGTGCAGGAGGGGGATGGCCGTCAGCGACTGGCTGCCCACACTGCCGGCACCGGCCAGTTGCCACACCGAGGCGGGCCGCCTGCCGAGGTCGCGCAGCACTCGTTCGGTGTGACGGAACTCAGCCAGCGGCGGTGTCGACGCCGTCGGGAATCCGGGTGCCTTGGTGCGCGCCAGCGTGGGTGTGACATGCCGGGTCGATGTGGTTCCCCAGAACGGCCCCGGGCCCTCGCCGGTGCGGGCGTTCAGCGCGGCCGCCACGTCGAAACGGTTGTTCGTGTTGTCGAGTTGGTCGTCGAGCGCGTGGGCGAGGTGCTGCCAGACGGCCGACCAGGCGGGGGAGGTGCCGAGACCGGCGGCCGCGGCAAACCCATGCGGATAGCCGAGCCCCACGTCGATACCGAGCAGGACGCGCCGATCGGTGTATGTGTCGAGCATCGTCTCGATGAGGAGGTCGGCGTCGCGGCGGGTGGGAGGGTTGTGGAGCGAAGCCGCGGCTGCCCCGTGTTCCAGCACGGCGACCCAGATGGAGTCGCGGCCCTGCTTCGGCACCGACGACGCGCTCCAGTCGACCACGAGGTACACGTCGAACAGCGGCAGCGGTGAGGGATCGATACGTCGCAGTCTGGCCGATACGTCCGGCGATGAGGGCACGTCCGGCGATCAGAGGAGGGCCGCGATCAGAGGGCGCGGCGCTCGACGATGGCGCGCAGGTGCGGCCAGGCGGCCGCGAACCCGGCATGCAGTGGGCGCCGTTCGACGATGTCGGTGGGCACCCACTCGACCGCGTCGGTCTCGAAGTTGAGCGACTCGCCGAAGGGTTCGTCGACCTCGACCACCACGGTGGTGTACGACCAGTCGTCGGCCGGTTCGAAGATGTACTGGCCGATCACGCGGTGCACGGCGGGGATGTCGCCCACCTCCTCGGAGGCCTCGCGCAGCGCCGCCTCGACCGGTGTCTCACCCTCGTCCATCGCCCCGCCGGCGCACGACCACGTGCCACCTTCGTGCGAGAAGGCCGACCGCTGCTGGAGCATCACCAGCGGGGGAGTGGTGGGGTCGGTGGGATGGCGGAGCACGAACACCACGCCGGCAGCGCCGAAGACGCCCCAGCGGACATGTCCGTCGGAACACCGCATGAACCCGTCACCCGACCGCCGATGCGCCATCCCGCAACCTTGGCCGGTGAACCGGAGGGTTCGCCAATTGCGTGTCACACCCCTTCCGTAGGCTGCACCCCATGCGCGTCCTCCACACCAGCGACTGGCATCTCGGCCGGGCCTTCGGGCCGGTCTCGCTGCAGCAGCACCAGGCCGCGTTCATCGACTGGTTGGTCGATGTGGTTGCCGCCGAGCAGGTCGACCTGGTGGTGGTGGCCGGCGATCTGTTCGACCGGGCGCTGCCGCCGGCCTGGGCGGTCGACCTGCTGCGCGACGCGTTGCTGCGGCTGCGTGGCGCCGGGGCGCACATCGCTCTCATCTCCGGCAACCACGACGGGCCCGAGCGTGTCGCGGCCTACGACGTGTTCGTCGAGCAGGCGGGCCTCTTCGTGCGTGGCGGGTACCGGGGTGCGGGCGAGGTGCTCACGCTCGCGTTCTCCGACGGCCCGCTCGACCTGGTGCTGCTGCCGTACCTCGAACCGGCGCTCGAACCCGCTGCCGGCAACGAGCACGACCCACCGCCCCCACCGGCTGAGGCGGACGAGGCAGGCGAGGTCCGCCGGCGGCGCACGCATCACGATGTGCTCGCTGCGGCGGCATCGCGTGCTGCCGTCGCGCTGCGCTCGCCACGGTCGCTCGCCGTCGCCCACGCCTTCGTGGTGGGTGGCCAGGGCGTGGCCGTCAGCGACAGCGAACGGCAGCTCACCGTGGGCGGCACGGCCGAGGTGGGTGTCGAGGTGTTCGCGCCCTTCTCGTACACGGCGCTCGGCCACCTGCACACGCCTCAGCAGGTGGGCGCCCCGCACGTGCGCTACAGCGGCACGCCGCTCGCCTACTCGTTCTCCGAAACTGTCGCCAAGCAGGTGGTGGTCGTCGATCTCGCTGCCGACGGCACGGTGGGTGTCACCGAGATCCCGGTGCCGGTGGGCCGTGGTGTCGTCACACTGCGCGGCACGATGGCCGAGTTGCTCGCGTTGCCCCAGCCCGATGCCGTCGTGCGGTGGGTGCGGGCCGAACTGCTCGACGCCACACCCGTGGTCGACGCCAAGGTGCGCTTGGCCGTGGTGTACCCGCACATCGTCGAAGTCGATTGGCGGCCGCCGGCTCGCACCGAGGGTGCCGATGCGGTGCCGGTCGATCACCGCCGCCGGCTCGGCCCGGCCGAGGTCGTGCACGAGTACTGGGCCGACCTGCACGGCGCCGAGCCCACCCCGGCTGAACTCGCCGCCCTCGTGCACGGCATCGACAAGGCGATGGGCGCATGAGGCCGCTGCAGTTGCACATCACCGCGTTCGGGTCGTACCCCGGCGCCGAGCACATCGATTTCGCCGTGCTCGCCGAACTGGGCCTGTTCACGGTCACCGGCCCCACCGGCGCCGGCAAGAGCACCATCTTCGACGCGATGACCTTCGCCCTCTACGGCGATGTCGCTGGCGATCGGCAGGCGCGCGACATGCGCTCGCACCACGCTGCGGCGGGCACGCTCACCGAGGTGACGTTCGAGTTCGAGGTCGACGGCACGCGCTACCGGGTGCACCGCACCCCCAGCCAGGATCGGCCCCGCAAGACCGGCAGCGGCACCACCCTCCACAACACCACGGCCGAGTTCGCCCGCTGGGAGAGCGGTGCCTGGGTGGTCGAGGCAGCGCAGGCGGGTTCCGTCACCAAGCGATGCATCGAACTGCTCGGCCTCACCGCGCCGCAGTTCCAGCAGGTCGTGCTGCTCCCGCAGGGCAGGTTCTCCGAGTTCCTGCTGGCGAAGACCTCCGACCGTCTGGAGGTGCTGCGCCAGTTGTTCGGCTCGCACCTCTATGTCGCCGCGGTCGATGAGATGAGGGCCGAGGCGTACCGTCTCGACGCCGAGGTGAAAGACGTACGGGCCGAGATCGAGCGCCATCGTCTCAACGCGCTCGACCAGGCGCGCCAGATGGCCGGCGCGCTCGGCGCCGATCCGTCGGTGTGGTCGCTGGCCGACGATGCGACGGTGTCCGACATCGAGGCCGCGGTCACGGCGCTCGACGCCGATCGCGCGGCGCTGAGTGCAGCGGCCGAGCAGGCCCGAGTCGCTGCCGACGATGCCCGGCGCAGTGCCGACGACGCGGAGGCTGCCGCCGAACGCTTCGACCGGGCAGCCGAGCACCGCACCACGCTCGCCGCCCTGCGCGAGCGCGATGACGAGATCACCGCCACCGAACGTTCAGTGGCAGCAGCTCGTCGTACCCGACCAGTGGTTGCCGCAGCGCGCTCGGCGGCCGATGCCGCCGATGCGCTCGAACACGTCCGCGCGAACGAACAGGCCGCGGTCGCTGCGCTGCGCACCGCTGCTACCGATGTGGGCATCGACGTCGGCGACTCGTCCGACTCGGCCACGGCAGCAGTCACCCATCGCCGCGCCGCGCTCGACCTCGACCGGCAGCGGTTGGCGGCCGTCGCTGCGGCGAGCGAGCAGCTGGCATGGTTCGACCGAGCGCATGGCGCGGCCGTGACAGAGGTCGAGCGTCTCGACGCCGAAGTGGCGCAACGGACAGCCGAGTACCAGCAGTTCCAGCAACGTCACGCCGACGCAGCCGCTGCCGCGGTCGGTGCCGAGTCGCTGCGGCACGCGGCCACCTCCGCCCGCGCCGCGCATACCGAGCGCTGCGACCTCGATGAAGCGGCCACCGAACTCGCCGAGGCGCAGCGTGCGGCGCAGCAGGCCTCCGACCGTGCCGATGCGCTGTTGGTCAGGTTCATCGACGGGGTTGCGCCTCGTCTGGCGGCATCGCTGGTCGAGGGTGAGGCCTGCCCGGTGTGCGGCAGCATCGAGCACCCGTCGCCGGCGGCACCGCACCCGCAGGACGGCGAGGTCGACGCCGCCACGCTCGACGCTGCGCTTGCCGCGTCAGCTGCCGCACAGAGCGCCGTCGCCGGGCTGGTCGAACGGGTCCGTCGCTCGCAGCAGGCGCTCGGCGACCTGGCCCACCAATCGGTCGACGCACTCGATACCACGGCCACCGCCGCCGAACTGGCGGCTGCTGCCGCCGAACGAGCGGTGGTCGAGCGAGACCGACTCGTTGGCGAGACGGCGCGCATCGACCAGGTCGTCACCGTCGCCAAGACCGATGCCGCTGCGGCACGCCACATCGAAATCGAGCGCGGCGCCGAGGTGCGCGGCGCCCGATCGACGCTCGACGCAGCGCTGGTAGCCGCCACCGGACTCGACGACGCACGTCTCGCCGCCGAGACCGTAGGCCTCGACCACATGGTCGAGCTGATCGCCACATGGTCGGTCGCCCGCTCGCAGGCCGCCGACGCGCAGGTCGCGGCCGACATCGCCGAGCGGTCGGCGGCCGAGGCACTCGCATCCTCCGGGGTCACCGACCTTGCCGCGGCCGGGGTCGACGCGCTCGACGGAACCGACCTCGAGGCGCTCGACCTCGAGGTGAGCCGCCACCGTGCTGCCATCGTCGATGCGCAGGTCAGTCTCCGCGAACTCGAGGCGATGGGCGTGCCCACCCATCGACCGGAGGTCGAACCAGCGCGCGACCATGCTCGGCAGCTCGCCCAGCACAGCGACGCGCTCGCCGGCACCAGCGTCGTCGTGCAGCAGCGGTACGACGATCTCGTCCGGTCGATCGGGTCGGCTCGTACCGTCGACGACGGTGCCGCCGACCTCATCGAACGGCGCAACGTGGCAATGAACGTGTACCAGGTGTGCAACGCCAACACCGGCCGCCGCATCGGCCTCGAGACCTGGGTGCTCGCGGCCGAACTCGACCGGGTCACCGCCTCGGCCACCGTGCACCTGCAGCGCATGTCGAAGGGTCGCTATGCGCTGTCTCGTGCCGTCGACGGCGAACGGGGCAACCAGCGCAACGGTCTCGAACTGGCAGTGTTCGACGCACACACCGGGCAGAGCCGAGCCCCGGTCACCCTGTCGGGCGGCGAACGGTTCCAGGCGTCGCTGTCTCTCGCCCTCGGCCTGGCCGATGTGGTCAGCCAGGGTGGCTCTGGGTCGGGCCGGGTGTTCGAAGCACTGTTCGTCGACGAGGGCTTCGGCTCACTCGACCCCGAATCACTCGACGATGCCATCGACGCCCTCACCCACCTCCGCGCCAGCGGCCGCATGGTGGGTGCCATCACTCATGTCGAGGCGATGAAGCAGCAGTTGCCCACCGGTATCGAGGTGCGCCGACGCCCGGCGGGTGGCGGCTCCACCATCGTCCAGCCGGGGGTGCGGGTATGACCCTGCATCTGCTGGTCTCCGATCACCTCGTCGCGTTGGCCGACCGGGCAGCCGAGGTGCTGGCCACGCCACCGGCCGATCCGTTCGCCCACGATCTCGTCGCTGTTCCCGGCGACGGTGTGCGCACCTGGCTGGTGCGTCGCCTCGCCGAGCGGCTCGGTGTGTCGTCGTCCGCGGCGGCCGACGGCATCGCCACGAACATCGAGTTCGTCTTCCCGGGCGCGCTCGTGCGACGTGCCATCGGCCGCACCGAGGTCGACTCGCCGTGGTCGATCGGCCCCCTCACCTGGGCCCTCCACGATCTGCTGCACGAACACGCCCACCGCCTCGGCCTGCCCGCCGATGCCGTGCGGGCACGCGCCATCGCCGACCTGTTCGATCGCTACGCATTGCACCGCGTGCCGATGGTGTCTGCCTGGGAGCGGGGCACCGACGTCGACGCGGCAGGCGATCCGTTGGCTTCGTCGCTGCTGTGGCAGCCCGAACTGTGGCGCCTGCTCGTCGAGCGCTGGGGAGTGCCCAGCGACGCCGCCCGCATCGCCGACGACATCGCTGCACTGCGCGCCGGTCGAGTCGAGCCCGAGGTGCCCCAGCGTGTGCTGCTGTTCGGGTTGGCCAGCCTGCCCGCCCCCCACCTCGAGGTCCTCACCGCGCTGGCCAGTCGACGCGAGGTCCACCTGCTGGCGCCGGTGCCGTCGTCGGCGTGGTGGCAACGGCTCGCCGGCCCGGCGGCGTCGCTCAGCGTCGGATCGTTGCTCCGCTCGGCCGACCCCAGCACCGAGGTGGTGGCGCACCGACTGGCGCGCACGTGGGCCCGGGCGCCGCGCGAGGCGCACCTGCTGCTGCGCGCCGCCGCCCAGCGATCGGGTGCCTCCATCGAGTCGGTGGCCGCGGCGGCACCGGCCATCGATGAACAGACGCCCCTGTTGGCGCGGCTGCAGGCCGCTCTGCGCACCGACATCGACCCGCCGGGTGCGCCGGCAGCCGGCGGTGCCGACCTCCGCCCGCGGCTCTCCGCCCACGACCGCAGCGTGCAGTGGCATCGGTGCCACGGCCTCACCCGCCAGGTGGAGGTGCTGCGCGACGTACTGCTGCGCCTGCTCGACGCGCCCGCCCCTCCCGGCGATGCACCGCTCGAACCGCGCGACATCGCCATCTTGTGCCCCGATGTGGCCGCGGTCGCCCCGATCGCCGAGGCGGTGTTCGGCGGCGACGGTCCTGGGGGCGCCGTTCCTGCCCTGCCGGTGCGTGTGGCCGATCGCTCACTGCGCACCGACATCCCGCTGCTCGACGCCCTGGTTGCCCTGTTCGGCTTCACCGACGGCCGCTTCCGGGCAGGCGATGTGCTCTCGTTCGCCGCCCGCCCACCGGTCAGCCGCCGGTTCGGGTTCACCGCCGAACGTCTCGGTCGCATCGTCGAGTGGGTCGATGCCGTGCACATCCGCTGGGGTATCGACGCCGCACAGCGCGTGCCGTACGGGCTGCCTGCTCAGTACACCGCCGCAACCTGGCAGGCCGGCCTCGACCAACTGCTCGTCGGGGCGGCGATGGCCGATGCGGGTGCTCGGCTCGGGCCCGGTCACACCGTGCCGTATGGCGATATCGAGGGCGACGACCTCGCCCTGGCCGGCGACCTGGCCGATTTCGTCCACCGCCTCGGACGGGCTGCCGAGACGCTGGCGGTCGAGCAGTCGGTGGCCGAGTGGTGCGAGGCGCTGCGCGCTGCAGCGCTGCAGTTGTGCACCCTCGACGATGCCGACAGCTGGCACTGGCACCGGCTCGAGACCGAACTCACCCGGCTCGCCGCCGACGCCGCGGCGGGAGGTGTGCCCAGCAACCGCCCGGTGCCACCCGAGCAGATGGCGATGCTGTTGGCCGAGCGACTCGGCGGCCGGTCGGGGCGGCCCCGGTTCGGCTCCGGAGCCATCACCCTGTCGTCGCTCACCGCCCAGCGCGGCGTGCCGTACCGGGTGGTGTGCCTGCTCGGCCTCGACACCGATGCCGGCGGCGGCGCGGCTGCGGCCGACGACCTCACGGCCACGTCGCCGGTGGTGGGCGACCGCGATGCGCGCAGCGAGACGAGGGCTCAGCTACTCGACGCGTTGCTTGCAGCGGGCGAACATCTCGTCATCTGCAGCAACGGGCGCGACCTGCGCACCAACGTCGAGGTGCCGCCCACCGTGGCGCTCGCCGAACTCGTCGATCTCATCGACGCCTCGGTCGTCGCGCCGTCCGACGGTCCACGGGCCGAGGCCTCGCGGGCCAGCGACGCCATTGCGCTCGAGCATCCGCGCCAGGCCTGGTCCGAGCGCAACTTCCAGGCAGGAGCACTCGGTGTCGACGGCCCCTGGGGGTTCGACGTCGTGGCGTGCCAGGCGGCCGTGCAGCGCCGCCAGCAGACGGCGACGCCGGCGTTCCTCCCCGAACCACTGCCGGTGGTCGTCGCCGACGACCTGACGATCGGTTCGCTCTACTCCGCGCTCACCACGCCGGTTCGGCAGTTCCTCTCGCTCCGGCTCGCGATGGTGCTCGACGACGACGCGGCCGAGCCCGACGATCTGGTGCCGCTGGCAGCCGACGCCCTCGACTCGTGGAAGGTCGCCGATGCGCTGTTGTCGGTACGTCTGGGTCTCGACTCCGACGAGGCCGACGTGGTCGACGCGGCCATCGAGCAGTGGGCCGAGGTCGAACGGGCAGGCGGCGCGTTGCCTCCGTTCGCCTTCGGCGAGCGGGTGCTCGGTCGGGCCCGCACGCGGGCCGACCTCGTCAGCGTGGCCCGCAACACCGTGCTCGACGCCGAGGGCGTACCGCACGCGTCAACCACCCACCTCGTCGACATCACCCTTCCCGACGGACGCCGACTGCACGGTGAGGTGCCGGGTGTGCACGGCCATGTGGTGGTGGCCGCCAGCGTGTCGAAGTTGGCGCTCAAGAACCGCATTGCGGCTTGGCTGCATCTTGCCGTGCTCGGTACGGCATTCCCCGACCAGCCTTGGCAGGCCCTCGTCGTGGGCACTGCTGGCAAGGCCGACAAGCCTGCGGTGGCCACCGAGCGGTGGCAGTTGCTGTCGGCCGAGCACGCTGCCGAGGCACTGGCCTGCATCGTCCACCTCGCCGATCGTGCCGGCATCGACATCGTCCCGGCCTTCCCGGCCACCACCGAAGCCCTGCACCGCGGCGACCGCAAAGCAGCGGCCGACGCATGGGGCGACGGCGGCATGTACTCCAGGGGCGAACGCGACGACCGCTGGGTGCAGTTCGTGTTCGGCGACATCGATCTCGACGATCTGCTCGCCCTGCCGCCGCGCCCCGACGAGACCGGCGACGAATGGGGTAGCGGTGGTTCGCGCGTCGAGCGCTGGGCCGAGCGGGTGTGGGGCACCTTCGCTCGCACTGCCCGCGCTGTCGGCGAGTCCGACGAGCCCGAAGTGGCCGATGAGTTCGACGGGGTCAGCGAGGTCGACGATGACTGATCCGGTTCCCTTCGCTGTCGACGGGCCGCTGCCGTCGGGGCTGTCGGTGCTCGAGGCCAGCGCGGGCACGGGCAAGACCTATGCGCTCAGTGCGCTGGCGGTGCGGTTCGTGGCCGAGTTCGATACGCCAGTGGCCGCGCTGTGCATCGTCAGCTTCACCGATGCCGCCACCGCCGAACTGCGCGGCCGGGTGCGGGCCCGCCTGGTCGAGGTGGCCGACGCACTCGAACGCGGTACCGATCCTGGTGACGATCTGGTCCTGGCGGCAGTGGCGCGCGTCGACCACCCCGACGAACTCGTCCGACGCATCGCGCGACTGCGCACCGCGGTGGCCGAGTTCGACGCTGCCACCATCACCACCATCCACGGGTTCTGCGGGCGGGTGCTCGCCATGGCCGGCGATGGCCTCGGCGACCTGCCCATCGAGCGGCGAACCGACGACGTCGACGAGGTGGTGAACGATCTGCTCATCGCCCACGCCACACCCGACCACCCTCAGCACGAGGTGGTCGAGTTCGTGGCGCCCGACCGACTCGCCGCCGCCGTCGGCACCCGGCTGCAGTTGCCCGATGCACAGATGCAGCGTTACGACCCCGACGAGGAGATCTCGAAGCGGATGACCGCCGAGCCGCGCCGCCGGCAGCGGGCGATGGTGGCAGCCGATCTGGTCGACCAGGCCCACGACCTCGTCATCGCCCGCCGTGCCAGGTCGCAGCGTCGCACGCTCGACCGGGTGGTGGTCGACACCCGCGATCTGCTGATCGGGGCCGAGTCGGCCTCGCTGGTGGCCGCACTGCGAGCTCGCTACCGAGTGGTGCTCATCGACGAGTTCCAAGACACCGACCGCGTGCAGTGGCACCTGTTCGCGCACGCATTCGTGGGCGGCGAAGACGCGCCAGCGGTGGTGCTGGTGGGCGACCCCAAGCAGTCGATCTACCGCTTCCGCGGCGCCGAACTGTCGGCCTATCTCGACGCCCGCAGCGCGGCCGCCAGCGTGCGGTCGCTCAGCGTGAACCGGCGCTCCGACGGCCCGTTGCTCGAGGGTCTCGACCGGATGTTCCGAGGGTTCACCTTCGGCTCCGACGACGTCGAGTTCCAGCCGGTCGAGCCCGCCGACGCGAACCGGTCGAGCCGCCTCGAGGCGGTGGCCCTCGGCGCCGATGGCGCAGCGTCGCCCATCGAGCTGCGCATGGTGCCGCCGGGTGCCGACAAGCTCTCCGCCGGCGAGGCGCGCCGAGCGGTGATGGCCGACCTCGTGGCGGTCACCGGCCGTCTGCTCGGTGCCGCCCCGCACATCGACGAAGGCGACGCCGGCCGACGCCCGCTGTGTGCCCGCGACATCGCCGTCCTGGTCCGCAGTAACGCGGATGCCAATCGGGTGGTCGCCGCCCTCGCCGATGCCGGTATCGCTGCCGCCACTGCCGGGGCCACCAGCGTGCTCGACACCGATGCCGCCCAGCAGTGGCGGCTCGTGCTGCGGGCCCTCGAACGGCCCGGTTCGCAGCGCGCCGCTCGCGCCGCTGCGCTGAGCTGGTTCATGGGGCACTCGGCCACCGAGGTGGCCGCCTACACCGACGCCGATCTCGCCGGCCTCCACGAACTGCTCGGCGACTGGTCGGCCCTGCTGGCGCGTCGCGGGGTCGCAGCGTTCCTTGCTGCGGCGCGTGCTCACGGCCTCGGCGCCCGCGTCCTGTCGCGGCGCGGTGGCGAACGACATCTCACCGACCTCGAACACATCGCCGAGCTGCTGCACACGGCCACGGGGGCGCGCCCGGCATCGGCCGCTTCCCTGCGCCGCCTCTTGGCCGATGCCGCTGCCTTCGGCAACGTCGACGACGCCGATTCGGTGGTGTCGCGTCGTATCGACCGCGACGACGACGCCGTGCAGGTGCTCACGGTGCACCGCGCCAAGGGCCTCGAGTATCCGGTGGTGTTGTGCCCCACGCTCTGGGCCGTGCCCAGTGGAAAGGCATCGGTGAAGCACGCCTCCCTGGCTGATGGACGTCTGATCGACGCGTCGTGGGTGGCCGGCAGCGACGACACTCGCGCCGCCGCAGGGCTGCTCTCCGCGGCGAAGGCAGAGGCAGCCGGCGAAGAGCGCCGCCTGCTGTATGTGGCGCTCACCCGGGCCAAGCACCGCTGCATGCTGTGGTGGGCCCCGGTCTCGAGCGGCACCGGCGTGCTCGGCGACCTGCTGCAGCACGCCCTGGGCACCGCGGCCCCGCCGGCGAGCCTCGCCGACCTCCGACCGCTGGCCGAGTCGTCGGTCGGCACCATCGGTGTCGCGTCGGTGCGCGCCGGGGTACTGCCGACGCCAGCCGCCGTTGACGACGCCGTCGAGCCGGTGCCGTTGGTAGCGGCCACCACCGACCGCGTGCTCGACCGGGCCTGGCGGGTGTGGTCGTTCAGCGGTGTGAAGGCTGTGGCCGATGCCGTCGAGTTCGACCAGCCCGTGCAGGGCGGCACCGATGAAGCCGGCCCCGGCGAACCCGGCACCGGCGAAACCAACACCGGCGAACCGGCCGCGCCGCACAGGGCACCGTTGCCGTTGGGCGATGCGCCGGGCGGCACCGAGTTCGGCACCCTGGTGCACCAGGTGCTCGAACAGGTCGACTTCACCAGCGCCACTCTGCTCGCCGACCTCACTGAACAGTGTGCGGCATCGCTGCAGTACCGCTCGCTGCGCATCGGCGCGGCCGAGCTCGCCGCCGGCCTGCAGGCTGCCATCGAAGCGCCCCTCGGCGGGCCGGTGGGCTCGATGCGACTGGCCGACCTGGCGCCCGCCGACCGGCTGAACGAACTCGACTTCGACCTTCCACTCGGTCGTCTCACGGCAGCACGTATCGGCACCGTGCTGGCGCAGCATCTGCCCGCCGACGACCTGCTCGCGCCGTGGGCGCGGGCCATGGCGGGTGGTGCGTACGACTTCCCGCTCGATGGCGTCCTCACCGGCTCCATCGACCTGGTCGCCCGCTCCGACGACGGCACCCGGTTCTGGGTGGCCGACTACAAGACCAACCAATTGGGTCGCGACAACCCGTACGGGCGTACCGATATGGCCGCGGCCATGGCGCACCACCACTACCCGCTGCAGGCAGCGCTGTATCTGGTGGCGCTCCACCGCATGCTCCGCTGGCGCCTGGTGAACTACGAGCCACGCGTCCACCTCGGCGGGGCTGCGTATCTCTTCGTCCGCGGCATGGTGCCCGCCACCGCCACCGCCACCGCCACCGCCGCCGACGATGCCCGCGGCGTGTTCTGGTGGCAGCCACCCAGCGCCGCGGTCGAGGCACTCGACCGGTTGCTCGCGGGGGAGTCGTCCGATGCGTGACCTCGTCGACCTGCTCGAACCCTGGCGCGAGGCGGGCGAACTGTCGCCAGCCGAGGTGCACGTGGCCGCCACGCTCGGTCGACTCGGGGGCGAGACCCGACCCGAAGTGCTGCTCGCCGCCGCACTGGCTGCGCGGGCACCGCGCTACGGCGATGTGTGCATCGACCTGCGCACGGTGGCGTCGGTGGCGTCGGCCACCGAGTCGACGGTACCTGTCGTCTGGCCCGCCGCCGACTCGTGGCTGGCAGCTGTCGCCGAGAGTCCACTGGTCACGGGAATGCCCGCCCCGCTGGTGCTGCGCGGCTCGTTGCTGTACCTCGAGCGCTATCACGCCTACGAGACCGCTGTTGCCGACCACCTCATCGGCTTCGCCTCGACCCCCGCGGCGGCCATCGAAGCCGACCTCTCGTTGCTCGACTCGCTGTTCGACGGGTCGCTGTCGGCCGAGCAGCGCCGTGCGGTTGAAGCCGCCGGTGAGGGTGGCCTCACCGTGCTGGTGGGCGGACCGGGCACGGGCAAGACCACCACGGTGGCGGCCCTGCTGGCCACGCTGGCTCGCTCACTCGGTTCGCTCCGGGTGGCGTTGGTGGCACCCACCGGCAAAGCCGCAGCGCGGCTCGGCGAAGCCTTCCGTGATGCCGCGGCGCAGTTACCCGACGACATCGCCCAGGCAATTTCCACGGCCGAGACCTCCACCGTCCACCGCCTGCTCGGCGCGGTGGGTGAGTCGTCGAGCCGTTTCCGGCATCACCGTCAGCAGCCGTTGCCGCACGATGTGGTCATCGTCGACGAGACGTCGATGGTGTCGTTGCCCCTCATGGCGCATCTGCTCGACGCGGTGCGCCCCGGCGCCCGGGTGGTGCTGGTGGGCGATCCGGGGCAGTTGGCCAGCGTCGACGCCGGTTCGGTGCTGGCCGACCTCGCCGGCCCGATGCTCGCCGGGGCCGACGGCGATGCAGCCGCTCCTGCGCCGGCAGGTCCGCTCGCATCGTGTATCACCGTGCTCACCGTCAGCCGCCGCTTCCCGCCCGGATCGCCCATCGACCGGCTCGCCCGCGCCATCGGCAGCGGCGACGCAGCAGGCGCTCGTGCCGTGCTGGCAGAGGGCGGCGGGCCCGGTGCGCCGCGTGGCTCGGTCGACTGGTACCCGCAACCCGACGCCGCCATCGACGCCGTCCGCGCCATCGTCGAACCCGTGGTCGTGGCGGTGGCCGATGCGGCTGCCGCCGGCGACGCGGTGGCAGCACTCGACGGCCTCGACGCAGCCCGCGTGCTGTGCGCGCACCGGATGGGCTCGATGGGTGTCGAACGTTGGAACGAGCGCATCGAGGGGTGGCTCGCCGCCACCGGGCGACCCACGTCGGGCTGGTATCCGGGTCGGCCGATCATCATCACGGCCAACGACTACCGGCTCGGGCTGTTCAACGGCGATCTCGGCGTGGTGGTGCTGCTCGACGGTCGGCCGATGGTTGCATTCCCCACCACCACCGACCCGATGTTCGTCGCCCCGTCACGGCTCGAGGCGGCGGCCACGGTGCATGCGATGACCATCCACAAGAGCCAGGGCTCCGAGTTCGACCAGGCCGTGGTGGTGCTGCCACCCGTCGGGTCGCGGCTGGCCTCGCGCGAACTGCTGTACACCGCCGTCACTCGGGCACGGGCTGGCGTCATCGTGGTGGGCAGCGCCGAGTCGCTCGACGAGGTGGTGGGCCGCCGCACGGTGCGGGCCAGCGGGCTGGGCGAGCGCCTGTGGCCCGGTTTGTCGTGAGAGTGTGGTACAGCGCTGGCATCGTCGCCTGTCTGATGGTGGCCACCGCCTGCGTCGCCGCGGGCGAGGGCGCTCCGCCCGGTCGCACCGACAGGTCGACCACTGCGGCATCGACCGACTCGTCCGCCGTCGAACCCGCCGACACGGTTCTTGAGCCCACCGTGGCGCCTTCGAAGCCGACCGTCGCCACGTCGAAACCGATCGTCACCGGCGCTACATCCGACGACGCCACCTCCACGGTCGCCACCTCCGCTGTCAGCCGGCCGATGCGCGACGACGTCTCGGTGCACGACGGCGACACGTTCTCGATGACCGTGAACGGCGTGCTCGAACGGATTCGGCTCACCGGTATCGACGCACCCGAGGTGGGCGAGTGCCAGGCCGATCGCTCGAAGGCAGCGCTCGAGACGCTGTTGCTGGGTGCCGCCGACGTGGTCTTGGTGGCCGATCGCACCGACCGCGATCGTTACGGCCGGTTGCTGCGCTACGTGGAGGCCGACGGGGTGTCGGTGAACGAGGCGCTCGTGCGGTACGGGCTGGCGTTGTCGCGTCCCTACCCACCCGACACGGCCCGCCAGGACACCCTCGACCGGGCGCAGACCGCGGCCGAGGGCGAGCAACTCGGCCTCTGGAACCCGGGCGCGTGCGGAACACCCACCACGGCCTCGCTCGCTGTCACCGCCATCGAAGCCGATCCGCCGGGCGACGACACGCAGGCCCTCACCCAGGAGTACGTCGAGATCACCAACACCGGCAGTCAGTCGGTCGACCTCACGGGCTGGGGCGTGAAGGACAACTCCGCCTCGCACCGGTACCTGTTCCCGGCCGGGTACGTGCTCACTCCCGGAGCCTCGGTGCGACTGCGCACCGGTTGTGGCGTCGACGGCACGGCCGACCTCTACTGGTGTGAGTCGGGGTCGGCTGTATGGAACAACGGAGGCGACACCGTCTTCGTGCTCGACCCCAACGGCAACATCGTCGCCCGACGCTCGTACCCCTGACCGACCACCTCCGTGCATCCTCCGGCGCAGCCGGACCATCGACGATGCCGGACCCTCGCGAGCGCGTGGTCCCCAGGAGTTCCCGATGCATCACCGACTCTTCATCGCAGCCGTCACCCTGGGCGCATTCGGCGCGCTCGGTGCGCTGGGCGTGTCGACGGTGCATGCCGACCCGTCAGAGGCGAAGGCCAAGGCCGGCGCGCCCATCGCCGCCATTGCATCGGGTGATCCCGAGTTGTCGATCTTCGTCGAGGCGTTGGAGGTGACCGGCTTCGAAGGCCTGGTCGATGCGTGCAACGACGCGCACACCACCGTCCTCGTTCCGAGCGACGCTGCGTTCCGCGCCGCGTTCGTCGATCTGGGCATCAGCGAGCAACAGGCGATGGACGATGCGAACCTGATGAGCGACATCGTCGCCTACCACCTGTTGCCCAGCGAGTTCGACGCGGCAGCCTTTGGTGCCGTCGATCACATCACCACCATTTCCGGTCACGCCATCTCGGTGACGCGGACCGGTGGAACGGTGCGTCTGAACGACGCCGCCGAGGTGACTGCCAGCGACATCAGCGCGTGCAACGGCATGGTCAACCTCATCGACCAGGTCCTCATCCCGCCCGTAGCCGAGCGGGCGATGCCCATCACCGGGTCGGAGCACCAACGCCTCCTGGTCGAGGTGTCGGCCGGTGCAGTGCTGGTGGGAGGCGTCGCACTGGCGTTGACCCGCCGGTCGCGTCGCATCGCAGCCTGAACCCGGTTGCTGCCCCGGCACTGCTGGGCTACAACTGACCCCATGACACTCGCCGATGTCCGGGTGCACACCACGGTGTGCACGCTCGACTGCCCGGATGCCTGCTCGCTGTCGGTCACCGTCACGGACGGCCGCATCACCGACATCGACGCGGCACCCGACAACCCGCACACCCAGGGCTGGATCTGCGCCAAGGTGAAACGGCACGCCGAGCGGGTCTATGCGCCCCAACGGGTGCTCACGCCACTGGTGCGCGTCGGGTCGAAGGGGTCGGGCGAGTTCCGGCCGTGCTCGTGGGACGAAGCCCTCGACCTGGTGGCCGGCCGTATCCGCGCCACCCTCGACTCGGTCGGCCCCGACGGGGTGGTGGGGTTCACCTACAACTCGTCGGTGCCGTTGCTCGAGCAGTCGAGCGGCACCGAGATGCTGTTCGCCGCGCTGGGCGCTACCGAGGTGGCGCCCACCATCTGTGCCGCCACGGCGGGCGCCGCCTGGGCGAGCGTGTTCGGCTCGATGGCCTCGGCCGAGCCCACACAGGTAATCGATTCGCAGTTGGTCGTGGTGTGGGGTGCCAACCCGACGGTGTCGAACACCCACTTCCCCCCACTGGTGCAGCAGGCCGTCGACCGCGGTGCACGTGTGGTGGTGGTCGATCCGCGTCGCACCGCCATGGCCCAGCGCGCCCACCTGCATCTCGCCGTGCGGCCCGGCACCGATGTTGCGCTGGCTCTCGCGCTGGCCCACCACTGGCACGACCAGGGCAGGCTCGACGACATGTTCCTGGCTCGGCACGCCGACGGTGTCGACGAGTTCCTGGCCGTGGCCCAGGAGTGGACGCTCGACCGGGCCGCCGAGGTGTGTGGCCTGTCGGCCGACGACATCGCCACGCTTGCCGAGTGGTGGGCCGACACCTGCCCGGCCATGCTGCGCATCGGCTGGGGTCAGGAACGCAGTGCGAACGGCGGTGCGGCGTGCCGGGCGGTGCTGGCCCTGCCGGTGCTGCTCGGCCAGTTCGGCACGCCCGGCAGCGGGGTGATCGGATCAACCCGGGTGCCCGGGGTGCACCTCGACCGCCGCTGGCCACAGTTCGAGATGCCCGAGCGTCGCAGCGTGAACCTCCATGAGGTGGGGCGCTGGCTGGCCCCGGGCAGCGACGACCCGTGCCAGGTGCTGGTGGTGCAGGGAGCGAATCCGGTGGTGATGTGCCCCGACCAGACGGCGGTCATCGCCGCCTTCTCGCGCGACGACGTGTTCACCGTGGTGCACGAACAGGTGCTCACCGACACGACCCGCTACGCCGACGTGGTGCTGCCCGCCACCACTGCGTTCGAGATCGACGATGTGATGACCAGCTACGGCACGCACGCGGTGCAACCGGTGCGGGCGGTCATCGACCGGGTGGGCGAAAGTCGCTCGAACGACGAGTTCGGCCTGGCCCTCGCCGACCGCCTGGCCATGGCGTGGGCCGCCGACGTGCCCACCGGTGCTGCTGCCCGGGCCGCGGTGATCGACGACGCCGGCCCGCGCCAGGTGGAGGTGGCCTGCACCCAGTTCGTCGACACGCTGCCGTTCGAGGGTCGGGCCCGTCTGGTCGACCCGGTGCACGGGGCGCCCCGCTACATCGCTCCGGATTCGTCGTTCCCGCTGGCGCTCATCACGCCCGCCACCTCGCGGTTGGTGAACTCGATGTTCGGCGAGTTCCAGAGCCCCGAGCCCACGGTGCTGTTGCACCCCGCCGATGCCGCTGCCCGCGGCCTGACGGTGGGCGACGACGTGGTGGTGGTGAACGACCTCGGTGAGGTGCGCGCCCGGCTCGAGGTGGGCGACGCCACACGGCCCGGCGTCGTCGTGATGGCCAAGGGCATCTGGCTCGGCCGCCATACCGACGGTCGAGGCGTGAACGTGCTCACCCCGGCGACGTCCGATGTCCTGGCCGACGGTGCCTGTTTCAACGATGCCCGGGTCGAGGTGCGCCGGGCCTGAGTGACTTGCGCATCCACCCGACGCGTGTAAGGCTTGCTTTACATCACTGGGTAGGGCTACCTGACCGGTGACCGACCGCCGACTGGAGTCGCCATGGGTGCGAGCTTTCTGATCACACTGCGCGAGGGCCTCGAGATCTCACTCGTGCTGGCCATCGTGCTGGCCTATCTCGCGAAGACCGGCCGCCGGTCGCTGTTCCCTGCGGTGGCCGTGGGAGCCGGCATTGCCGCCCTGGTGTGCCTCGTCGCCGGTGCCGCGTTCCATCTCGCCATCGGCGAGTTCGAGGGCAAGGCCGAACAGGCCATCGAGGGCACCCTTGCCATCATCGCTGCCGCTGTGCTCACCTGGATGATCTTCTGGATGCGCAAGAACACGCGCAGCATGTCGGCCGAACTGCACGGCAAGCTCGACGCCGCGGCCGATTCGTCGTCCACCGCTGTCGCGCTCGTCGCCTTCGGTGCCGTCGCCCGTGAAGGCTTCGAGACCGTGCTGTTCCTGCTCGGCGCCGAGACCGGTTCGTCGTCGGGCGCATCGGTGGTGGTGGGTGGCCTGCTGGGCCTGGCCGTGTCGGCCGTGCTGGGCGTGATGGTGTACCGCGGCGGCAGCAACCTGAACCTGCGCCGCTTCTTCCAGATCACCGGCGCGCTGCTCATCCTGTTCGCCGCCGGCCTGTTCGCCAAGGCGGTGCACGAGTTCCGCGAACTGCTCGGCATCGAGGGCTGGCTGGCCGAGCCGTCGTGGGTGGTCGAGTCGGGCCCGTTCGCCAGCGGCTGGTTCTACGACTTCCTGGCGGGCGTGTTCGGCTGGTCGAGCGACCCCGAGCGCATCCGTGTCATCGCCTACTTCGCGTACCTCGTACCGGTGTCGATCGCCTTCTTCGCCGGCGGCCGCCGGTCGACCACCTCGACCACCACGACCGGTACACCTACCCCGCAGGTGCCCGCTCCGGTGTGACAGGCTGCGGCGGTCGAAGTTCAGACCGCCAGCGTGAGGGCCACGCTGCCCACCACCGAGACGAGGATCACCGCGGCCGGCACGGCGAACACCTGCCAGGCGGGCCCTGTGCGGCGGTGACGCGGTGCCAGCATGAACCAGCCGCAGATCGCTCCGGCGACGGCGCCGCCGAGGTGACCGCCGATGGAGATGCCCGAGATGGTGAACGTGAGCACCAGGTTCAAGATGAGCGTGGTGCCGATGCCGGTGCGGAAGATGTTGATGCCCTGGCGATGCATGCCGATGGCTGCGGCTGCCATCAGACCGAACACCGCGCCCGATGCGCCGCCGGTGATGGCCCGGCTGTCGCCGTTGAGGATGATCACACCGAACGAACCACCGAGCAGGCCGGCGGTGTAGAGCAGGCCGAAGCCAAGCCGGCCGAGCGCCCGTTCCAGGATCTGGCCGAGCTGGTACAGCAGCAGCATGTTGAACCCGATGTGGATGAACCCGAAGTGCAGGAAGCCGGAGGTGACCAGGCGGTACCACTCGTGGGTGACCGAGAGGAGCAGCTTGTTCAGCCCCAGCCGGAACTGCATCTCGGTGACGGCACCACCGGTGAGCGACTTCGGGTCGGCGATGGCGACGAGCACGAACACCATCACGTTCACGGCAATGAGCGCCTTGGTGACCAGCATCAACTGACCGGCGTTCCAGTAGGTGGCGCGGGTTCGTGCGTCGGGCCGGCTGGCCTTGGCGCAGTCGACGCAGTGCGAACCGACCGCTGCCTGCACGAGGCACTCGCTGCAGGCCGACTTGCCGCAGCGGGTGCAACTGCGGCCCCCCTCGCGATCGGGGTGCCGGTAGCAGCGCGGCAGGGGAGGGGCCGACGCAGGCTGCGGAACCGACGGGGGAGGCGGCGGAGGCAGGCTCATCGTCGCTCAGGCTACCGAGGGTCGGTGTCGGGTACGGGGTCGCCCACCAGGCCGGCCACCATGCCGTTGTCCCACCAGCGGCGCAGTACCTCCCAGGCGTAGATGCCGGTGCTGTGCCCGTCGCTCCAGTCGATCGACAGGCCCCACGCACCGTTCAGTTCGGCGTCGCGCACGCTGATCGTGTCGGGCATGCCCGGCCGCGGCCAGGCCACCTCACCGCGCTCGCGCCAGCCCCGGCACGATGCGCAGGGGCACACGGCTCGCAGTCCATCCACCGGGAACGTGCACACCTCTCCGTCGGCGAAGGTGACCGTGATGGCCAGGTCGCGGACGATGTCGATGTCGACGGGGGAGGTGGCGTCGGAACTCATGCCGGCGCAGATCCTGCGACGGCCACCCAGATGACGGTGATGTACACGAGCACGATGATGACACCGTTGTAGACCGTGTGCGCAGTTGTCGACTCGAGCGTCGCCGCCTGCGGCGACCCGGTGGTGGCGAACTCGCGCAGATACACCCACATGAAGTAGGCGCCGCCGATCGACAGCGCCAGGGCTGCCCCGAGGGGAATGCCGATCAGCGCATGCACCATCCCGAACTGGAGGGTCTTCAGCACCCGTCGCGCCGGGCTCCAGCGCTCGGCCCCGGAGCGGAAGATGCGTTCCTCGGCGTTGGCGAACAGCGGCAGCGCCGGCAGCAGCATGGTCATGAACACCAGCGGCACGGTCCACTCCAACGCCGTACCGGCGGTGGCCTGCGACGAACCGAACACCGGGTTCCCATCGCCACCGAGTGCCGTCCACCACCCCCAGTCGAGGCCAGGCACCTGCATTGCCAGGGTGGCGGCGGCCAGCACGACGGCCAGGAGAACGGGCACGGGCCACACGTGTCGCCAGCCAAGGCGGCTGCGCACCCCGGCGAGCACCGCCCGGCCCGACGGGCTACGCGTGGCCCGCAGGCCACCCACCAGTCGTGAAGTGATGAACCCCAGCACCAGCAAGGTGGCGAGTGTGGTGACCAGATCGGCGACGGCGAGCAAGGACGCCCAGTGTACGAAGCGCCGCTACAGTCGCCGGGGCAGGCGACGACACGGGGGTACGTCACGATGGCATGGGATTTCCAGACCGAACCAGAGTTCCAGGAGAAGCTCGACTGGATGCGCGCGTTCGTACGCGACGAGATCATCCCGCTCGAGGCGGTGTCCGACCTGTGGCGCAGCGCCGAGGGTCGTGCCCGGTTCAAGCAGCTCACCGACCCGCTGAAGGCCGAGGTGCGGCGCCAGGGCCTGTGGGCGGCGCATCTGCCTCCCGACATGGGTGGCCTCGGGTTCGGTCAGGTGAAGCTGGGCCTGATGCACGAGATCCTCGGCCAATGCGTCTACGCGCCCAGCATCTTCGGCAACAACGCGCCCGACAGCGGCAACGCCGAGCTGCTGGCCGTCGGTGGCACGCCCGAACAGCGCGAGCGCTGGATGCAGCCGCTGCTCGACGGCACCATCCGCAGCTGCTTCTCGATGACCGAGCCCGGCGCAGGCGCCGACCCCACACTGCTCAGCACCCAGGCGGTGCGCGACGGCGACGAGTGGGTGATCAACGGCCACAAGTGGTTCTCGTCGAACGCGTCGATCAGCGACATCCTCATCGTGATGGTGAAGACCGGCGACTACGAGACGCCGTACCGCAATTACTCGATGATCCTCGTGCCCACGAAGACGCCGGGCGTGAACATCGTGCGCGATGTGCCCACCATGGGCGAGCCCGATCACAAGACGGGCGAGCCGGGCGGCCACGCCGAGATCATCTACGACAACGTGCGTGTGCCGTTCGACCACATCGTCGGCGGCGAGGCAGGCATCGGCCAGGGGTTCGCCCTGGCCCAGAAGCGGCTCGGCCCGGGCCGCATCCACCACGCCATGCGCTGGCTCGGCCAGAGCCAGCGTGCGTTCGACCTGCTGTGCGAACGGGCCCTCACCCGCTACACCCACGGCTCGCTGCTGGCCGAGAAGCAGATGGTGCAGGACTGGATCGCCGAGAGCTACGCCGAGATGCAGGCGGCCCGGCTGCTCACCCTGCAGGCCGCGTGGAAGATGGACCAGTTGCACGCTGCGGGAAAGCACTACAGCGACGCTCGGGTGGAGATCGGCGTCATCAAGTTCTGGGGCGCGAAGGTGCTCTACAACGTCATCGACCGCGCCATCCAGATCCACGGCTCGCTCGGCTACACCACCGACCTGCCGCTCGAGAGCATGTATCGCGCCGCTCGCGCAGCCCGTATCTACGACGGGCCCGACGAGGTGCACAAGGTCACCGTCGCCCGTCAGATCCTGAAGCGCTACCGCGGCAGCGAACCGTCGATCGAACACCTGCCCACCCGGCGGGCCGCGGCCATCGAGAAGTTCGGCGACGCCCTCGACGGCCTCGCCGTGAACTCCTGAGTTCGGCGAACTGCTGAGGCCGGTCAGACCGGGGCGCGCAGGGTGCGTGCCCCGGCGGTGGCGTTGGCGGCGCTGCTGCGCGCCACGAATGCCTCGGCACCGGCGGGCTCGCCGAGCAGATAGCCCTGCACCATGTCGCAGCCGAGCACCCGCAACCGGTGCAACTGGTCGGCCGACGTGACCCACTCGGCCACCACCTGCATGTCGAGCGCATGGGCGAGCTGGATGATGGCCCGCACGATGGGGTCGTCGTCGTTGCTGACCCCGAGGTCGCGGGCCACCGTGCCGTCGAGCTTCAAGATGTTGGCGCCGCACTGACGCAACGCGGTGAGCGACGACACCCCCACGCCGAAGTTGTCGAGCGACAACTGCACACCGACGCGGCGCAGGGCCTTGAGCGCGCGGGTGGTGCTGCTCTGCAGGTCGTGGATGGTGCGCTCGTCGACGTCGAGGGTGAGTTGGGAGGGTTCGAGGTCCATCGAACGGGTGATGGCGAGGACGCGCTCGACGAAGGTGTCTTCCTGCAACTGCCGGGCCGAGACGTTCACGTGCACGCTGAACGACGAGTCGACCAGGCCGGCCGCCAGCCAGGCGCAGGCATCGCGGCAGGCCTGGGTGAGCACCCAGTCGCCGATGGGCACGATCGAGCCCGACTCGTCGGCGAGGTGGAGGAACTGCGCCGGGGTGAGAAGGCCGCGGGTGGGGTGGTTCCAGCGCAGCAGTGCCTCGGCCCCAACAGCACGGCCGCTGTGGGTGGACATGATGGGCTGGTAGGCGAGGACCAGTTCGTTGTTGGCGAGCGCCCGTTCGAGTTCGGCGCCGAGTTGGCGTTGCTCGGTGTTCTGGGCCCGCATCGCCTCGGTGAAGATCTCGACTCGCGAGCGGCCGCGCCGCTTGGCGATGTACATCGCCGCGTCGGCGTTGCGCAGCAGGGTGAGCGCCGCTTCGCTGCCCAGTTGCCCGTCGAGCATGGACATGCTGCTGAGCGCCACACCGATGCTCACACTGAGCTCTACCTCGACACCGCGGACCATCACGCGGCCGGAGAGGGCGACGCGCATCCGTTCGGCCACATCGAGCGCGTCGTGTTCGTCGATCGTGCCGTCGCACAACACGACGAACTCGTCGCCACCGATGCGAGCCACCACGTCGCTGGGCCGGGTGGCGTGCACCAGACGGCGCGCCACCTGCACCAGCAGCGCGTCCCCCACATCGTGGCCGGCATTGTCGTTGGTGTCCTTCAGCTTGTCGAGGTCGAGGAACAGCAGTGCGATCTGGCCACGACTGCCACGTACTCGCTCGAGCGCGTCGGCAGTGTTGCGCAACAGCAGCACGCGGTTGGGTAGGCCGGTGAGCCCGTCGTGGGTGGCCTGGTGCAGCAGTTCGCTCTGTGTCCTGTTGCGCGAGGTGATATCGCGGATGACGCCACCCCAGTACTCGATGACGCCCTGTTCGTCGCGGCTGATGACGACGTCGACGTCGAGCAGCCGCTCGACCCCGTCGGGGCTGCGGAACATGGTCTCGCCCGACCACTGCACCGTCGACGAGGCAGTGAGCAGCGCCCGGGGAATCTGGTCGCGCAGGGTCTGCAGCAGGCTTCGCACCGCCGGGTCGCGCACCAGGTCGACCGAGTCGTCGACGCCGAACAGCCGGCGGGCCGCGGTGTTGCAGTACAGCGGTGCGCCGTTGCGGTCGAGGATGATGATCGAGTCGGACGACGGGTCGACCACGCCGAGCAGTCGGGTGAGCAGGCTGCGGTCGGCGATGGCGTCGGTGTCGTCGATGGCCACACCGGCGTATCCGACATGGCGGCCTGCCTCATCGAACTCGGCACTGGCGCTGGCGCGCACCCAGCGCAACTGCCCGTCGCGGTGCCAGACCCGGAACGCCACGGTGAGGTCGGCCACCTCGTCGGCGGCGGCCCGCCACGCAGTTTCGGCCACCGACCGGTCGGCGGGGTGGGCGTTGGTCCACGGAGTGGTGCGTGCCCCCGGTGTCTCCCCGCTCAGCGCGAGCGCGCGAAACGCAGCGTTGGCCGCAGTGATGCGACCATCGCGGTCGGTGCGAAAGATCGCTACCGGCAGGGAGGGAAGCGTTTGCTCGATGTCGATTCCAGTCTCGGAAACTCGAGGAGTTGTCACGAGAACGCCGCCACGCGCTCAGGGGCGACTATAGACGCCGGTGACCTGTGCTGTCATGAACGCCGACCCCTGTACTGCGGCCAACAGATCGGCCCCGGCAGCCCCGTCGCCGAGTTCCGTACGCTGGGCCAACAGATAGACGGTGATCTGGTAGCGGTGGGTCTGGCCTGCCGGTGTGCACGGACCCGAATAAGCCGTTCGGCCCATGCCGTTCACGCCGACCGAGGCGAATTCCGGAACTTCGCCCTCGCCGAGTCCGGTCGACCTCGGATCGATGCCGGCCATCACCCAGTGCACGAATCCGGGGAGATCGAGGTCGGTCATGGCCACCGCGATCTCCTGCGTGCCGGCCGGCGCAGCATCCCAGGTGAGCGCCGGCGCCACATCGGGGCCGTCGCAGGTGTAGCGGGAATCGATGGCGAATTCGTCGGCCCACGGGGCGGTGACCGTGAAGCCCGCTGCCGCGCTGGTGGGTGCTGCCGTGGGTGGCATGGTGGGCGGCAGGGTGAGGTCGAGGCCGCCGGTCTCGGCGACCGTCGGCATCACCGTGGTCGACACGCTCTCGGTCTGGTCGGGACGAGCCGGGCGCAGTGTGCGGCCGTCGTCGTTGCACCCGGCGGCCACCAGTGTGGCGACGACGAGCAACAGCGACGGGAGGGTCAGACGACTCGGGGGCACGGAGGCGATACTACGGGCCGCCACTGGGTAGCGTTCACGCGGTGACCGATCAGTCGCTCTGCATGCTCACCGTGCACGCCCACCCCGACGACGAGGCGTCGAAGGGGGCGCCCACGTTGGCGATGTACACCCAGCAGGGTGTGCGCACCGTGCTCGTGTGCTGCACCGGGGGTGAAGAGGGCGATCTGCAGAATCCGGGCCTGCGCGAACCGGGCCAGCCGTTCCACGGGCTCACGCCCGAGCAGGAGCGGGCACTGCTCGCCGAGGTGCGCCCCGGCGAACTGGCCCGTGCGGCCGAGGTGATCGGCTTCCATCACGTCGAGATGCTCGGCTACCGCGACTCGGGCATGCCCGATTCGCCCGCCAACGAACACCCCGACTGTTTTCACGCAGCGCCACTCGACGAGGCGGCGGCCCGCCTGGTGGCGGTCATCCGGCGCGAGCGCCCGCAGGTGGTCATCACGTACGGCGACGACCAGAAGGGCTACCCGCATCCCGACCATCTGAAGGTGCACGAGGTCTCGGTGGTCGCGTGGGACCGCGCCGGCGATGCCGCCTGGCGGCCCGACCTCGGCCCGGCGTGGCAGCCGTCGAAGCTCTACTACTCCACCTGGTCGAAGGCCCGCCTCATGGCGGTGCACGAGGGCATGCTGCGCATGCGTGGTGAGTCGCCGTTCGACCAGGCCTGGCTCGACCGGCCCGGCGCCGACCACCGCATCACCACCAAGCTCGACATCGGTGCCTACCTCTGGGCGCGCAGCGGTGCGCTGCGCGCCCACGCCACCCAGGTCGACCCCACCGAGGCGTGGTGGTTCGGCCTTGACGACCACGAGTTGGCCGAGGTGTACCCCTACGAGGACTGGATCCTCGCCCGGTCGCTCGTGGGCATGCCTGCCGACGGTGAGGTCGAGGTCGACCTGTTCGCCGGCATCGTCGGTTCAGGGGTCGAGGGAGCCTGATGAGCGGCACCGTGCAGTACCGCGTCGCGTTCGGCAAGAACGACGAGGCCGTCGAGGGGCCCGACGACGCCGATGTGGTGGTCAGCGTGCCAGCCGCCGACGCCGTCACCGACCCTTCGGTGGCGTTCATGCAGGGCAAACTGAAGGCCGTCGGCCACACCGGGGTGCTGTTCGAAGTGTTGCGCAGCGGCGAGGCGGCGGCTGTGCTCAGCCGGCTCGCATCGCGTCCCTGAGCGCCCGGTAGCCCGTCAGCACCGCACCGCTGTCGCGGATGAGTTCGGCCACCTCGGCGTCGGCGGTCATGAGGTGCAGGTCGCCGATCCACTCGTCGGCGCTGGGCGTGAGGGCATGTACCTCGGGCGTGTCGGCGGCCGGTTGCACGTGCACCTCGGTGACACCGGGCTGCAGGGTGCGCAGGGTCTGCAACAGTCGCTCGCGGCTACCGGGACGCCAGTCGTGGTCGAAGTGGTCGGGGAACAGCACCCCTTCGTCGGCGGCGAGCTGGCGGAACGGGAAGCCCGCCTGGTCGGTGCTGATGGTCGACGGCAGACGGATGGGCAGGCGGAACTCGACGGCCAGTTCCATGTAGACGTCGAAGAACTCGGGGCGCAGTGTGATGGCGCTGAGGTGCGGGGCGAGGTGGGTGACGTCGATGCCCCAGGCGATGGCCCGCTCGATCTGGGCGCGGCACTCGCGTAGCACTTCGGCCGGGTCGGCGTGCTCCCACAGGTCGGCCAGGTTGCGGGGGAAACCACCCTCGCCTGACAGCAGCGACGGGGCGTGGGTGATGGGCCCCCAGCGGTACTGGTCGTGCTCGCAGTTGAGCGTGAGGTGCACCCCGATGTCGTCGCCCGGCCGGTACCCGGCGACGGCATGGCGGGCCCACGGGGCAGGCACCATCAACGAGGCGCAGGTGGCCAGGCCGTCGTGGATGGCGGCGTACACACCCAGGTTCGCGGCATGGCACGAGCCGAGGTCGTCGCACGAGATGATCAACACCTTCGTGTCGGCCGGGTGGCCGAGCCGTTCCACGAGCGAACTCATCGCCGTCACGCTAGCCCGAGCATGCGCTCCAGAGGCCGAGGTTCGCCCGTTCCGCAGCGCGGGCGGCGGCCACGAACTCGTCGACATGGGCGACGTTGGGCGGGAAGGTGAGCAGCGATGCGTATCCCTGTGCGACGATTTCGAGGTTCACGAACAGTCCGTCGTCGGCGCGGTACACGTAGCCGAGCAGACGGCCGTAGTCGTCGCGGGCCTCGACGTCGCGCTCGATGCGCACAGCGGTGCCCTCGGGCAGCAACTGCTTGGTGAACGCCGACGCCTCGGGCCCGTAGCACTGCACCGGGGTATCGGGTTTCACGGTCTCGGGAGTGTCGATACCGATGAGGCGCAACTTCTCGCGCTGTCCGTCGATGTCGACCTGCACGGTGTCGCCGTCGACCACCCGCACCACGGTGGCGTTCGCCCCGTCACGCGACACAGCCGCCTCGTCGCCGGTGCAGGCGGACGAGACGGCCGTGGCAGTGAGCGTGACGGCGGCGGTGAGAGCGATCAGGTGGCGACGCACCCGAGCGTTCTACCGCCGGTCGGTGCCTCAGAGGCGCTCGATGATGGTGCCGGTGCCCAGGCCGCCGCCGCAGCACATCGACACGAGGCCGTACTTGCCACCGCTGCGCTCGAGCTCGTACAGCGCCTTGGTCATGAGGAACGCGCCGGTGCCGCCGAGTGGGTGGCCGAGGGCGATGGCGCCACCGTTGGGGTTGGTCTTGGCCGGGTCGGCGCCGACTTCCTTCTGCCAGGCCAGCACCACCGAGGCGAACGCCTCGTTGATCTCGAACACGTCGATGTCGTCGATCGACAGCCCGGTGCGGGCGAGCAGCTTCTGCGTGGCGTCGATGGGGCCGGTGAGCATGAACACCGGGTCGACGCCGACGAGGCAGGTGTCGACGATGCGGGCACGCGGGCGCAGGCCCAGTTCGGCGGCGCGCTCTTCGGTCATCAGCAGCACGGCTGCGGCGCCGTCGCTGATCTGGCTCGCGTTGCCGGCGGTGTGCACGCCGTTCTCGCGGGCGACGGGCTTCAGCGTGGCCAGCTTCTCCATCGTGGTCTCGCGCAGGCCCTCGTCGCGGCTGATGGTGCGGGTGTTGCCGGTGGGCTTGCCCTCGGCGTCGACCTCGGGCGACTCGACGGTGACGTACTGGCCGTCGAAGCGGCCCTCGGCCCACGCCTGCGCGGCGCGCTGCTGGCTGGAGAAACCGAACGCGTCAGTGTCGTCGCGGGTGATGCCCCAGTGGTCGGCGATGCGCTCGGCGCCCTCGAACTGGCTGGTCATCTCGTACTGCTCGAAGTAGGTGCGCGGGATGGGCACGCCGAGGCCGAGGTTCTTGTTGCCGTTGCTGCCGATGGGGATGCGGCTCATCACTTCCACACCGCAGGCGATGGCGATGTCGACCACACCGCTGCCCACCAGAGCGGTGGCGAGGTTGGTGGCCTGCTGGCTGCTGCCGCACTGGGTGTCGACCGTGGTGGCGGCGACGCTCATGGGCAGGCCGGCCGACAGCCACGCGGTGCGGGCGATGTTGAAGGCCTGCTCGCCCACCTGGCTGACGCAGCCGCCGACGACCTGACCGACGAGGGCGGGGTCGATCCCGCTGCGCTCGACGATGGCCTTCTGGACGGTGGCGAGCACCTCGGCGGGGTGGAGGGTGGACAGACCGCCGCCCCGCTTGCCGATGGGCGTGCGGACGGCGTCGACGATGACGATGTTGCTCATGGCGGAATCCTATGGTGGGCGTTGTGGAGAACTTCATTCCTGCTCACCGCCCGTCCGACAGCGTCTCGGTGCATCGCTACATCCATGTCATCGGCAGTTCGGTGTTCGTGAGCGACCGCATCGAGATCGACGCGCCGCAGCACTTCCTGGGCATGCACGGCGACGAGGCGGTGTGGGCCATCGACGTACCCCACGGCGACGACCCGTCGTACGGTTCGGCGCTCGATCTGTACTCGTACTTCGGGCGCAGCAGTGAGGTCGAGTGGGCCATCGCCGGCCGGGCCGTGCAGATCGCCGAATGGGCGCGCACCCATCGCTTCTGCGGTCGGTGCGGTACCCCCACCGAGTCGTCGGCGTCGGACCGTTCGATGAAGTGCCCGGCCTGCGGGTTGATGGCTTACCCGCGGCTCGCTCCGGCGATGATCACACTCGTCACCCGGGGCGAGCCGGGGCCCGACCAGTTGGCGCTGCTGGCGCGTGGCGTGCAGTTCCGGGCGCCGATGTACAGCTGCCTCGCCGGGTTCGTCGAGCCGGGCGAATCGCTCGAGCAGGCCGTGGTGCGCGAGGTACGCGAAGAGGTGGGCATCGAGGTGGGCAACGTGCGCTACTGGG
>JBIKLX010000026.1:0-25646 GCA_044359565.1 Ilumatobacteraceae bacterium
GACTGTCACCTTCGTACGCCGTGGCCTGATCGACCACGCCGACTCGCTGGGGGCGGCCGCCCGCTACGGCAACGGCGACGTGCAGTGGCTCACCGCCGGTGCCGGCATCGTGCACGCCGAGATGTTCCCGCTGCTCGACAACACGGCCCCGAACACCGTCGAGCTGTTCCAGATCTGGATGAACCTGCCCCGCGACGACAAGTTCGCCGAACCCCACTTCAGCATGCTGTGGGCCGACGATGTGCCCCGCACCGAGTACGTCGACACTTCCGGCAACGGCGTCGAACTGACCGTGGTGGCCGGGTCGGTCGATTCGCTGGTGCCCCCGTCGGCACCGCCGCGGTCGTGGGCGTCGCGCCCCGACAGCGACGTGGCCATCTGGAACGTCAGGGTCGACCCAGGTGCGTCGTGGACGATGCCGGCCGCCCACCACCCCGACACCGTCCGTGTCGTCTACGTGTACGACGGCGACGGCGTGGCGTTCGACGGCGATGCGGTGGCCAGTGGCCACGGTGCCGTGCTGGCGTGCAATGACGCGGTGACGGTGACGAGCGAACGCGGTGGCGAGTACCTGGTGCTGCAGGGTCGCCCCATCGGCGAACCGGTGGCCCAGTACGGACCGTTCGTGATGAACGACCGCGCCGGGGTGGAGCAGGCGTTCCGCGACTACCAGGCCACCCGCTTCGGCGGCTGGCCCTGGCCGGCCGATGGCCCGGTGCACGGGCCGGAACCGCTCCGATTCGCCCGTCGCCCCGACGGCACGGTCGAGCGCCCTGCCGCCGCCGCAGTCTGACACTGCTCGGAAGTTTCCGGGAACAGTTCGCGCCCTTCGGGCGTGGAATGGGGTATGAACGTCTCGATGACCGGCGAACTGCCCCCACCGGTGAGTCCGAAGTGGTCGGGAAGCGAGGCCGTGTATGCCACGGCGTACCGCGACCTGCTGCGTGTGGCCTACGTGCTCACCGGGTCGGCGGCCGCGGCTGAGGACGTGGTGCACGACGTGTTCTGCCGGGTGGGGCCGCGGATCGCCGAACTCGACAATCCATCGGCCTACCTCCGCGTCGCCGTGGTGAACCAGTGCCGCTCGATCCATCGCCGCCTCGCCCGCGCCCCGCGGCTCTACGCTCCGGCGCCCGTGCTCGACGGACGCCTCGTCGAACTGCAGGACGCCCTGCGCTCGCTCGACGAGCGCCGGCGCACCGCCATCGTGCTGCGCTACCTGTGCGATCTGCCCGACGACGAGATCGCCGATCTGATCGGGTGCCGCCCTGGCACCGTCCGAACCCTGATCCATCGTGGCCTGGCCGACCTGCGCGCCGTCATCAAGTGAGGAACCCGACATGAGCACCAACGACTCCCTCCGCCCCACCTCCGATTTCGAAGCCGAACTGCGCAGCCGTCTCCACGAGCTCGCCGACCATGCCCCCTCCAGTGTGCGCGCCATCGACGAGGTGGCGGTGCGGCGTGCCGAACGAGGCACGCGCGGCTGGCGCACGGCCGGTATCGCGGCAAGCGTCGCCGTGCTGGTGGGTGCGGGCTCCCTCGCCTTCGTCGTGGCGGGCCGCAACGACGTGGCGGGTGCCGACTCGCCCGACGCCGCCGTCAGCGAGATGGTCGCCGCGATCGAGAACACCGATGTGCTCGGCGCGATCGACCTGCTCGACCCCGTCGAGGTGCCCGCGCTGAGGGCGGCGCTCGACCAGGGGCGCACGGCTGCCGAGCAGGTGGGGCTTATCAGTTCGCAGATGTCGCTCGACCGGTTGCAGGGCATCGGCATCGACGTGGCCGACCTCTCGCTCAGTGCCGAGGAACTGGCACCCGATCTGGCCGTGGTCACCCCGGTCGCCGGATCGATCACGGCGCGGTTCGATCCGCAGGCGTTCCCGTTCGGCAGCGACGTGGCCGCAGCGATCGGCTCCGAGACGCAGGTGACGGAGGCCACCGCAGAACTCGGCAGCGACCTCGACGCGGTGCGCATCGCCACGGTGAAGCGCGACGGTCGCTGGTTCGTGAGCCTGCAGTACTCGATCGCCGAATCGGCGCGGCAGGCAGCCGACGAGCCGTTCCCCACCGAGCCGCCTGTCGTGCCGGTGGGTGCCGCCACCCCCGAGGAGGCCGCCACGGCGTTCTACACCTCTCTGGTTGGTCGAGATGCGGCGGCGCTCGCCACCTCGTTCGCGCCGGGCGAGGGCGATGCGCTGTTGCGGTACGCGCCCCTGTGGGTGCCGGCGATGCAGGCATCGTTCGACGAGTCGGCAGCGATGGGCGACCCCACCTCGGTGATGTCGGGTTTGACGGTGGCCGTCGACGGTGGCGGCGAGCGACGTACCGTCGAGGCGACCGGGTACACCCTCGACGGCACCATCGATCCGGCGATCATCAGTTCGTTCGGCCCGCTGTTCGAGCCATCGTGGCCGACCCTGGTCGATATCACCTCCTACACCGCATTCAGCGATGCCGAACCCGAAGTGAGCTATGTCTGGTTGCCGGCCGGTACCCCGGTGCCGGCCACCGTGGCCGAACTCGCCGGCTACGACGTGCTGACGCAGTACCCCGACGACCTCATCTCGGCCAGCGGCGGGAACTACAACATGTCCTTCAACATGGGCGACGGTGCCCTGTACCAGCAGCCGGTGGCACCGGAGGCCGGTGCCGTGACGGCCGAGCCCTACCGTGCCGAATTCGCCGACGGCTGCCTCACCGTCACGGGCAAGACGATGGCCGATTACTCGAGTATCTCGTACGAGCCGACCGCGGAGCAGGTGGGCGACGAGAGTTGGCGGGTGTGCGACAGATCGTCGTTCGGCGGGTTCGGCGGGTTGATCGCTCTCGGTTTGGGATTGTCGGCGTTCGAAGATCTCCCACCGCTCGAGGTGGTGGAGGTCGACGGCGCGTGGTACGTGTCGCCCATCGGCACCGTCGCCGACGGGATCATCGACATCTTCGAACCGAGCGTCGGCAGTGGCGGCCTGTGGTCGTCGCCGATCGCGGGAGCGATCTACGGCATCGACCGGCGCAGCCTCGAGCAGATGACGAGCGGCTCTCTGCTCGCCGAGGTGCCCGAGGCATGTCGTGCCCTGCTGGTCGCCGACGCGGCCGGCGTGGTGACCGGGGTGGTCGACTCGCCCGAGCCGCTCGCTGCCCGGGCCTGCAGCGACGTGATCTACGGCTTTGTCTCGGGCGTCATGGACGAGGTGACCGCCACCAACGAGTACCTCGAATCTCCCGAGACCACGGCTCCTGCCGAGACGGTGCCGATCGACGTTCCCATCATGCCCACCTCGGTACCGGCGGACGCGCCGGTGCCCGAGACGACCACGGTGCCGTGATGTCGGCCCGTGCCGTCAGCCGACTTCGTTGAGCGGGGTGAGGGTGAGTTCGGGTTCGTCGGCCAGCAAGCGCTGCAGCCGGTAGCGGTTCTCGAACAACGCCACCATGGCACTGTCGCTGCCGCGGCGCAGGATGCGGATGCCGCCGATCTCGCGCAGGCGGTCGGCGCTGGCCGCATCGGTGGCGCGGATGGCCTGGTACGGCGAACCGATGAGTTCGATCGGTGCGTTGAACTCGCTGCCCAGACGGTGGGCGAACACCTCGAACTGCAGTTGGCCCACAGCGGCCAGCACCAGCGACGCATCGCCCATGTCGGGGTCGCGCAGTACCTGCACGACGCCCTCCTCCTCGAGCACCTCGAGGCCCCGCCGGAACTGCTTCGACTTGCTGGTGTCGAGCGGCCGGGCGCCGGTGAACAACTCGGGAGCGAACGACGGCAGACCGGGGAACGTGACGGGGGAGTGCTCGTACAGCGTGTCGCCGATGCGCAGGTCGGTGGCGTTCACCAAGCCGACCACATCGCCAGGGAAGGCCTCTTCCACCGTCGATCGCTCGGCCCCGAACACGGTGGAGGCGTACTTCGTGGCGAAGGGTCGACCGGTGCGGGCGATGGTGAGGGTCATGCCGCGCTCGAAGCGGCCGCTACAGATGCGGGCGAACGCGAGGCGGTCGCGGTGGGCCTTGTCCATGTTGGCCTGCACCTTGAACACGAAGGCGCTGCAGTCGGCGTCGACCGCGCGCACGTCGCCGGCGGCATCGGGGCGCGGCGACGGTGGCGGCACCAGTTCGACGACCGCGTCGAGCAGATGGCGCACACCGAAGTCGGTGAGCGCCGACCCGGCGAACACCGGGGTGGAGGAACCGGCGAGGAACGACGGCATGTCGAGTTCGGCGCCCACGGCATCGAGCAGCTCGCAGCCGTCGAGGGCTTTGCGCCACACCGACCCCAGCGTCGCCCCGGCCTGGTCGAACGACAGCAACTCCTCGGGCGCCATCGTGGCGCCGCGAGCGGTGCGGGTGAACTTGCTGAACACCTGGCGGCGCCGGTCGACGACACCGACGAAGTCGTCGCCGTCGCCCACCGGCCAGGTGATGGGCGTGGGACGCAGGTCGATCTGAGTCTCGATCTCGTCGAGCAGTTCGAGCGGATCGCGGCTCGGTCGGTCGAACTTGTTGAGGAACGTCAGCACCGGCAGACGGCGCGAGCGGCACACCTCGAACAACTTCAGGGTCTGCGGCTCGATGCCCTTCGCCGCGTCGAGCACCATCACCACCGCATCGACGGCCGCCAGCACCCGGTAGGTGTCTTCGCTGAAGTCGCGGTGGCCCGGGGTGTCGAGCAGGTTCAGCACGTGGTCGCGGTAGGTGAACTGCATCGCGGCCGACGTGATGGAGATGCCACGGGTCTGCTCGAGCTCCATCCAGTCGCTGGTGGCGCTGCGCCCGCCCGACTTCGCCTTCACCGACCCGGCGGTGACCACGGCCCCGGCGTTGAGGAGGAACTTCTCGGTGAGGGTGGTCTTGCCCGCGTCGGGGTGGCTGATGATGGCGAAGGTGCGTCGGCGCGCGGCTTCGAAGGGGACGTCGGGATTCTTCACCACCGGTCGAGCCTACCGACGCGGTGTCACCAGCCCCCGGTACGCCACCCTGTGTACCGGTTCTCAGGCGACACCGACCCATCAGCAGCCGTTTCGGCCCGAGGGTCGGCCTGAGGGTCGGCGTCGGGGTCGGCCAGGTTGATCGAGCCCACCGCCGTGTCGCGCGTGGTCGACTCGAGCAGATGCTGACGCCCGGCGACCTCGATCGAGACACTGTCGAGCGCAGCACGGAGTTCGTCGACTGATGCACCAGGCCGGTCGTGGAGTGCGACGGCGAGCAGGCCGCTGACGGCCGGGGCGGCGTACGAGGAACCTGTCCGCAGCACCACCTCGCCGTTGCTGACCACGGTGGCCACACTCACCCCCGGTGCGTAGAACGACACCACGTCACCAATGCTCGAGAACGGTGCGGCGTCGTTGCCCGCGAGGCCGGCACCGACGGTGACGACGTTGTCGTACGCCTTCGCGAACGATGCGGGCCACGCCGGTGTGAGCGTGAGGTTGCGACCGTCGTTACCGGCCCCGGTGACGATCATCACCCCGGCACGCTCGGCACGCGCCACGGCCGTTTCGAGTACGAGCACGCTGCTGCGCGGCACACCGGCCTGGGTGATGAGCGAGATGTTCACGATGTCGGCTCCGTTGTCGACCGCGTAGTCGATGGCTGCAGCGACGGCCGACATGGCAACGGTGCCGTTCGAGCGGCTCACCTTGAGCGGCATGACTGTGGCGCCCGGGGCGACGCCGGCGATGCCGTATCCGTCGCGTGCCGCGGCGACGATGGAGGCGACCTCGTTGCCGTGGTCGCGGCCCGGGTCGCGTCGCTCGGGCGAGATGTCTGCGTCGTGACGGCCGAAATCCCAGCCACGACAGTCGTCGACGAATCCGTTCCCGTCGTCGTCGTTGCCGTTGAAGCAGTCCTCGTCGATGTTGCTCCACCACTGCTGGCTGAGTTCCGGGTTGTCGAGATCGAAGCCCGAGTCGATCACGGCCACCACGACCGGAGACGAGCCGGGCGAGCGGTCGGGGGCCGGTGCAGCGGGCCTCCACGGTGCGATGGCGCCGTCGCCCGACGTCGGCTGGGTCGCCTCGATGCCGGCGTAGCCCAGCAGTAGGTCGGCGTCGACTCGGTCGACTCCGGGCAGTCCGTCGAGGCCCGGTGATTCGCTGTCGGAGATGACCTCGAGCAACCCGGGGCCGACGCGCACGACGCTGCGCACACCGGGCATCTGTTCGAGCTGTGCGATCAACGTCTCCTCCGCTACGGCACCATCGACGGTGACCGCGGCGGCCGAAGGGATCGGTGCCGTACCGGGCTGCACGGTTCCGTCGTCGATCACGCCGCTGTCGATGAGGTGTTGCGATGTGTTCACGTAGCGGTGGTTGGGTTCGCCGATCACCCCGTTGCGGTCGATGACGACGAACGGGCTGACGGCTGGGTCGGCGAACGACTGGATGAGCGACTGCTCAGCCGGAGTCGGCACACCGAGGGAGAGTGCCTGACCCGGGACATCGACCACGTCGATGGAGCCGTCGCGCCGCTGGACTGTACGGCTGCCCGCAGGCGCCACCGGCCCACTGGGCACGGTGGGCAGCGGATCGGGTGCGGTCGACGGCACGGTGCCCGGCACAGCAGCAGTAGCTGCGACGACCGTGTCGGCGCTGACGACGAAGTGGTCGAGGTCGTCACCCCAGTCGATGCGGCTGGGGCCCGATGCGGCAACGCCGGGGCCACCCTCGTTGTCGGGGTCGCCGAGACGACCCTGGTTCGACCACACCCGCTCGGTGCCGGTGCGATCGACCGGGCCCGAGTCTGCAGCCTCGCTGTCGCCTCGCCGTCCGGTGGCGCCGGTGAGCGAGTCGTCGTAGAGGCTGAGTCTGCTGCCCGCGCCAGAGGTGCCGCCGTCCTGCATCGTCGGAGTCGCAACCTCCTCGGACGAGGAGAGCTGGCGCACGACAAACTCGAGGTTGCCGCGCAGGGTCCAGCCGAGGGTGCCGACGAGCAGGACGGACAGCGCCCAGATGGCGACACGGAGGAAGCGATCGCTATCGGCGCGCAGCGCGGCCGGTATGCGCAGGCTCGGAATGACGATCGTCAGGCGGCGCGGCGCTGCCTGGTCGGACGGGAGCGGCGAAGGCTGGGGTGCCGAGGTGGGTTCGAGGGTCGCGACTGTCGTGGCCGCTGCGTCACGGGTCTGCTTGACGACGTCGCGGAACAGGAGGGGGTCGAACCCCTCGTCATTTCGAATGATCACCACCTCGTCGAGTGACGCCACCTGGTCTGCTCCCCGTTGTCTCACCACGCTGCGTGGCAACATGTCGTCGTGGATACCGTCCGGTAGATCTGTCCTTTACGCCACCAAGACGAGGAGTGGACGGTCGGTCAGTCGGGGGAGCGGCCCATCACCCGCCGGGGGATGCGAGCGTCCTTGCTACGGTCGCGACATGGACATCGGCCTCGTCATCTTCCCCACCGACAAGGGCATCCAGCCCGTCGAACTCGCCCGAGAAGCCGAGGCCAGGGGCTTCCGGTCGCTGTGGTTCCCCGAGCACTCGCACATCCCGGTGTCGCGCCGCACACCGTGGGGTGGTCGCGAGGGTGCCCCGCCGCTGCCCGAGGAGTACTGGCGCACGCACGACCAGTTCCTCGCCCTGGCCGCCGCGGCGGCCGTCACCACATCGATCAAGTTGGCCACCGGTATCACCCTGGTGGCCCAGCGCGATCCGCTGTGGCTGGCGAAGGAGGTGGCCACGCTCGACCAGTTGTCGAACGGCCGCTTCCTGTTCGGCGTGGGGTACGGCTGGAACCACGAGGAGATGGAGAGCCACGGCGTCGACATCGGCCGCCGCCGCAAGGTGGTGCGCGAGAAGATCCTGGCCTGCAAAGAACTGTGGACCCGCGACGAGGCCAGCTTCGCCGGCGAGTACGTGAACTTCGAGGCGTCGTGGTCGTGGCCCAAGCCGGTGCAGCAGCCCCATCCGCCGATCGTCGTGGGCGCGTCGCCCACCGACCTGCACTTCCGCCACATCGTTGAATACGGCGACGCGTGGATGCCCATCGAGGGTCGCTACGCGATCGTCGACCAGTGGCAGCGTCTGCAGGCCTTCGCGGCCGACAACGGCCGCGACCCGGCGACGCTCCAGTTGGGTGTGTTCGGACCCAAGCCCACCAGCGAGCACCTCGCTGAACTGCGCGATGCCGGCACCTCGTTCGTGGCGCTCGGACTTCCGGCACTCGACCGCGACGGCGCTCTGGCGGCGATGGACCGCTACGCCCCGCTGGTGGCCGAGTTCAACACCTGAGCCGCAGCGGTCGGTCGGCCGTCAGCCCTCGCCGACGAGGAACGGTTCGGCCTCGGCCCGCGGACGGTCGTCGGCTGCGAGACCCTCGAGGATGTAGCGGTCGATGAGGCGGTGGAACAGGCGCAACCGCGCCTCCTGGTAGTTGCCGAAACTGACGGTGCGCTTCCCGCTGCTCTTCAACCCGGCCTGCACCCTGGGCAGGTTGGCCATGTCTTGCTCGAACACGGCGGCGAGGCCGCCCATGCCCGGGGCCTCGCTCCACGCCTGCTCGAGCGTGAGCACCGTGGGGGCGGCAGGTGCGGGGCGAACCCCGTCGGCCGGCACCGGGGCCATGCGGATGACGTCCATGAAGCAGGTGTCGGGCGTGCTGCCCGGTCGCCAGCGGTAGACGAGCGGTTGGCCCACGCCTGCCCACGGCGCGAACGCCGGGAACATGTTGTAGAGGATGGCGTCGAGCATCTCGGTGTCGGACACCTGCGACAGGTCGGCGCCGTACACGCCCGACAGGCGATCGCGGAAGATGCCCGCCACCACACTGCGAGCCGATTCGCCCTCGCCGATCTCGGGAGCGGTGGCACCCTTCGAACGGGCCGAGAACGCCAGGTAGGCGGCGGCCACCTGCTGCTCGCTGAGCGGATCGGACAGGTGCGGGCTCTGCTCGGCGAAGGCGTTGACGAACCGGGTGACATGCGGGTCGTCGGGCCAGATGGAGTACTCGCTGTTCGCATCGGCCGAGAACTCGACGATCTGCGGGTGGGTGGCGATGACGTGGTACGCCTCGGCGAAGGCCTCCATCACCACCTTCCAGTTGGCCGGCACCTCCTTCACGGCGTGGAACGCCACGTAGCGCTGCTCGAAGTCGAACTGCGGGAAGTGCTCGACGAGTACTCGGGCGTAGCGCTCGAACGGTTCGGCGGCCGGGTCGAGGTTCACCATCACGAAGCCCTGCCACACGGCCACCTGGGCCTCGGGCAGGTTGCGGCGCGCGGGGTCGCCGGCCACGTGGGGGAAGTCCCACTCGCACGGAAGATCGGCCAGGTTGCCGTCGATGTCCCACGTCCAGGCGTGGAACGGGCAGCGGAACGAGGCCACCCGGCCGTCGTCGGTGCGCAGCTTGGTGCCGCGGTGCAGGCAGGCGTTGTGGAACGCACGGATCTGCCCGTCGGAGCCGCGGGTGACGAGCAGCGACTCGTCGCCCACGTCGTACACCACGTGACTGCCCGGCTTGGGCAGTTCGTCGACGTGGCAGGCCATCTGCCAGGTACGCCGCCACACGTAGTCGTGCTCGAGCGCGGCGAAGGCCGGCGAGGTGTAGCGGGTCTTCGCCACATCGGCCGAGCCCTGGTACTGGTACGACGTGCTGCGCAGTGCCACGGGTACGTCGGCGGTGTCGCGGGCGACGAGTTCCTGGTAGCTGGGGCCGGCGCTGCGGGCTTCACCCGGGTTGGTCGCGGTCATGGCTGCGACGGTACTGCGCCGCGGATGCCGTCGTCGGAGCGGGCGGGCGCTTCGGCCGCCAGTCGTCGCCGCTCAGTCGTCGCCCGTCACGGCCACGCCGTCGCGCAGCACCGGGAACTGGCGGGTGGGGTCGTCCTGGCGGATGCGCGTGCCCGAAGCGGTGTCGACTGCCTCGGCACCGTCGGGTGCGTACTGCAGGATGTAGCTCTTGCGCACGGCGTCGGTGCGGTTGGGACCGGTGCGGTGCGGGGTGAGCGACGAGAACACCACCACGCTGCCTGCTGGTGCCTCCACCGGCACCGCGCCCGTGCCGTCGCTGAGGCACTGGAAGCCCACCGGCGTCGCCTCGTGCACCAGGGTGCCACCGCGGTGCAAGCCGGGCAGGATCCAGGGGCAGCCGTTGTCGACCGTGGCGTCGACCAGCGGTACCCAACAGGTGAGGTATTGCTGCGGCTCGACGAAGGTGTACCCGTTGTCCTGGTGCCAGGGGAACTCGCGGGTCGGCTCGGGCTTCTTGTACACGGCCTGGTCCCAGTACAGGCGCACGTCGGGGCCGACCAGATCGCGACAGATGCCCACTAGTGCAGGGTGGCGGGCGAAGCGGCGGGCCGGCTCGCAACGCGCCACGAGGAAGATGGTGAACGTGATCTCGTCGCGGTTGGCCACCTCCATGTGGGTGCCGTCGATGTCGCGTCCGTAGGTGGGTGAGAACACCTCCAGCCGGTCGATCGCGTCGCGTACCTCGGCGATGGCATCGGCATCGATCACGTCGGGAACGAGCACATAGCCCTGTTCGTCGAACTGGCGCACCTGCTCGGCGGTGAGCAGTCGGGGTTGCCGGGTGATGGGTTCCCAGACGAAGTCGACGTTCGCCGGATGGGGGCGGGGTTCGATGATGGTCATGGCTGCTCCGGTTGCGTCGTGGGGCTGGGCTCGGGTCGTCTGCGGGCGCGGCTCGGTGCCACACGCGTCGCCTCGCCCGGCATCTTCGGGTACTCGGGCGGCCAGGGTGCATCGGGTAGGCCCGCGTCGCGGTCGCGGCGGGCCAGGGCCAGCAGCGGTTCCAGCGACTGCGGGTGCTGGTCGATGTCGTGCCACGGGTCGCCGTCGGCGGCCAGCCGGGCGGGCACGGTGTGCACGGTGAGTTCGTCGGGCACGATGCGGTCGAGCTCGGGCCAGGCGAACCCGCACGACACCGGTGCCATCTCTCGGGCGCGCACCGACCACGGCGCGAACACCGTCTTGTGCGGAGCGTTCTGGTTGAAGTCGACGAAGATGCGCGCGCCGCGTTCTTCCTTCCACCAGGCCGCAGTGATGAGATCGGGCCGCCGGCGTTCGAGTTCGCGGGCCACTGCCACCGCGGCGGCACGCACGGCGATGCTGTTCCACTGCGGGGCGAGCCGCACGTACACGTGCAGGCCGCGGCTGCCGGTGGTCTTGACGTAAGAACGCAGCTGGTGCTCGTCGAGCAACCGTTTCGTCTCGGCGGCAGCCTCGCGGGCCATGTCGAACGTGGTGCCGGGCCCGGGGTCGAGGTCGATGCGCAACTCGTCGGTGTGCGTCGGGTCGGTGGCTCGCACCGGCCACGAGTGGAACCCGATGCAGCCCAGGTTCACGGCCCACACGAGATGCGCGATGTCGGCGATGACCAAAGCGTTCGACGGCGTGCCGTACGGCGTGCGCATGACGGTGGTGGTGAGCCACTCGGGCGCGCCGGCGGGGATGCGCTTCTGGAAGAACGACTTGCCGCCGGCTCCGTCGGGAAAGCGCTGCAGCATGACCGGGCGGTCGCGCATGGCGCGCATCACCGTTGGTTCGACCGCCAGGTAGTACTCGACCAGGCCCAGCTTGGTCTCCCCCACCGCCGGGAAGAACGGTTTGTCGGGGTTGCTGATGGTGACCGGTCGACCGGCCAACTCCAGCACCACTGGCTCGCTCATGGCGCCTCGACCATGGGCGCACGCTACCGTCGCGACGCATGGGGACAGTGCAGTTGCGGGCGCCGATGCAGGGGACGATCGTGTCGGTCGACGTCGTGGTGGGCCAACAGGTTCGTGCCGGCCAGCAGGTGATGCTGATCGAGTCGATGAAGATGCATCACGCCATCGAGGCCGATGCCAGCGGGGCGATCGACGCCCTGCTCGTCGAGGTCGGCCAGACCGTGGCGGAAGGTGAGCCGGTGGCGCTGCTTGCACCCGGCGAGGTGACGGTGGTGGAGGTGGTCGAGGCAGTCGACGACGACCCCGATCGGATCAGGCCCGATCTGGCCGAGACGCTCGCCCGGCACCACTTCGGCCACGACGAAGCCCGCCCCGACGCGGTGGCCCGCCGCCGCGCAGTCGGTCGCCGCACGGCCCGCGAGAACGTCGCCGACCTCGTTGACCCCGGCAGTTTCGTCGAGTACGGCCCGGTGGTCATCGCCGCCCAACGCCGCCGCCGCCCCGTACAGGAACTGGTCGAGCGCACACCGGCCGACGGCATGATCGGTGGCGTGGGCACCGTGAACGGGCACGTGTTCGACGGCCACGCCGCCCGGGTGGTGGCCATGTCGTACGACTACACGGTGTTGGCCGGTACGCAGGGCACGCAGAACCACCGGAAGAAGGACCGGTTGTTCGAGGTGGCCGAGCAGTTGCGCCTTCCGGTGGTGTTCTTCACCGAGGGTGGGGGAGGCCGGCCTGGCGACACCGACCAGACGGGCGTGAGCGGCCTCGACTGCCTCGCCTTCCTGTACTTCGCCGAACTGAGCGGACTGGTGCCGCTGGTGGGTGTGAACGCGGGCTACTGCTTCGCCGGCAACGCAGCCATCCTCGGGTGCTGCGACGTGGTCATCGCCACCGTCGACTCGAACATCGGCATGGGCGGCCCGGCGATGATCGAAGGCGGTGGCTTGGGCGTGTTCGCACCCACCGAGATCGGCCCCATCGACGTGCAGCGTGCCAACGGTGTGGTCGACATCGTGGTGGCCGACGAGGTCGAAGCCGTCGAGGTGGCCAAGCAGTACCTCGGCTACTTCCAGGGCCCGGTGCCGCAGTGGGAAGTGCCCGACCAACGCCTGCTGCGCCACGTCATCCCCGAGGACCGCAAGCGCAGCTACGACGTGCGCAACGTCATCGAGGGCATGTTCGATGCCGGCTCGGTGCTCGAGCTGCGCCGCGACTTCGGCCTGGGCATGGTCACGGCGCTGGCGCGGGTGGAGGGTCGCCCGGTCGGCGTCATCGCCAACAACCCCAACCACCTCGCCGGAGCGATCGACAGTCCGGGGGCCGACAAGGCCGCCCGCTTCATGCAGTTGTGCGATGCGTTCGACATCCCCATCGTCACCCTCGTCGACACGCCCGGGATGATGGTGGGGCCCGAGGTCGAGCGCACCGCGTTGGTGCGGCACTGCACCCGGCTGTTCGTCACCGGCGCCAACGTGACCGTGCCGATGGTGAGCATCGTGCTGCGCAAGAGCTACGGCCTCGGCGCGCAGGCGATGATGGGCGGCAGCACCAAGCGACCGCTCGCCTGCGTGGCCTGGCCCACCGGCGAGTTCGGCGGCATGGGCCTGGAGGGAGCGGTGCGCCTGGGTTATCGCCACGAACTCGAGGCCATTGCCGATCCGGTGGAGCGCGAGGCCACGTTCCAGCAGATGGTCGACCGCATGTACGAGCACGGCAAGGCAGTGAACGCCGCATCGCACTTCGAGATCGACGATGTGATCGATCCCGTCGACAGCCGCCGGTGGATCGCTACTCTGCTGGCGGCAACGCCACCTTCCACGCCGCGCGCCACCAAGAAGCGGCCCAACATCGACACCTGGTGAACCCCATGCGCATCGACGCCATCGAACTCCGAATCATCGACCTGCCCTTCGTCTCGCCGTTCAAGACCTCGTTCGGTTCGCAGGAGACGAAGACGTCCATCATCGTCACCGTGCGCAGCGAGGGTGTGGAGGGCTACGGCGAGAGCACGATGGACCCGCTGCCGACGTATCGCGAGGAGACCATCGAGGGCGCGCTCACCGTGCTGCGTGGTCGGATGGTGCCGTGGCTGCTGGCCAACGACGTGGAGCACCCGTCGGTGCTGCTCGACATGTGGGCCGCCACGCGTGGCAACCCGATGGCCAAGGCGTGCATCGAACTGGCGGTGTGGGACTGCTGGGCGCGCCAGCAGGGCCTGCCGCTGCGCGAGGTGTTGGGTGGCGACCGCACTGAGATCCCCGTTGGCGCCAGCCTGGGCATGACCAGCCTGGCCGGCACGCTCGACAGCGTCGAGCGCCATGTCGCCCAGGGCTACAAGCGCGTCAAGTTGAAGATCGAGCCGGGCTGGGACGTCGAGCTGCTCACCGCCGTACGCGACCGGTTCCCCGACATCGAACTCACCGTCGACGCCAACTCGGCGTACACCCTCGACGACGTCGACCTGCTGCGCAGCCTCGACCAGTTCGGACTGCACTACATCGAGCAGCCGCTGAACTACGACGACCTCACCGATCACGCCGTGCTGGCGAAGCAGATCGAGACGCCGCTGTGCCTCGACGAGTCGCTCACGTCGGTGGCACGCACCAGGGCAGCACTCGACCTCGGTGCGTGCAGTGTGGTGAACGTGAAGGTGGGTCGTGTCGGCGGCCTCGAGTCGGTGCGGCGCATCCATGCGCTGTGCACCGACCGCGGGGTGCCGATGTGGTGTGGCGGCATGCTCGAAACCGGCATCGGCCGCGCCCACAACATCCACCTCGCCACGATGCCCGGCTTCGTCTACCCGGGCGACACCGCCTCGGCCAGCCGCACCTACGCCCGCGACATCGTCGAACAGCAACTCGAGACGACCGACGGCATCATGCCGGTGCCCGCGGGTGCGGGCATCGGGGTCACCCTCGACCGCCCGTTCCTCGACAGCGTCACACTGTCCACCGAGGTGCACCAGCGGTGAGCGACGAGACCGATCCGCTGGGCGGTCTCGAGTTCCGCGAACTGCGCCACGCCGACGAGTTGGCGGCACTGCCGCCCTTCGAACGGCGTATCTGGGGTGCCGACAGCGACCTGGTGTCGGTGAACATGCTCGTGGCCGTGGTGTCCGAGGGTGGTGTGGCGCTCGCTGCATTCGACCGTGGCGAGATCGTGGGCGCACTGTTCGGCTTCCCCACCCACGAACCGGCGGTACTGCACTCGCACTACATGGCGGTCGACCCCGCCTACCGTCGACGGGGCCTCGGCATCGCGCTGAAGCAACAGCAGCGCCAGTGGTGCCTCGACCGCGGCATCACCGCCATGCGCTGGACCTACGACCCGCTGCAGTTGGCCAATGCCCATCTGAACCTGCGGGCGTTGGGCGCGGCCGGTGTGGCCTATCACGTGAACCATTACGGCACGCTCGGCGGCATCAACGGCGACCTGCCGAGCGATCGCGTGACGGTGTCGTGGGATCTCGTCACCCAGGGGGCCGACCGGCCCGCCGCGACGCTCTCGATCGATGTGCCCCCGGCCACCGCCGACGACATCGCTGCCTCGAACCAGGCGGCGCTCACCGCACGGCTGGCGGTGCGTGCCGAACTCGCCGAGCGACTCGGCAACGGCTGGCAGCTCGTCGGTGTCGACCGCGAGGCCCGCCGGTACCACCTCGCACCTCAGGGCTGACCAGGGCTGAACGAACCCACGACGGCGATCGGCCCCGGCCTCGGTTTCTCAGCGGAGAAATGCGGTTTGGACTCGGCCAGGGTCACTCAGCGGAGAAACGGGGCGGGTGTCGTGGTCGGTTTCTCAGCGGAGAAATCGAGGTGGGGTCGGCGGTAGCCGATGGCCAGGAGGCAGTCGTCGACGTGGAGGGGATCGCCCGCCCAGTTGCCGATCTTGCCGGGGTCGGTTGGCGGAGGCGCTCTGTGGACGGTGTGGGGAATGGGGCGGTCGATGGGGGAGCCGTCGGCTCGGGTGACGGTGAGCGTGCGGTCGGGGTGGAGGGTGAGGACAAGTTTGTCGAGGTGGACGCGGCGGTGGTGGAACCAACAGAGGCGGATGAGGTTGCGCAGACGGGTGGGACCACCCTTCAGCCGGTCGACCACATGGTGGGCCTCGAACGCGCCGGCGTGGTTGCAGCCCGGGAACTGGCAGGTGGTGTGGCGGAGCGCAAGCCACCGTCGCTGGCTGGCACTCGGCGACTTCTTGAGGTCGATCTGGATGGGCCCGGTGGGAGAGCGGAGCAGGGTCGTGACCGACCCGTCGCAGGCGAGCGCGTCGAGGATGTCGGGGTTGATGGCGGGCCCGTTGTCGAGGTGCGTGGCGCCATCGGGCTCGATGTGGGCGATGACCTGCGCAGGGGTGTGGCCACCGCCGGTGACCAGGTGGACGAGGGTGTCGGCGGCGCTGCTCGCCCATCGCTTGCCCGCCACCAGCGGTGTGGCGTCGCGTACGGTGTCGATGACCTGGCGGGCCCGGTCGGCAGGAAGGCGCACCTCGAGCACCATCGAGCCGTCGGCCTCGGTGTGCCAGGAGAAGGCGCGTTCGTCGAGCTGCCGGGCTGCGTCGTGGCCGGAGATGGTGCGGGCTGCCGATGTGAGTTTGGCGACCTGATTGGCGGTGGCGGCTTCGGTGATCGTGGCCCAACTCGCCTCGTCGTCGGGCGTAGCGACCCGGGTGACTTCGCGCACCTTCGACCACGAAAGCCGCCCGGCAGCGAGCGCGGCGCTGATGGTGGGAAGGGCAGGCAGGGCGCGAGCGACGCGCAACCGTTCGGTGGCAGCGGTGTACCCGAGACCGCACTTCCACGACAGCCAGTGCTGAGCGGACGTGCACTCCCAGGCGGCCCAGGCCTGCCGTCGGTCGAACTCAGCCAGGACGGCCAGCATGCGAGCCGTGCCCGAGGCCTCCCATTCAGCGTGGCTGACCAGTTCGGCCTCGAGGTGCTCGCTGGGCATGGCGGCTGGGTCGGGCAACGATGCGGGTGACGGCAGACCAGGCGAGGGGTGACCAGGCGGGGCAGGGGTCGATGACGGGCTGGCGGATGGGTGGGATGGGAGGGTGGTGGCAGTCGTCATGCCGCCCATCGTGCCAAGGGGGTGTGTGAGGGTTTCTCCGCTGAGAAACTGCGGAACGGTCAGTCGAGAACGGCGTCGGCGAGCTGGGGGAACACCCGGCGCACCTTGGCGAGCAGCCAGTCGCCGTACACGCCGTGGAACTCGGTGAGGTCGGCCTGGTCCCAGCGGGCGGCCCGTTCGGCGGGTGTCACCCAGTCGTCGTGCAGCGGCAGCGGTTCGACCACGGCGTTCCACGACGGGTCGAGGAAGAACGGCAGCGAGATGCGGTCGTGGCCGGCGTGGTTGCGCACCCGGTGCGGTGTGCTGCGGTAGCGACCGCCGGTGAGCCGGTCGAGCATGTCGCCCAGATTGCAGATGATGAGATCGGGGTCGGGGTCGACCGCCACCCATCCGTCGGCGGTACGCACCTCGAGGCCGGGGGTGCCGTCGTGGGCGAGCAGGGTGACCAGGCCGTAGTCGGTGTGCTCGCCCACACCCCATCGATCGGGCGCGTCGGCCGGATGCGGTGGGTAGCGGAAGATACGGAACAGCACGGTGGGGTCGGCGGTGAGTCCGGTGGCGAACCAGTCGGCGCCCACGCCGAGTGCCGTGGCCATCGCTGCCAGCACCCGCTGCCCGAGCGACTCCATCGCCGCCATCCACTCGGTCACCGCAGTGGCAAGGTCGGGCACGTGCTCGTGGGGCCACAGGTTGGGGCCGTGCAGCGGCAGCGGGCTGGGCGGCAACTCGCGGCCGACGTAGAACCCCTCCTTCAGATCGGGCACACCGGAGGTGAGCTCGTCGCCGAGCGGGAACCAGCCGCGCCATGCGGTGCCGCCACGGGCCAGACCCACCTGCTGCTTCACCTCGGTGGGTAGTGCGAACAGTCGACGCGCCGCGTCGAGCAGTTGCTCGCGCTGTTCGGCGGTGACGCCGTGACCGGTGAGGGCCACGAAGCCGTTGCGTCGACATGCGGCGTCGATGAGCGCGGGCGCGTCGCCAGCGGAGATGTCGACGACGGGTACCGCAGAAGCAGGGTTCGGGACGGTGCGCTGCACGGACGAGATCGTACTGTGGGGACGGTGACGCGGATCCTGCACGTCGGCTGCCCGATGTGGGCCCACCGGCCCTGGGTGGGTAGGCATCTGCCCGCCGGTACACCGACAGGGAGCGAGCTGGCGGCGTACAGCAGGGTCGTGAACGCGGTGGAGGGCAACACCACCTTCTACGCCAGCCCGCCACCCGCCACCGTCGCCCGATGGGCGACGCAAGCCGCGCCCGGGTTCCGCTTCGTGTTCAAGGCGCCGCGCGAGATCACCCACGACCGGCGACTGCGTGATGTCGACTTGCTCGTTGCGGCATTCGTCGAACTCGTGGCACCGCTCGGTGCGATGCTCGGCGGGATCACCTTTCAACTGCCGGCATCGTTCGTGCCCGGCGATCTCGGTGCACTGGCCGTCGTGTTGGCGCAGGCACCGGCCGAGGTCCGCTGGTCGGTCGAGGTGCGTCACCCCGACTTCTTCAACGGAGCCTCCCGCGCCGCGCTCGACCGATTGCTCGAACGGTACGGTGCCGAGCGGGTGCTGTTCGACTCGCGGGCGCTGTTCGCCGAGCCGCCGCGCAGCGAGGCGGGCCGCGAAGCGTGGCAGGCCAAGCCGCGCGTGCCTGCGCTCACCGAGGCGCTGACCGATCGGCCGGTGGTGCGCTTCATCGGTTCCGACCACCCCGAGCGCACCGATGCGGGGCTGGAGCCCTGGCGCGGGGTGGTGGCACGGTGGGTGCGCGAAGGGCGCACGCCCACCTTCTTCGTGCACACGCCCGACAACCTCGATTCGCCCGGTCTCGCCCGGTCGTTCCACTCGGCGGTGGCCGACCTGGTGCCCGATCTCGAGCGACTCGCCGACCTGCCCGAGCCCGATCGGCCACCCGAACAGGAGTCGCTGTTCTAGGGGGCGGGGTGCTGGTTGCGCGAGCATCGGTGTCGTGATCGACCGCAACCGACTCGCTGCGCTGCTCGACACCGAGCGCGATCGCTTCATCGCCCTGCATCCCGCTTCGTCGCAACGGGCCGCTGACGCGGCTGAACACCTGCTCGGCGGGGTACCGATGCCGTGGATGAACCGCTTGCCGGGGTCGTTCCCGGTGTTCTTCGCCGAGGCGAAGGGTGCGCGCATCGTCGATGTCGACGGCAACGAGTACATCGACTTCTGCCTCGGCGACACAGGGGCGATGGCAGGGCACGCACTCGATGGGGTGGCCGATGCGCTCACGGCGCAGGCCCGCCGGGGCATCACCACCATGCTGCCGAACGACGACGCGCCCTGGGTGGCCGGCGAACTGGCGCGCCGGTTCGGCCTGCCGGTGTGGCAGTCGGCGATGACCGCCACCGACGCCAACCGATTCGTGCTGCGCTTCGCCCGGCATCTCACCGGCCGCCCGAAGGTGCTGGTGATGGACTGGTGCTATCACGGCACGGTCGACGAGACCTTCGCCACCCTCGATGCCGAAGGGCAGGTGCAGCCACGGCCGGGTTCGATCGGGCCTCCGGTGCACCCGGCACTCACCACCAAGGTGGTGCAGTTCAACGACATCGACGCTCTGGCCGTGGCGCTGGCCGACCGCGACGTGGCGTGTGTGCTGATGGAGCCCGCGCTCACCAACATCGGCATCGTGCTTCCCGAGCCGGGCTACCTCGATGCGGTCCGTCGCCTCACGCACGAGTCGGGCACGCTGCTGGTGATCGACGAGACCCACACCATCTGTGTCGGCCCGGGCGGCGCCACCGCGGCCTGGGGGCTGGAACCCGACTTCGTCACCGTGGGCAAGACCATCGGCGGCGGCGTTCCGGTGGCCGCATACGGCATGACCGCCGAGGTGGCCGCAGCGCTGGACAGCCCGGTGAAGCACGACACGATCGACACCTCGGGCGTGGGCGGCACCCTCACCGGCAATGCGCTGGCCATGGCCGCCGCCCGGGCCACGCTGTCGACCGCGTTGCGAGAAGAGGACTTCGCGCACATGGTGCCCCTCGCCACCGCGTGGGCCGAGGGTGTGCGCCAGACCTTCGACGCAGCAGGCCTGCCCTGGCACGTGCAGCAGTTGGGGGCGCGGGCCGAGTACTGGTTCTGCCCGCCGCCGCGCAACGGCGCTGAGGCTGCTGCCGGGGTGGATGCCGACCTCGACCGGTTCATGCATCTGTGGGCGTTCAACCGGGGCGTCGTGCTCACCCCGTTCCACAACATGGCCCTGTTCTCGCCGCACCACACGATGGCTGATGTCGATCGGCACACCGAGGTGTTCGCCGCCGCTGTCGAGGCGCTCATGCGATGATGGGTCGATGACCGCCGTCGAACTGATCGCCGTGGCAGGGGCTGTGTTCGTCGCGTCACTCGTGCAGGTGCTGTCGGGGTTCGGCTTCGCGCTGCTGTCGGTGCCGCTGATGACGCTCGCCGTGGACACCCGCGAGGCCGTGGTCATCAGCACCCTGCTGGGCCTGGGCGTCACCACCTGGCAGGCGTGGCATCTGCGCGAGCACGCGGTCAAGCCGCTCGCCAACCGTCTCATCGCCGCCGCCTATGTCGGGATGCCGCTCGGGCTGTTCATCTTCGTGTCGGTCGACGACCGCGTGCTGCGCCTGGTGCTGGGCGTGGCGGTGCTGGTGGCGGTGGGACTGCTGATGGTGCGCGTCGACCTGAGCGGGGCGCCGAAGTCGTTCGACCTGGGCCTCGGTTTCGTGAGCGGTGTGCTGAACACCTCGCTGTCGACCAACGGTCCGCCCCTTGCGTTCGCACTGCAGGCCCGTCAACTGCAACCCGACGCGTTCCGGGCCACGATCAACCGCGTCTTCGCCTTCAGCAACATCGTCGGGGTGTCGCTGTTCCTGATCGCCGGGAAGGTCACCGCTCACGGTCTGCTGGGCGCAGCCGTGGCGCTGCCGGCGCTGTTCCTCGGCCAGGCGTGCGGCTATCCGTTGCGCCGCTACGTGTCGCCGCAACGATTCCGCGTGCTGGTGCTGGTACTCCTCGTGGTTGCGGCGTGCAGCGCCATCGCCTCGGCACTGCGATGATGGTGCTGTGACCGCACACCAGCCGCAGTCGATGCCCCGCAATGTCGTCGTGGTGCTGCTCGACTCGTTGAACCGGCACATGCTCGGCAGCTACGGCGGCACCGAGTTCGCCACCCCCAACCTCGACCGGTTCGCGCACCGCGCCACGCGCTTCACCCGCCATGTCACCGGCTCGTTGCCCTGCATGCCGGCCCGGCACGACATCTTGTGCGGCGCGCTCGACTTCCTGTGGCGGCCGTGGGGGTCGATCGAGTTGTGGGAGCGCTCGATCACGGCCCACCTGCGCGATGCGGGTGTGACCACGATGCTGGTCACCGACCACCCACATCTGTTCGAGACCGGTGGCGAGAACTACCACACCGACTTCGGCGGCTGGGACTACGTCCGCGGCCACGAGGGCGACCCGTGGAAGACCTGGCTCGATCCGTCGTGGATCGGTGTGCCCTCCCCGCCGGCGCGCGAGGCGGCGTGGTTCTGGCAACGGCGCCTCGGCGACCTCGCCCCGCAGATCGATCGGGCCTACGACCGCACCCGCACGCACTTCCGCACCGAGACCGACTTCCCCGGCCCGAAGACGATGAGCGCCGCAGCTGCGTGGCTGGCCGACGCGGCATCGAACGCGGGCGACGACGAGCGGTGGATGTTGTTCATCGACGAGTTCGACCCGCACGAACCGTTCGATACACCGGCCGAGTGGACCGGTCGGTACGAGAGCGAGCCGTGGGAGGGCGATCGGTTGATCTGGCCGCCCTATGTGGTGGGCGGCCGCAGCGCAGGCATGCTCACCGATGGTGAGGCTCGGCACATCCGCGCCAACTACGGCGCGAAGTTGTCGATGATCGACCATTGGTTCGGCCGGGTGCTCGCCGAACTCGACCGCAGCGGGCACTGGGACGACACGGCCGTCATCGTGTGCACCGACCATGGCCACTACCTGGGCGAGGAACGGGTGAACGGCACGGGCGAGCAGGTCGACCTGTGGGGCAAGCCGATGGTGCCCCAGTTCGAACCCCTGGGTCATGTGCCGTTGCTCATCCACTGGCCGGGCTCGTCGGAGGGTGCCACCTGCGACGCGCTCACCACCGCCGTCGACCTCCATGCCACCCTGGCCGACGTGTTCGGGGTGTCGGTGCAGCACCGCACCCACGGCCGCTCACTGGTGCCGCTGCTCACGGGTGAGGCGACCGCTGTGCGCGAGTGGGCCATCGGCGGCGTGTTCGGCAACTGGGTGCAGGTCACCGACGGTCGCCGCAAGTACGCCCGGGCGCCCGAGGGCGACAACCTGCCGCTCAGCATGTTCTCGAACCGCTGGAGCACGATGCCGGTGCACGTGCGTGGCTTCGTCGAACTGCCACCGCCCGATGAACGCGCCTGGCTCGACCGCATGCCCGGTAGCCAGATCCCCGTCATTCGTCAGCCATTCGCGGCGGGCGACGCGCTGCCGTTCTGGGTGGCGCGTGGCCACGGCGGTCAGCACCACCTCTACGACATCGACGTCGATCCCGACGAACGCGAGAACCGCCGCGGCGAAGCGGTGGAGCGTGAGATGATCGATCTGCTGCGCACCGCGCTGGCCGAACTCGAGGCGCCCGTCGAGCACCTCGCCCGGCTGGGCCTCAGCGACTGAACCAGGCCATCCAGGCGTCGAGCGAACGCGGCTTGAACACGTAGTTCGAGTCGCGGATGGTGGCCATCGACTCGCTCGTCGGCATCGAGTAGCGGTGGCCGGGGAACACCACGGTGTCGTCGGGTAGCGCGGCCAGTTTCTGCAGGCTGTGGTACATGTCTTCCGGGTTGCTGCCCGGAAGGTCGGTGCGGCCGCAGCCTTCGAGGAACAGCGTGTCGCCGCTGACCAGTCGGCTGTCGACGTGGAAGCACTGGCTACCCGGCGTGTGGCCGGGGGTGTGTACGAGGGTGATGTCGATCTCGCCCACGTGCACCACGTCGCCCGGGTCGTGCTGGGCCAGGTGGGACTCGTCGACGCCGGTGGTGCGCGTCACCCAGCGTGCTTCTTCTTTCTGCACGTGCACCGGGCAGTCGCAGCGCTCGAGCAGGCGGGCGATGCCCTCGATGGTGAAGCCCATCATCGAACCACCCACGTGGTCGGGGTGGTAGTGGGTGGCCAGCACCCCGGTGCAGCGCATGCCGTCGGCCTCGACCACGTCGAGCAGATCGTCGACCGCGTAGGCCGGGTCGACGATGACGCACTCGCCGGTGGCGCGGTCGCCGATGACGTAGACGAAGTTCACCATCTGCTGGGCCACCGGGTCGCCGACGGCGAAGTCGTGGCCGGACAGGAGTTGGCGGAAGTAGAGGCGATCGGAGTCCACACAGCGATGGTACTGCGACGATGTACTGCGAGGGGCGAGCCGTACGATGGGCAGCGATGTCGGCCGCACGCCTCGAGCAGCTCACCCCCGGACAACAGATCCCCTTTGGCGGCGACCGGGTAGCCACGGTAGGCGCCGAGATCGCGGCTGCCTTCCGACCCGGCGACCGATTGGTGGTGGTGCACGAGACGGGCGACCTGCTGCACATCCCGCAGTCGGAGCACACCCGGGTCACCGCTGCAGTCGGTGCCGCCGTCGATGCATTCTCGGGGCTCGCCGCGGTGTCCGACGACCAGATCTCGGCGTTCTTCGCCGGCTTCGCCGACCTGCTGGCCGACGACATCGCGTTCACCTCCATCGCCTCGGCCAACGCAGTCGATGTCGAGTCGGCGGCAGCCCGGGGTCGGTCGACCACCCGGCTGGTGCTGTCGCCGTCGATGCGCGAGGGCATGGTGGCCGGACTGCGAACGTGGCAGCACACGCCAGGCCGGCGTGACGGGGTGATCGCCACGGTCGAGCATCCGCAGTGGCAGGTCGAGACCCGCCGCGCGCCGCTGGGTGTGGTGGGGTTCGTGTTCGAAGGGCGTCCGAACGTCTTCGCCGATGCAACGGGTGTGCTGCGCACCGGCAACACGGTGGTGTTCCGCATCGGCAGCGACGCCCTGGGCACGGCCCGGGCCATCATGCAGCACGCCGTGGTACCCGCCCTGCTGGCGGCGGGCCTTCCGGCGGGCGCGGTGCAGTTGGTCGACTCGCCGGCGCACAGCGCGGGCTGGGCGCTGTTCGCCGACCCTCGCCTCGGCCTCGCGGTGGCGCGTGGCTCGGGTGCCGCGGTGGCGCAGTTGGGTGCGGTGGCCCGCCAGCACGGGGTGCCCGTCAGCCTGCACGGCACGGGTGGCGCGTGGATGATGGTGGCGCACGACGCGTCGCCCGAGGTGCTCGAGCAGGCGGTGCTGCACTCGCTCGACCGCAAGGTGTGCAACACGCTGAACGTGTGCTGTGTGGAGTCCGCGGCCGCCGAGTGGTTGGTGCCCCTGGTGGTTGCCGCGGCGGGTCGTGCTGCGGCGGCGCGTGGCGCCACCCCGGTGCTGCACGCCACGGCGTCGGCGTTGCCGCTGATACCGGGAGCGACCGAGCAAGCGGTCGACACACTCGGTACCGAGTGGGAGTGGGAGAACGACCCGGAGCTGTCGATCGTGGTCGTCGACAGCATCGACCAGGCGGTCGAGCTGTTCAACCGCTACAGCCCGCGGTTCGTGGCGTCACTGCTGGGCGGCGATGCCGTGGTGCGCCAGCACTTCTACGACACGGTCGACGCGCCGTTCGTGGGCGACGGCTTCACCCGTTGGGTCGACGGCCAGTTCGCGTTCGACCAACCAGAACTGGGGTTGTCGAACTGGCAGTCGGGCCGTCTCTTCGCTCGTGGCGGAGTGCTGTCGGGCGATTCGGTGTACACCGTGCGCACCTGCGCCGCCGTGCGCGACCACGGCCTCCATCGCTGACACCCGCTCCGTCGGCGCAGTCGCTACGGTGACGCCGATGCGACGGGCGTGGTGGGTCGGACGATTGGCATCGATGCTGGCAGTGTCGATGGTGCTGACGGCGTGCAGCAGTGAAACCGGCGTGACGGTGCAGCGCGCCGACGAGGTGACCGTGCCCACGCGACCGCCCACCACACTGCCCGCGCCGGTAACGACCGACGTGTCCGAGCCCACCGATCCAGCGGTCCCCGGCCCGGTGCCGGCTCCCGAGACCAGCCCGCCACCCGGCGATTCACCTGATGGTGTGGGCGATGCGCTGTATCCGTCGCTCGGCAACCCGGGCATCGATGTGCGCGACTACGACATCGCCCTCACCTACGACCCGGTCGACGACACCATCGCCGGGTCGGTCACGATCACCCTGGTGGCCACCGAGGACCGGTCCGAGTTCACGCTCGACGCTGTCGACCTCACCATCGATGCGGTCCGCGTCGATGGTGTCGATGCAGCGTTCGTCGTCGAGCCCGAGGAACTGCGCATCACCCCTGCATCACCGCTCACGTCGGGCCGTTCAGCAACCGTCGAGGTCGAGTACCACGGCGCGCCCGATGCCGGTAGCGGTGCCGGCATCCCCAACGGTTGGTTCCACACCGAAACGGGGTCGTACGTACTGAACGAACCCGACGGGGCGCGCACCTGGCTGCCCTCGAACGACCACCCGAGCGACAAGGCCACCTTCACCTTTCGGCTCACCGTTCCCGCGGGTACCACTGCCGTGGCCAACGGCGCTCTGGCGTCGAGTGTGCCGTCGCCCGACGGTGGCACCACGTGGACATGGCGCGAGAACGAACCGATGGCCACCTACCTCGTGCTGCTGCTCACCGGCGACTATCAGGTGATCGAGAGCGAGAGTTCGGGTGGGGTGCCGTTGCTCAGCGTGGTCCTGCGCAGCGATGTCGAGTCGGTGCAGCCCTGCATCGACTCGATCGGCGACCAGATCGACTTCTTGGAGGACTACTTCGGGCCGTACCCCCTCGACCGGTACGGCATCGCCGTCACCGACAGCTTCGGGGGTCTGGCGATGGA
>JBIKLX010000044.1:0-19408 GCA_044359565.1 Ilumatobacteraceae bacterium
GGAGACCCAGGGCCGGTCACTGTTCAGCCGGGAAGACCTCGTTCCGTGCACCCTCGGTCCCATCCAGGAGTTGTTGCTGTCGCACGAACTGACGCATCAGTGGTTCGGCGACGCGGTCACGCCGGCGCAGTGGCAGGACATCTGGCTGAACGAGAGTTTCGCCACCTATGGGCAGTGGCTGTGGCTCGCCGAGGTCGGTATCGAGTCGGTCGACTCGGCCGCCGACACGGCGCTGTCGCTGCGGACCGAGTTCGGTGGCAACGCGACCGGGCTGCCCAACGCCGACGAGCTGTTCGGGTACAACTCGTACGACGGCGGGGCCGTGGTGCTGCATGCCCTACGGCGCACGGTGGGCGACCAGGTGTTCTTCGATCTGCTGCGCCGCTGGGTGGCCGACAACGAGGGCACCTCGCGCACGACCGCCGACTTCATCGCCCTGGCCGAGAGTGAGAGCGGCATGGACCTGGGTGACTTCTTTGCGACCTGGTTGTACTCGCGGATGATCCCCGCCGAGTTCCCTGCACGGCGGTAGCCCGGGGCGCACAGTCACAGAGGCAATGACACCGCCCCTCCGCACCGCTACCCCCGCCAGCATCGTCAACCACGTCTGCGATCGTGAGCGCAGTCTTCACAACCCGGCCATCCGGTCGGACCGTGCACAACTCGAGCAGTTGCTGCACCCCGACTACGTGGAGTTCAGCTCGAACGGTCGGCTCTGGACCCGCGCCGCGGTGCTCGAAGCCCTGACCGCCCGTCCCGGGTCGGTGGCGGCGCTGAACGTGCTCGAGATGGGCGCCCAGCAGGCCACGCCCGACACGGTCATCGTCACCTCGGTAGCCCAACACGGGCTACGGCGCTCGGTGCGCAACTCGGTGTGGGTGCTCCACGACGGCGTCTGGCGGATGCGGCTGCATCAGGCAACCGGCATCGGCTGATCTGACGGCTACTGGCCCGACTCGTCAGTGTCCGAGGATGCGGTCGAGGACGGCGCTGCGCCACCGTTCGGGCCGCTGGCGACGGTCCTCGTAGCGATCGGCACCCACGGGAAGGCGGACGAGGGTGTTGATGCCGATCCACCGCAGGGGCTCGGGCTCCCAGCGGCGCGACTGGTGCCCCACCCATGGCAGCGTGACCAGGTCGCTGTCGGTGCCCGTGATGAGGTGGGCGAGCGTGCGTCCGGCGAGGTTGGTGGTGCCCACCCCGTCGCCCACGTAGCCGCCCGCCCAGGCGAGGCCGCTGGTGCGGTCGAGGCCGACCGAGCAGTACCAGTCGCGGGGAGCGCCCACCGGGCCACCCCAGCGATGGGTGATGGCCGCGTCGCCGAGTGCCGGGAAGATGCCGCGGAGGGTATCGGCCAGACCTGCATGCACGCCCGCATGCCGGTCGAACTCGGGCCGGACGGCCGAGCCGAAGTGGTAGGGCGCGCCGCGCCCGCCGAACGCGATGCGGTCGTCGGCCGTCCGCTGGCCGTAGATGATGAGCCGTCGGGCGTCGGCGAAGGTGGGTCGGTCGGCCCAGCCGACCTCGTCGAAGAAGGCGGCGGGCAGCGGTTCGGTGGCGATCATGAGCGAGTAGATCGGCACGACGGTGCGCCGCTGGCCGTCGATGGTGGGGGTGAACCCCTCGGTGCAGCGCACCACCACGTCGGCGCTGACGGTGCCGTGATCGGTGACGAGACGATGCGGTTCGATGGCTGTGACGCGGGTGCCCTCGTGGATGGCGACACCACGGCGTTCCACCGAAGTGGCGAGGCCGCGGACCAGCCGGGCCGGGTGGATGGCGGCGCAGTGCGGTGTGAAGACTCCACCGTGCACGTCGGTGGCGCCGATCATGGCCCGAGCCTCGTCGGCGTCGAGCCAGCGGTAGTCGTCGTCGCCGAAGCCGTACTCGCGTACGTTGGCCACGTCGGCCTGCAACCGCGGGATCTGGGCCCGGTTGCGAGCCTGGGTGATGGTGCCGCCCTTCGCGAAGTGGCAGTCGATGCCTTCGCGTGCTGCCACGGCGCCCACTTCGTCGACGGTGTGGTGCATCTCGCGTTGCAGGCGGGCGGCCTCGTCGCGGCCGTGGGTGGCGGCCATGGCGTCGAGGGTCATGGGCAACAGTGCCGAGCACCATCCACCGTTGCGGCCGCTCGCTCCGAATCCGGCCACCTCGGCCTCGACCACCACGATGCGCAGCGATGGGTCGCGTTCGGCCAGGTAGTAGGCGGTCCACAGCCCGGTGTAGCCGGCGCCGACGATGGCCACATCGGCCGAGGTGTCGCCGGGCAGCGCCGGACGAGGTGAGAGATCGTCGTCGGCCGGAAGGGTGGCGTGCCACAGAGATAGGTCGCGGACTGACATCGGGCCGAGCGTATCCGCGCGCCCGTCACCCGCCGCCTACGCTGCCAGGATGACCGAGCTGCCCGGCCCGTCCCCCAGCGGCTATCGGCCCGTCGCCGCGTATCCGGCCGGCTGGTACGCCGATCCGTGGATCGCCGGGGGTATGCGTTACTGGGACGGCTGGGCCTGGACCGGGCGGGTGGCCGCCAAGGTGAAGCCCCCGAAGCCGCCGCACCAGCAGTTGCCCTTGTCGGTCGCTCTCACCACGGTGGCCACGCTGCTCGCAGCGCTCGTCGTGAGCCGCTATCTCATCGAGTGGCTTGCCCGCTACCGCTGGCCGATCGTCGTGTACGTGGCGCTCAGCGCCATCGTCGGCTACGGCCCGTCGCTGCTGGTGGGCATGTGGGCGAGCCGCCGCTGGGGCACCGGGTCGCTCCGCGCCGACTCGGGCCTCTACTTCCGGCGCATCGACATCGGGTGGGGTTTCGTCACCTGGCTCGTCTGCCTGGCGACTCAGGCGTTCATCGCGTTCCTCGTACTCAGCCTCGACATCCCGTTCATCAGCAACACCGAGGGCATCAACGACCTCCCGGCCGATCGTGGTTACATCCTGTCGCTGTTGGTGGTGGCGGTGCTGGTGGCGCCAGTGGTGGAAGAGATGCTGTTCCGCGGGCTGTTGTTCCGCGGTCTGCTCAGCAGGATGGGTGTGGCACTGGCGGTGGCCGTGCAGGCAGTGCTGTTCGGGTTGGCGCACTTCGACCCCAGCCGGGGTACCGGCAACATCGGCCTCATCATGGTGCTCTCGGGTGTGGGTGCGGTGCTGGGCGGTGCCGAGTTCTTCATCCGCCGGATCGGACCGACGATCATCGCCCACTTCATCATCAATGCCATCGCGATGTCGCTGACGTTGCTGATGGCGGCCTGAGCCCGCCTCAGCGGGCCACGACGGCAAGGTTGTCGATCAGGCGCACCTCGCCGAACCACACCGCGGCGACCAGTAGCCACTCGCCCGCCGCCAGCGGTGCTTCGACGGTGGCGAACGTGGCGGGGTCGACGAGATCGAGGTACTCGAGCCGGGCCAGCGGCTCGGCATCGATGGCCTGTCGGGCCAGGTCGACGACGGCTCGCGGATCGCGTTCGCCGTGCTCGACCGCCAGCGCCGCAGCGCGCAGACCGGCGGCGATGCATACCGCGGCGGCGCGGTCGGCCGGTTCGAGGCGGGCGTTGCGGCTGCTCATCGCCAAACCGTCGACCTCGCGCACCGTGGGCAGGCCGACGATGCGGATGCCGAGATCGAGGTCGGTGGTCATCCGCTCGATCACCGCCAGTTGCTGGGCGTCCTTGCGCCCGAACACCGCCACGTGCGGTTGTACTGCGGTGAACAACTTCGCGACCACGGTGGTGACACCACGGAAGTGACCGGGCCGGTGAGCACCCTCGAACGGTTCGGCCAGCACGCCCGGCTCGACATGGGTGTCGAACCCACGCGGGTACATCGCGGCCGCAGTGGGTGCGTACACCGCGTCGACACCGACGGCGGCGCATTGCTCGAGGTCGGCGTCGATGGGGCGCGGATAGCGCTCGAAGTCGGCTGCGACGTTGAACTGCAGCGGGTTGACGAAGATCGACACGACGATGGCATCGGCATGGTGCCGCGCCTCGTCGACCAGCGCCAGGTGGCCGGCGTGCAGCGCGCCCATCGTGGGTACGAATCCGATCCGTCGTCCGGCGACGCGCTGGGCCTCGCTCCAGGCCCGCATCGCGGCCGGGGTGGTGATGACGTCCACGGCGGGGCGCTGGCTGCTGCTCAGCGGAACGAGTGCTGCTCGTCGGGCCACACGCCCTGGTGCACCTCGCCCACGTAGTCGGCCACGGCAGCGATGGCCTGGTCGCGCAACGAGCCGAACGCCTTGGCGAAGGTGAAGGTGCGCTCGGACAGGCCGAGCACATCGTGCAGCACCAGCACCTGTCCGTCGCACTGGGCGCCAGCACCGATGCCGATGGTGGGGATCGACACCTTGGCCGAGATCTCGGCGGCGAGGTCCATGGGAACGCCCTCGACGACCAGCGCGCACGCGCCGGCCTGCTCGACCGCGTGGGCGTCTTCGAGCAGACGCTCGCGGCCACCCGGGTCGTAGCCGGCGTCGCGTCCCTGCACCTTGTGACCGCCCATGCGGTGGTAGCTCTGCGGGGTGAGGCCGATATGACCCATCACGGGGATGTCGACCCGGGTGATGGCCTCGATGGTGGCCGCCATGGGCACGCCGCCTTCGAGCTTCACGCACTCGGCGCCCTCTTTCATCAGCCGGATGGCGCTGGTGAGGCCCTGCTCGGGGCTCACCTGGTAGCTGCCGAACGGCAGGTCGCCGACGACGAGCGCCTTGGTGCGGGCGCGGGCGACGATGCGCACGTGGTACGCCATCTCGTCGAGGTCGACCGGGATGGTGTTGCTGACACCCTGCACCACCATGCCGACGCTGTCGCCGACGAGGATGACGTCGATTCCGGCGAGGTCGACCAAGCGGGCGAACGTGGCGTCGTATGCGGTGATCATGGCGATCTTGTCGCCGGATGCCTTCATACGCGACAGGTCGGGAACGGTGACCTTGCGGCGGTTCGACGGATCGGCCGGGGGAGTGGAGGGTTGGGCGTTCATGGAGTGGACCTCCTCGGTGCAGGGTCGTGACCCGGCAGTGACCCAGGGCGGATGACCCTGACGCACGTGGGAACCTAGCGACCGATTCGCATCTTCCCCCAACCCTGCAGCGAGGTTGTCGCCTGCGTCACGTGGCGGAGGGGAATACCGACGGGCAGAGATCGCGGTAGGCCGACGGTCCGCCCCGGTGGCTGCGTGCCTCGACCACCGCAGCGGTGCAGGCGGCGGCGAAGCACTGCGCGCCCGCTTCGAGGATGCGGTTCAGGGCGATCGCTCGTTCGCGACTGCCCACTGTGGGTTCGACAGGCGACGGTGCACCCGTGGCGAGCGCGAACACCGTGTCGCCGTCGAACATCGAGTGGGCCGGCCGCACCGCGCGCGCCATGCCGTCGTGGGCCACCGAGGCGAACTTCGTGCACTCGGCCTTGGTGAGCGCTGCCGATGTGGCCACCACGCCGATGGTGGTGTTGAGCGGTGTGGCGCGAGGTGTGAGCGCTGCCCGCAAGGCGCTGAGCTCGGTGCGGGTGGGTCGCCGCAGGGTGCGGCCATCGAGTTCCCACGGCAGGCCCGTCTCGGGGTCGATCACCGAGCCAGCGGCGTTCACCACCGCCAGGGCGGCCACCACGATGCCGTCCGCCAGTGTGATGCTGGCCGTTCCCACGCCTCCCTGGAGTCCGCCGGCCACAGCCCCGGTGCCGGCGCCCACCGCACCCACGCCGGGCCGTGTGCGTTTGGCTGCGCGGGCGGCTCGTGCGCCGAACGAGGCGTCGGGCCGATTGGCGAACACACCGCCTCGTCCGAGGTCGTAGATCACCGCCGCCGGCACGATGGGCACCACGTCGGTGCCGTCGACACCGACCGGGAAGCCGATGCGCCGCTGCTCGAGCACCTGCATCACCCCAGAGGCCGAGGCCAGGCCGTACGCGCTCCCACCCGTGAGGCAGATGGCATGCACCTGCTGCACGAGGTTCTCGGGGCGCAGCAGATCGGTCTCGTGGGTGCCCGGCCCGCCGCCGCGCACATCGACTCCTGCAGTGGCACCCGCGGGTGCGAGTACCACGGTGGTGCCGGTCCGCCAGCCCTGGGCCGTCGACGATGCGTGCCCGACGAGCAGGCCGTCGACGTCGGTGATCGAGCCGAGGCTCAGGCTGCGGCGAGCCACCGATCCTCGTCGAACGTGCGCCAGGTGCCGATGGCCATGATGTAGGCCGGGCAGGCGAGCAACAGGATCTGGCCAATGAGCGGGAGGTCGGGCGACACCGCAGCCACGCCGAGCACTGCGGCGAGCCACAGCACGGTGACGGTGGCGGTGATGGGCCTGAAGCGGCGCACCTTCATCGGGTGGACGAACTTCCAGTTGCTCAACTGCGACAGGCCGAGCGCAAGGCAGACGACGAACACCACGGTGGGGCTGGCGTCGAGCAGGTAGAGCGTGGGGATGGCCATGTTCCACTCGCCGGGGAAGCCGTTGAACCAGTGGTCGTCGGTCATCTGGTCGGTACGCGACATCCACAGCGCGCCGACGAACAGGATGAAGGCCCCGACGATGAGTGACATACCTGGTGAGAGCATGTTGAACCGGTGCAGGAAGATGACGGGGATGACCACGCAGGTGACGAAGTCGACGATGAGGTCGAGTGCGAAGCCGTCGATGCGCGGCACGTGCTCGGTGACGCTCCAGGCTCGGGCGACGGGACCGTCGATGCCGTCGAGGATCATCGCCACCACCAGCCAGAGGATGGCTTCGCGGGGCTGATCGTCGGCGACGGCGATGATGCCGAACATGCCGCAGATGGCGCCGCTGGCGGTGACGCAGTGGACCAGCCAGCCCTTGGCGATGGGGTGGCGCAGGGTGGTTTCGGTTTCGGAGTGTGGGAGAACGGTCATGGAGCGTGGTGGCTCCGGCACACAGTGTCGAAGGTCTCGTGAGTGTACCCCGTTCGGCCCTCGTGCACGGTGACACCTGTCCACGGTTGCCGCGGCTAACGTCCGGTCGTTGGCCGGTGTAACGGCCACAGTCCGTACAGCAACGACGGGGGGTCGTCATGAGGGTTGGTATCACCATCGGCGGGCAGCATCCGCTGCCCGGCACCGAGATGCAATTGCAGTTGGCCGAGGCCATGAACGCTGAGTCGGTGTGGTTCCCCGACCACATCCTGGGCGTGTTCCATCCCGCTCTGTGGCCTGACATGGCGTACTCGAAGATGGCCGCCGACCCCGACGCGTTCTACGACCCGTTCGTCGTCTCGGCCCTCATCGGCCAAAAGAGCGCCAAGGCGGTCGGCATCAGCGTCACCGACACGGCGCGCCGTAAGGCCGCCGACCTCGCCCGTACGGCGCTCACGCTGCAGCACCTCGTCCCCGGCGGGTTCATCCTGGGCGTGGGTTCGGGTGAAGCCGAGAGCCTGGTCACCTTCGGCTACGACTTCTCCACCCCGGTGGCCGAGTGCGAGAAGGTGTTGCGCGAGCTGCGCAGCCTGCTCGACACCGGCCGCATGCCCGACGACATGGGCCTCACCGGCCGGATGGGCATCCCGCTCGAGAGCGAGGCCGGCAAGCCCGAGGTGTGGGTGGCCGGTCACGGCCCGCGCATGCTGCGCCTCACCGGGCAGTACGGCGACGGCTGGATCCCCGCCTGGCCGATGTCGCCCGAGGAGTACGGCCAGAAGCGGGCCACCATCTTCGACTGGGCCGCCAAGGCCGGTCGCCCGCCGCTCACGTGCAGCATGTTGCCGTTCGTGATGCTCGGCGAGAGCAAGGAATACATCGCCGACCTGATGGAGAAAGACCCGCTCGGCAAGCTGTTCGCTCTGTTCTGCCCTGCCGACGTGTGGACCAAGCGCGGCTACAAGCACCCCTTCGGCGACGACTGCAAGGGCTTCATCGACCTGATCGTGCACGACCTCGACCCCGAGGAACTGCGCGCCCTGGCGCCCGAGATGCCGTTCGAGCTGGTGGAAGACGTCATCTTCCTCGGCAACGCCGACGATGTGGCCGGCCGGCTGTCGGGCTACGCCGACAACGGCATGGATCACGTGGTGCTGTGCAACCTCACGGGTGTGGTGGGCGGTATGGAGGAGATCGAGGGCAACATGGCCCAGTTCTTCCAGCTGCGAGCCATGCTCGACAGCATGTGACCCGGCGTCACGACATCGCCGGCGAATGGATCCGGCGCGGTTGGGAGGCCATCGGTCGATGGGGCGCAATCGGCCCCGAGAGCCGAACGGGCAAGCGATTCGGTCGGTTCGGTGCGGGCAGCATCGTCTGCTTTCCCACGAACACGGTGTTCAACGAGCGCTACATCCACATCGGCTCGGGCACGATGATCGGTCCGAGCGTCACCCTGTCGGCCGGCATGGTTCCCGGCCAGCAGTGCCTGAGCGACCCGGTGGTGCGCATCGGCGACCGTTGCCTCATCGGCAAGGGCAGCGGCATCGTCGGGCACTACTCGATCGACATCGGCGACGATGTGTGGACCGGTCACCATGTGTACATCACCGATCAGAACCACGGGTACGCCGACGTCGACCTGCCGATCTCGCGCCAGACCATGCCCGAGCGGCCGGTGTCGATCGGCGACGGTTCGTGGATCGGCCACGGCACCGTGGTGCTGCCCGGGGCCACAATCGGCCGGCATGTCACGATCGGCGCCAACTCGGTGGTCACCGGCACCATCCCCGATTTCAGCGTCGCGGTGGGCAACCCGGCCCGTGTGATCAAGCGCTATGTCGACGGCGAAGGATGGGTGAACGTCGACTGAATCGCGTGCCCGGCGTGGCTCAGATGGCTCCGCCGGTGAGGTCGCTCGGCGGTGCGCACGCCTTCATCTCGTTCACCGTGGTGAAGTCGATGAGGAGGTTCGACACCGGGCCGCCATCGACCTTGGTCTCGCCGTACGGTCGCAGATCGAACTCGCGCAACCGTGCGGTGTACACCCGGCGGTCGGCGATGACGGTGCGGTAGTAGCCCTCGTAGTCGGCTACCAGCGACTGGTCGCGATCGGTGGTGAGGGGCAGCGCAACCACATCGTCGAGCGCCGCTTCGATGATGTCGGTGGCCTGATCGACGAGGTCGGCCCGTTCGATGGCCTGCTCGGGTGTGGGGTCGGCGATGTAGCCGGCGGTGGTGTCGACCAGGCCGCGTCGCTCGGTCTCGGCGGCTCGGCAGATCTGCTGCGCATCGGTTCGCCAGGCATCGTCGTCGACCCGGTAGGTGGCTTTCTTCGATGCGAAGAAGAGCGCGTACACCCACATCGCCGTGAGCAGAACCAGGGCGATCGCCACGATGTATCGCCACGGCGAGCGACGACGGGCGGGTTGCGAGGGGACTGAGGTGGGCTGGTGTTCGGCGGTGTCGGTCATGACGAGCGCTCCGGGCGGTACGAGACGAGCAGTTGCCCCACGGCCGCACCGACGCCCAGCACGGCGGCCACGATGGCCCCTGCCCAGGCGGTGGGCTCGCCCACCCAGCCGAAAGCGTGGTCGAGCGAGTAGCGGCCCGGGCCCACCGTGGCGACGACCCACGCGGCAACCGCGATGGACGCGCAGTACTCCCAGCCCTGGTTGGGGAGGAAGACGAAGAACCCGACCTTCCAGTGGGCGACGACGATGGCCACCACCATCACCCCGATGATGCCTGCGGCTGCAAGCGGGGTGAGCAGGCCGGCAGCCAGCAACACCCCCGCACCCATCTCGGTGACGGCCGCGATGCGTGCCTGGGCGCCGGGCCACTTCATGCCGATGGCGGCGAACCAGCCCACCGTGCCCTTGATACCGCCCTTGCCGAACATCTTGTTGTAGCCGTGGTAGGCGAAGAACAGGCCGAACACCACGCGCAGTACGAGCAGACCGAGGTCGAACTGGGGCATGGCGCCACGGTAGTGGGCGAAGCCGCGGTCGCCACCGGTGCGCCGCAGGGAAACTCAGGTCTCGGCGAGAGGGCTCCGTGCTAGAACAGTCGGTCGTGTCGACCGTGGTCGTTCCCCCTGCCGCGGCCGAGCGCCCCCACCACCTGCGCGAGGGCGCGCGGCTGGTTCGGCTGCTCCTGCGCCATCGAAAGCACAAGGTGCTGTTCGCCACTGCGGTGGGCGGCGCCGTGCTGTTCGCTGCCTGCACCGTGGTGTCGTCGCTGGTCATCGGCGCGATCATCGACCACATCATCCGGCCGCGTTTCGTCGACGGTCACGTCGACGCTTCCACGGTGGTGGGCCTGCTGGGCCTGCTCATCCTGGTTGGCGTCGTGCGCGCCGCTGGCGTGATCGTGCGTCGCACGTGGGCGGGCCGCACCAACTGGGCGGTCACCGAGTCGCTAACGGCGGAGGTGATCGACCGAGTGGTCACCCAGCCCGCGCCCTGGCACCGCCGGCAGAACACCGGCGATGTCATCACCCGCGCCGGCCCCGATGCCGAGGCTGCCAGCGCAGTGCTGGGGCCGTTGCCGTACGCCACCGGCACGGTGGTGCTGCTGGTGCTGGCCGGCGTGTGGCTGGTGGTCACCGACCTCGTGCTCGGCACTGCTGCGGTGCTGGTGTTCCCCGTACTGGTCGTGCTGAACGTCGGCTACCAGCGCAGAGTGAGCGGCCACTTCGACCGGGCCCAGGCCGAGATCGGCAAGCTGAGCGCAGCGGTGCACGAGAGCTTCGACGGTGTGCACGTGGTGAAGGCGTTCGGGGCCGAAGGGCGCGAGACCGACCGTCTCGCCGTCATCGCGGCGCGGCTACGCAACGCCCGCGTCGAGACGGTTCGCCTGCGCAGTACGTTCGAGGCCCTCATCGACTTCGCCCCGAACCTGGTGAACATCGGTCTGGTCGTTGCGGGCGCCTACCGGGTTCGCAGCGGTGCGATGACGCCTGGCGAACTGCTCAGCTTCGTGTTCTTGTTCACCCTGCTGGTGTTCCCGCTGCGGCTCATCGCATATGCGCTCAGCGAGTTGCCGCGTTCGCAGGCGGGCTGGGGTCGCATTCGTCAGTTGCTCGACGAACCGCTGGAGGCCGACCCTGCGGCGAGCCTCGAGCAGTCGGCCACCGCCGAGGTCGAACTCGACGACGTGTGGGTGAGCCACGACGGTGACCGGTCGGTGTTGTGCGGTGTGTCGGCCAGCATTGCGTCGGGCCGCACCGTGGCCGTGGTGGGCGCCACCGGATCGGGCAAGACCACCCTGGTGCACACGCTGGCCGGTCTGGTGCCACCGACGAGGGGGCGCGTGCGGGTGCCGGTCGACTCGATGGCGCTGGTGTTCCAAGAGCCGTTCCTGCTGGCCTCGTCGATCCGCGACAACGTCGCCCTCGGGGCTGCGCTCGGCGACGACGACATCGCCGCCGCGCTCGGTGCAGCGGAGGCCGCGTTCGTGCACGAGTTGCCCGACGGCCTCGACACCGTGGTGGGCGAGCGAGGTGTCGGTCTGTCGGGCGGCCAACGCCAGCGGATCGCCCTGGCCCGGGCCCTCGTGCGACGGCCGGCGTTGCTGCTGCTCGACGACACCACGTCGGCACTCGACCCCACCACCGAGGCCAGGGTGCTGGCCAATCTGCGCGCCACCCTCGGCGACACCACCGTGGTGGTGGTGGCCTCGCGGCCTTCCACCATCGCGCTCGCCGACGAGGTGCTGTTCCTGGTCGACGGCTGTGTGATGGCCCACGACCCGCACGAGCAGTTGCTGGTCGACAACGGCGAGTACCGCGAGTTGATGCAGGCGTTCGAGCACGACCGCGACGGCCTCGATGCCGACGGGAGGTCGTCGTGACCGAGCCGATCAGTCGCTTCTCGACCGTCGAGACGATCGGCCGCGGTGTCGAGGCGGCCCCGGTGCTGCGCAGCGGGTTCGGGCTCACGCTCGGTCTCGCCATGGTGGGTGCGGCCGGCCGGGTGGCTCTGCCCATCCTCGTGCAGCAGGCCATCGACCGGGGGTTCAGCACCGATGGTGACGGCGTGAACGTCGATGTGCGCACCGTGTGGGTGCTCGGCGCGCTGGCACTCGTCGCCACCACCATCGCCACGTTCGCCCAGCGGGCAGCGGTTCGACGCCTCGGTGTCCGCAGCGAAGAGGCGCTCTACGGCCTGCGTGTGCGTCTGTTCGAGCACATCCACCGGCTCAGCATCGCCGACCACAACGAGGAGCGGAAGGGCGCGCTCGTCGCGCGCGTCACCAGCGACGTCGAGACGCTCGCGATGTTCTTCTCGTGGGGTGCGCTGGCCTGGCTGCTCGACGGCACGCTGATGCTCATCGTCGCCACGGTGATGGTGGCCTACGACTGGGTGCTCGCGCTGGTGGCCTTCGTGGTGGCGGCGCCGCTCGGGTTTGTGCTCAGGCGGGTGCAGCACCACCTGCTGCGCGCCTACGAGCGCGCACGTGTCGACAATGCCGAAGTGCTCACCACGGTGAGCGAGGTGGTGTCGGGCGCCGAGACACTGCGCGTGTACGGCGCCGGCCCGCGCTACGCCGAGAGCACCAAGCGGGCCAGCGCACGACGCTCGAAGTCGTTCGTCCGGGCCGGCACCATCGGGGCGTTCCTCTTTCCGTCGGGTGAGGTGTTCAGCGTGCTCACCGTGGCTGCTGTGGTGGCGGTCGGTGTGGTGCGCGGGCCGGCCAGCGGTCTCACCGCCGGCGCGATGGTGGGCTTCGTCTTCCTGACCTACCGGTTCCTCGAGCCCATCGCCGAGTTCACCGAGGTGATCGACCAGACCCAGACGGCGGTGGCCGGACTGCGCCGTGTGCTCGGTGTGCTCGACCTGCCCATCGGGCCCCCCGAGCCGCGGCATCCGCAGGCGCTGCCGTCGGGTGCACTGGGCATCGACATCGAGCACGTCACGTTCACCTACCCGTCGCGGGGCGACGACGACGAGGGTCCGGTGCTGCACGATGTGACGGCCCATATCCCCGCCGGCCAGCAGGTGGCGATGGTGGGCGAGACCGGCTCGGGCAAGACCACCCTCGGACGACTGGTGGCCCGCCTCGCCGACCCCTCGGCCGGTGTGGTGCGGGTGGGTGGGGTGCCGCTCACCCAGGTGGCGAACGACGAGTTGCGCCGCCGCCTCGTGGTGGTGCCCCAGGAGCCGTTCCTGTTCGAGGGCACCATCGCCTCGAACCTCGGCTTCGCCCGGCCCGGCCTGTCGTTCGACGAGGTGGAACAGGCCGTCTACGCGCTCGACCTGGGCGACTGGTTGGAAGGCCTGCCTGAGGGACTCGAGACCGAGGTGGGCCAGCGCGGTGCGTCGCTGTCGGCCGGTGAACGCCAGTTGGTGGCGCTGGTGCGGGCCTCGTTGGTCGACCCGGCGGTGCTGGTGCTCGACGAGGCCACCTCGTCGGTCGACGCGCTCACCGAGGTGCGCCTCACCCGTGCCCTCGACCGCCTCGCTGTCGGGCGCACCACCATCGCCATCGCTCATCGCCTGTCGACAGCAGCGCGCGCCGACCGGGTGCTGGTGCTGGATCACGGTCGTCTGGTGCAGGACGGGCCGCATGCCGAGCTCGTCGATCAGCCCGGCCCGTACGGCCGGATGTATGCGGCCTGGGTGGCGGCCACCAGCGCGGGCTGATCGTGCTCGTCAGTCGGTGACGTCGACGAGCACCTTCACGGCGCTCGACGGGTCGTCGGCCAGTCGTTCGATGGCTGCCGGCAGATCGGCGAGCGCGACGGTCGAGTCGTGCAGCGGGGCGACCTGCACGGCGCCGTCGGCGATGAGGTCGATCGCCTCACCGAACTCGTGGTGCAGGTAGCCCAACGAGGCCACGACGGTGACCTCCTTCAGCAGCCACGCGCCCGGCGACATGGTGGCGGTGCCGCTGGCGAGTCCCACCAGGTTCACGCGCCCACCTCGGCGCACCAGGTCGACCGCGCGCTGCACGGTGGCCGGTACCCCGGCGCACTCGAACACCAGGTCGGCGCCGGCGCGCAGGAAGCGCTCGCCGGCCTCGTCGGGAGTGAGTGCCTCGTCGGCGCCCACGGCCAGCGCCAGGTCGCGGCGATGGGCCGAGGGCTCGATGGCGACGACGTGCTCGGCGCCCAGTGCGGCGGCGCACTGCAGGGTGAGCAGACCGATGGGGCCACAACCCTGCACGATGACGGTTTCGCCGGCCTGGGGGCGGGTGCGCAGCACAGCGTGCAGGGCCACCGTGGTGGGCTCGACGATGGCGGCCTCGTCGTCGCTGAGTTGGCTGCTGACCGGTACGAGCCGGGTGGCGTCGAGCGCGATGCGCGGGGCGAAGCCGCCGTGCCGCGGTGCCAGCGGGTCGCGGCCGATCATGCCCAAGAAGGCGTGGGTGCAGTAGGCGCTGCGTCCGCTGCGGCACTCGGCGCAACGCCCGCAGGCCGGCGCGATGCCGGCGACGACGCGCTGTCCCTCGCCGACAACCGTCACGTCGGCGCCCACTGCGGCGACCGTGCCCACCCATTCGTGGCCGCAAATGGCCGGGTTGTAGGGGTCGGCACCGAGAAAGCCGTGGAGGTCGGTGCCGCAGATACCGCAGCGGGTGATGTGCACGACGGCGAGACCTGGGCCGACGTGTGGCTCGGGAACCTCGACCAGTTCGAATCGGCGCTGGCCGGTGACGAGGCCGGCGCGCATCAGGCCGGGTCGCTTTCGGCCGACGCGGGAGCGGCCGCCCACTCGATACCGCGGCGCAGCAGGGTGTGGAACTCGTCGAGCTCCCACGCGCCACGTTCGATCTTCGGCCAGTACATCCCGTTGAACGGGGGAGCGATCATGTCCCAGTGCCCTCGGCAGTGGCCGAGCGTGAGGTACAGCACGCACCCGTCGCCCAGTGGGCGGCGGTACATCACCAGCCGCGGCTCGTCGTGCGGCCAGTCGCGCTCGGCGAATCCAGGCCCGCTGTCGCCGGTCCAGTGCGTCTCGAGCAGTGGCTCGATGGCACCGTGGTACTCGCAGAGATACAACTCGTCGTCGGCCTGGAACGGTTCGATACCGGCCACCAACGGGTCGTGCTCGGCCCCCGGCGACACCGTGACGGTGTAGGGCGCGATGGGTGGGTGCGACAGGAACTGGCTGCCCAGGGTGTCGACGAAGGTGGGAAAGACCCGCGGCGTGACGAACGAGCCCTTGCCCAGTTCGGCCGGCGGGTCGATGGCCGAGTTGGTGCCGTGCAGGGCGAACCACCGGCCGCCCCGCTCGACCCAGCGGCGCAGCGCCTGTTGGGCGGCGTCGCTGGGCCGCACGTTGCACGTGTAGGTGATGAGGACATCGGCGGCCTCGAGCAGGTCGAGGTCTTCGAAGTGCGACGACACCGTGGTACGCAGATGCGGATGTTCACCGAGCAACTGCAGGACCTGCAGGCGGGCGTAGTCGAAGTCGTGCCACCAGCCGCCACAGACGAAGTGGACGTTGATGCGCCGGGTCATCAGCCGACGGACCTAGAACTTGATGCGCTTGGTGTAGCCACCGTCGATGACCAGGTTGGCCCCGGTGATGAGGCTGGCCGCCGGCGACGCCAGGAAGGCGATGGCGTTGGCGATCTCGCGCGGGTCGCCGAGGCGCTTCAGGGGCATCTTCGCCACGGTGGCGTCGTAGAACGCGGTCATGTGGGTCTTGATGGTGTCCCAGTTGCCGCCCTCGAAGAACACCGGCCCTGGTGACACGATGTTCACACGGATGCCCTTGGGGGCCAGCGACTGGGAGAGGTTGCTGGCATAGGCGGTCATGGCCGCCTTCATCGGGCCGAAGCTGCCGGGCCCGGCGAACTCTTCCTGCGCGGCGATCGAGCTGAGGCACACGATGGCGCCGCCCCCGGCCGCCTCCATCGCCGGGGCGATCACCTCCTGGGCGCGTACGAGGCCGAGCACGTCGAGGTTGAGGTTGTTCACCCACGCCTGCTCGCCGCGGCCGCTGGCGCCCGACATGTTGTGGATGAAGATGTCGCAGCCACCGAGTTGCTCGACAGCGCTTGCCAGCCAGGCCTTGTACGCGTCGCCGTCGGCAGCGTCGATGCCGGCGCCGTAGGCCTTTACGCCAGTGGCAGCCAGGGCCGCCACGGCCTCGTCGACCTCGCCGCGCGCGCAGATGGCGACGTCGCAGCCTTCCTCGGCGAGCAGGTGGGCGGTGGCGAAACCGAGGCCTCGCTTACCGCCGGTGATGATCGCCTTCTTCCCCTTCAGACCCAGATCCATGATGTACCCCCCGGTGCTCGGCTCGGGTTCGAACTCCCGAGTTGGGCGGAGCATAGGGTGCTTCCATGCCGGTACGACGAGTTGCAGTCATCACGGGGGCCGCGTCGGGGATCGGCCGGGCGTGCGTCGAGTTGTTCACTGCCCGCGACTGCGCCGTGGTGGCCGTCGACCTGCCCAGCGCCGACTTCGGCTGGCTGCCCGACACGGCGGCCGACGCTGCAGCGGGCGAGGTGCCGGTCGAGGTGGTACGTGGCGATGTGGCCGACGAGCAGGTGGCCGAGGCGATGGTGGCTGCTGCGCTCGACCGGTGGGGTCGTCTCGATGTCGCGGTGCTGAACGCCGGGGTGGTGGGTGGCCCCGGGTTCGAGGAACCTGGCGCGCTCGACCGACTCGACCGCGTGCTGGCCGTGAACGTGCGGGCAGTCGCCGCAGGCATCGCCCACGCCGCTCCCGCCATGCGCCGCACCAGTGATGCACCCGCCATCGTCGCCACCGCCTCCACGTCGGGCCTCGGTGGCGATCCGCGCAACTTCGCGTACAACGCCTCGAAGGCAGCAGTGATGAACCTCGTCCGGGCCGCGGCCATGGACTACGGCGCCCAGGGGATTCGGGTGAACGCCATCGCCCCCGGGCCGGTCGAGACGGGCATGACAGCACGGCTGCAGCAGGCACCGGCGATCCATCGAGCCATGGCGCGGCGCATCCCCCTGCAGCGGTGGGGGCAACCCCACGAGCTGGCCGAGGCCGTGTGGTTCCTGGCCTCGCCGGCGGCCAGTTTCGTGCACGGGGTGGTGCTGCCCGTCGACGGTGGCCTCTCGGCCAACGCCGGTCACTTCGACCTACCCGAGGCGGAACGGTAGAGGCCCCGTCACCGACTCGACCGCGCAGTCGAGCCGGCTCGGGTCGATCGCTCCCACGAACGAGGTGACGGTGAACGATGCGGTGTCGCCGGCAGCGACGTCGTCGAGTTCGGATCGCACCACGGCCACCTGGTCGCGACCCTCCGAGAACGAGATGCGGACGATGTACGACCGCTCGAGCGACGGGTTGTCGTTCACGATGGTGCCCTTGGCTACTGCGGTGGTGCCGTCGAGCCGGCAGTCGGTGATGTCGATGGTGAAGGCGCCGGTATCGGCGTAGCGCTCGATGTCGTTCACGACCGAGCGGGTGTTGTCGAGGCCGATGCTCGAGGCGAACAGGGCGATGATGCCCGTGGCAGCGCCCGCCAGTGCAGCACGAGGTCCGCCGGCCGTGCCCTGACCGATTCGTCGCATCGCCACGAGGCCGGTACCGACAGCGACGAAGGCGGCCAGTACGCCGAGTACCACCAGGAACGGCATCCACGACAGGGCGAGCCCGACGATGCCCGCCACGAGCGAGACGACCGCCATCGTGCGCGACGGGGCGGGAGGGCGGTGGTTCGCCGCGGGTACAGCGAAGGGGTCGATCGAGCGCACGCCACCGGTGGCCACATCGGCGGTGAAACCGTGTCCGTTGAACCACCGGAACTCGTACCGTGCGGTTGGGTCGGGTTGCCACGACGGCGCCGGGAGCAGAGGATCCTGGTGCGTCGAGCCGGGTGGGGGCGATCCGGTCACGAAGGGGAGGGTACGGCCTGTTCGGCGACGCTGCGCGCCCAGCGGTAGTCGGCCTTGCCGCTGGGGCTGCGCTCGATCGTGTCGACCCACACCACGCGCTTGGGTGCCTTGTAGGCGGCGAGCCTGCCGCGTACGTGGTCGATGACGTCGCGATCGTCGGCCGCAGCACCCGGGTGGAGCGATGCGACGAGCGTGACGGCTTCACCGAATCGTGCGTCGGCCACACCCACGACGGTGCAGTCGAGCACCGCCGGATGCGAGCGAGCCGCCACCTCGACCTCCTCGGGGTACACCTTCTCGCCGCCGGTGTTGATGCACACCGAGCCGCGGCCGAGCAGGTGCACCGTGCCGTCGGCTTCGATGGTGGCGTAGTCGCCGGGCACCGTGTAGCGCACACCGTCGATGGTGCGGAAGGTGCTGGCCGTCTTGGCCTCGTCGCCGTAGTAGCCGGTGGGCATCGGCCCGCTGACCGCCAACATGCCCACCACCCCCGATCCGCGTTCGGCGGGCATGCCGGTGCTGTCGTCGATGACCACTGCATTCGGCGGAGCGGTGAACACCGCGGTATCGGCTGGGGCCTGGCCGGGCATCGTCATCGAGATGGCGAACGGCCCGCCCTCGCTGGCGCCGATCATGTCGATGATGACCACCTGCGGCGCATGGTGCTGGAACGCTCGCTTGTGCTCGGCCGACAGCGTGGCCCCGGTGGAGACGATGCGCTGGAGCGACCCGAGCCGGAAGGCGGTGCCGGCCGTCGCGGCGGCCTCGAGCGCCGCCACCATCGGGCGGGCGAAGGCATCGCCCACGATCGACAACTGGGTGACGCGGTGCTGTTCGACCAGCCGCCACAACTCGTCGGCATCGAACCGACGGCCGCCGAGCAGCACCACCGTGCCGCCCATCACGAACGCCGAGATGGCCAGGAACAGCGCGGTGCCGTGCATGAGCGGCGGGGCGCAGAGGTTCACCGGGCTGCGGCCCTCGGCGTTCAGCGCCGCTGCCACGGCACCCACCTGCTCGGAGGTGGTGGGCACCTCGAGACCTGCCGAGACGTAGCCGGTGAACGCCAGCGCGCCGAACAGGTCGACATGGCGCCACATGACGCCCTTGGGCAGCCCAGTGGTGCCGCCGGTGTAGAGGAACAGCAGATCGTCGCCCGACCGCTCGATGGGTGCCGCCGCGTCAGCCGTTTCGAGCACCTCGTGGTACCAGAGGGCCCCGTCGAGCAGCGGTGCCCCGTCGTCGACCTGCAGCAGCAGCCGCAGGTGTGGCGCGCGGTCGCTGACGTCGGCGAGCCGGTCGGCCAACGAGCCGTGGAACACCAGCACCTCTGCGTCGGAGTTGGCAAGGATGTAGGCCACCTCGTCGGCGAGGTAGCGGTAGTTCACGTTCACCGGGGTGGCCCGCACCTTGAACGCGGCGAACACCGACTCGATGTACTCGGGGCAGTTGTAGAGCAACTGCGCCACCTTGCTGCCGACGCCCACGCCATGTGCGCCGAATGCGCCGGCCAATCGTGCGGCCCGCTGCTCGAGGTCGCGCCAGCGCAGCTGCCGGTCGCCCACCACGACGGCCACATGATCGGGTTGTGCTGCGGCGAGCGCCTCCCACAACGTCGCCCAGTTCTCCGAGAGTTGTGCCATCGTTCACCCTCCATCCGGTCCGCGGTGCCGGCCCGAATCGTACGGGCACCGTACGATGCTGGTGTCATGGA
>JBIKLX010000077.1:0-13879 GCA_044359565.1 Ilumatobacteraceae bacterium
GAGATCGACCGCACCGGCAATCGCTACACGCAGGAGTACGCGAAGGGTGGCAAGCCGCAGGGCAAGATCGCCGTCACCGGGTCCACGCCGGCCAAGGGTCGGCGCACCGGTACCAGCGTGTCGTTCTGGCCCGACGCCGGCATCTTCGTGGCCGAGGGCACCGAGTTCGTGGCCCGCACCGTGCTCGAGCGGCTGCAGACGATGGCGTTCCTCAACAAGGGCCTCGAGATCGTGTTCCGCGACGAACGGCCCGGCCGCGAGCAGGAGGTCACCTACCTCTACAAGGGCGGCATCGTCGACTTCGTGAAGCACCTCAACGCGTCGAAGGAGGCGTTGTTCACCAAGGTGGCGCACTACGAAGACGACGACACCGAAGGTGGCCAGACCCTCGACATCGCCGTGCAGTGGAACACCGGCTACCACGAGGGCATCCACGGCTACGCCAACGGCATCTCCACCATCGAAGGCGGTATGCATGTCGAGGGCTTCAAGACGGCCCTCACCAGCGTGGTCAACAAGTACGCCCGCGCGAAGAACCTGCTGAAGGAGAAAGACGACAACCTCCTCGGCGAAGACATCCGCGAGGGCATCACCGCCATCGTCGCGGTGAAGTTGCGCGAGCCGCAGTTCGAGGGCCAGACCAAGGCCAAGCTCGGCAACGTGCCGATGCGTTCGTTCGTGCAGAAGGCCACCAACGAGAAGTTGGCCGAATGGCTGGAAGAGAATCCGGTCGAGGCCAACCGCCTGGTGAAGAAGGCGCAGGCCGCGGCGCAGGCGCGTGTGGCGGCGAAGAACGCCCGCAACGCCATCCGTCGCAAGACCGCGCTCAGCGGCGCGGGCATGCCCGACAAGTTGAAGGACTGCACCAGCGGCAACCCGGCCGAGAGCGAACTGTTCATCGTCGAGGGCGACTCGGCCGGCGGCACCGCGCTCGATGCACGCGATCCGCGTACCCAGGCCATCCTCCCCATCCGCGGCAAGATCCTCAACGTCGAGCGGGCACGCATCGACAAGATGCTGAAGAACAACGAGGTGCAGAACCTCGTCACGGCCATCGGCGGTGGCATCGGTGAAGAGTTCGACGCGGCCAAGGCCCGCTACCACAAGGTCATCGTGTTGGCCGACGCCGATGTCGACGGCAGCCACATCCGCACCCTGCTGCTCACGTTCTTCTATCGCCAGATGCGTCCGATGGTCGACGCCGGGTTCGTCTACATCGCCCAGCCGCCCCTGTACTCCACCGAGGTCGGCAAGGAGAAGGTGTATCTGAAAGACGATGTGGCCAAGGCCCGCTTCCTTGCGGAACGGCCCAACCACAAGAAGGAGTTCCAGCGCCTGAAGGGCCTGGGCGAGATGGACTGGGAAGAACTGCGCGGCACCACGATGGACGCCGGATCGCGCACCCTGCTGCAGGTCACCGTCGAAGAGGCCGCGTTGGCCGACGAGATCATGAGCGTGCTCATGGGTGACGACGTCGATCTGCGCAAGCAGTTCATCACCACCAATGCCCGCGACGTGAGGAACCTCGACTTCTGATGAGCGACGACAACAACACCCCCACCCCGGCCGACGACAACGGCGGTGTCGAGGAGCCCGAGACGCTCTCCGTCCAGCCTGTCGCCCTCCAGGACGAGATGGAGCGCAGCTTCCTCGACTACGCCATGTCGGTCATCATGTCGCGCGCTCTGCCCGATGTGCGCGACGGCTTGAAGCCGGTGCACCGCCGCATCATCTGGGACATGGACGAGCAGGGGTTCCGCCCCGACCGTCCGTTCGTGAAGTCGGCCCGCGTCACCGGCGACACGATGGCGAAGTACCACCCGCACGGCGACGGCGCCATCTACGACGCCCTCGTGCGCATGGCGCAGCCCTTCTCGCTGCGCCACCCGCTCATCGACTTCCACGGCAACTACGGGTCGCCCGACTTCGGCCCGGCCGCGAGCCGCTACACGGAATGCCGTCTGCATCCGTTGGCGATGCAGTTGCTGGCCGACATCGACGAGAACACCGTCGACATGATCCCCACCTACGACGGCAGCCGCGAGCAACCCGTGGTGCTGCCGGCGCGGTTCCCCAACCTGCTCGTCAACGGCAGCCAGGGCATCGCGGTGGGCATGGCCACCAACATCCCGCCACACAACTTGGGTGAGGTCATCGACGCGACGATCTACCTCATCGACAACCCCGGCGCCACCCCCGACGATCTGATGCAGTTCGTGAAGGGCCCCGACTTCCCGACGGGCGGCACCATCCTCGGCCGAGCCGGCATCATCGACGCCTACCGCACCGGCCGCGGCAGCATCAAGATGCGCGCCAAGGCCACCATCGAAGAGACCAAGCGCGGCGGCTACCAGATCGTCGTCACCGAACTGCCCTACCAGACCAGCTGCTCGGCCATCGCCGGCCGCATCCAGGAGTTGGTCGACGCCGGCGAGCTCGACGGCATCAGCGATGTGAACGACGGATCATCGGGCGGCAAGACCAACCTCGTCATCACGCTCAAGCGCGATGCCAACGCCAACGTGGTGCTGAACAACCTCTACAAGCTCACCCAACTGCAGACCAGTTTCGGCGTGAACATGGTGGCGCTCGTCGACGATGTGCCGCGCACACTCAACCTCGCTACGGCACTCGAGGGATACATCCGCCACCAGGTGGCCGTCATCACCCGGCGCACCGAGTTCCGCCTCGAGAAGGCCCGCAAGCGCGCCCATCTCCTCGAGGGTCGCCTGAAGGCGCTGAACGTCATCGACGCGATCATTGCCCTCATCCGCGGCAGCGAGGATGCGCCCAGCGCGAAAGAGGCGCTCATGGCGCCTCCGTACGAGTTCAGCGAACTGCAGGCCATCGACATCCTCGACATGCAATTGCGGCAACTCACCCGGCTCAGCCGGATCGATCTCGAACGCGAGACCGAGGAGGTTCGCGAGCGGATGATCGAGCTGCAGAGCATCCTCGACGATCCGGTGAAGTTGCGCGGTGTGATCAAAGATGAGATGACGGCCATTCGCCAAGAGTTCGCCACACCGCGCGTGTGCCCGGTGGCGCTCGACACGGGCGACATGAGCATCGAAGACCTCGTCGAGGACAAAGAGCTCGTCATCGTGATGACCGAGGCGCAGTACGTGAAAGCGGTGCCGGCGGCCAGCTTCAAGACCCAGGGCCGTGGTGGCAAGGGTGTCAGTGGGGCGAAGCTGAAGGCCGACGACATCGTGCGGCACGTCATCTTCACCACGGCGCACGCCTATCTGCTGTTCTTCAGCAACCGCGGCAAGGTGTACCGCCTGCGCGCGCACGAGATCCCCGAGCGCGAGCGTACGGCCAAGGGCATGCCCATCGTCAACCTGCTGCAGTTGCAGGCGGGAGAGAGCATCCAGGCCATCATCGACACCCGCGACTTCGCGGCCGAGCGGTTCTTGTTCTTCGCCACCCGCAGCGGTGTGGTGAAGAAGACCCGCTTCGACGAGTACGACAACAGCCGCCGCGACGGGCTCATCGCGCTGAACCTGCGCGATGGCGACGAGTTGGTGAGGGTCATCGAGACCACCGGCGGCGACTCGATCTTCATGGTCAGCAAGGGCGGTATGACCATCCGCTTCAGCGAGGACGAGGTGCGGCCCATGGGTCGTGCTGCGTCGGGTGTGCGCGGGATGAAACTGAAGGCCGGCGACCAGGTGGTCAGCTGCGACCTGGCCAAGGACGACACCTCCATCCTCATGATCACCGAGCGCGGCTTCGGCAAGCGGGTGCAGCTCGACAAGTTCAACGTGCAGGGCCGTGGCGGCCAGGGCGTGAAGGGCATCAAGTTCATCCGCAACAAGGGCGTCGCCGTGGTGGCGGCGTTCATGGTGGGTGACGAGGACGAAATCGTGGCGGTTGCCTCCGACGGTCAGACGATCCGCACTCCTGTGCACGGCATCCGGCACATCGGCCGCGATGCGACGGGCGTGTCGATCATGAACCTCGCCGAGGGCCAGACCGTTGCGTCGGTCGCGCTCATCCTCGCCACCGACGACGACGACTGACCGCGGCCCGCGCCGCGACCAAGGTCAGGTCGTGTTGATGGTGCCTGTGGCACTGGTGCTCGGCGCGCTGTTGGCCATCGGTGTCGCCCGTGCCGGTGCAGTGGTGGTGCAGCGTCAGCGGGCCCAGATCGCCGCCGACGCAGCAGCGCTGGCCGGGGTGCATGGCGGTCGGGCCACGGCGGCCGCGGTGGCTACCGCCAATGGCGCCTCGCTGCAGTCGTTCGCTGTGCGCGGTGATGAGGTGCTGGTGACGGTGACAGTGGGTGCGGTCGACGCCTCCGCTCGTGCCACCGACGGGCCCTGAGGTCGGTGCGCTGCCGACCCGACCCACCACGACCGCGCCCGAGCGCACCGCCGGGTTCTCTACACTCGACGGCGTGACCTCCGGCGACGCCAGCCCCACGACGTCGCGCCGCGCGCGCACCGTGGTCCCCGACCCGCTCGAGGAGTTGAGCAAGGTCGACGACGCGCCGGCGCCGCTCGACGCGCCGGTGCTGCCGTCGATCGTGGAGGCAATGCCCGTACCGGTCACCGACGCCCCGGCGCCGGTGCTGCAAACCGTCTCGCCGTCTCCGGCCGGCGCCGCGCTCGCGCCCGCCAGCGTGCTGCCCCGTCAGTTGTTGTTCCGCCGTCGCCCCCGGGTACGCCGGGTCACCCGGGTGGTTCGCCACGTCGACACCTGGAGCGTGTTCAAAGTGGCGCTCGTCTTCAATGCGGTGCTGTACGTGGTGTGCCTCACTGCGGGGGTGCTGCTGTGGAACGTCGCCTACGCCACGGGCACGATCGACAACGTGGAGCAGTTCTTCGAGCAGTTCGGGTGGTCGAGTTTCGAGTTCAAGGGCGGGCAGATTTACCACAACGCCTGGGTGGCGGGGCTGTTCGTCGCGGTCGGCCTCACCGGTTTCATCGTGCTGTTGGCCACGTTGTTCAACCTCATCACCGACCTCGTGGGCGGTATCCGGGTGAGCGTGCTCGAAGAGGAAGTCGTGGTGAAGCCTCGGCCGCCCGAGGGTGTGGTGCTACCGCCCACTGCCGCCGTGCCGGGTCCGGTGCCTGTCGCCGGCGTCGAACGCAGTTGAAGGAATCGCCGCGCGACCGATAGCCTGGCGACCTGCTAGCGGGGCTATAGCTCAGTCGGTTAGAGCGCATCCCTGATAAGGATGAGGTCACAAGTTCGATTCTTGTTAGCCCCACCGCTGCATCGCATCGCACCTGCGTACGCTGGAGCCATGAAGTTGCTCCGCCGAGCGCTGGTCGCGCTCTCCATCGCCAGCCTCGTGGCGGGTATCTTGCGTCTGCGTGGCAACGGCGGGGTGCCGCCGCAAGAGGGCGGTTGGCGCGAACTCCGCGTGCCCGGTTCATGAGTCGCCGATGACCGCCATCGTTGGAGTCGTCGGTGCCGGTGTGTCGGGCCAAGCGGTGGGGCGGACTCTCCGACACCGCGGTCTGCGCACGGCCTGGTTCGACATCGATCGGGCTGTCGCTGGCAAGGCCTCGAAGCGGTTCGGCGGCATCGTGCTGGCGTCGATCGCCGAACTCGGTGCGGTCGATGCCGTGGTGGTGGCCACACCGGCGCCACAGGCTCCGGTGGTGTCGGCACTGTTGGCCGAGGGAGTGCACGTGGTGAGCCTGGGCGACGACCTCGACGATGTGCCCGCGTTGTGCGACCTCGGCGCCGCCGCCACCCGCGTGGATCGCTGTCTGGTGGTGGGTGCTGGAATGTCGCCGGGGCTGTCGGGGCTGCTTGCCCGGTATCTCGGCGACCAGATGGCGACCATCGACGAGATCCACGTCGCGATGCATGGCACGGGCGGCCCGGCGTGCGCCCGGCAACACCACGACGCGCTCGGGTCGCGTGCTGTCGGATGGCACGACGGCGACTGGTTCGAGCGGCCGGGTGGCAGCGGCCGTGAACTGGTGTGGTTCCCCGAGCCCATCGGCCCCGCCGACTGCTACCGCGGCGCGCTGCCCGAGCCACTACTGCTGCAGCGGGCGTTTCCCGAGGTCGAACGCATCTCGGCTCGGGTGTCGGCGAGGCGTCGCGACCGGATGACGGCCCGACTGCCGCTGTTGGCGCCACCGCACCGCGAGGGCGACCGGGGTGCCATCCGGGTCGAGGTGCGTGGGGCAGCTGCCGATGGCGCCCGGCTGACGGAAGTGGTGGGGGCCGTCGGTCGCACCGGCGACATGGCCGGCACCGTGGCCGCACTGTTCGCCGAAGCGTGCACCACCGGCGCGCTGCCTACCGGGCTGACGGTGGCAGGTTCCGAGCACGTACCGACCGCCTGGTTACTGGCTGGTGCGGCCGATGCAGGTGTGTTGCTGCAGGAGTACACGGGCATCGCCCGGGTGGCCCATACATGAGCGCACCGCTGCGCTTGCCCTGGTTGCCTCCGGGTCGAACCGTGCTGCTGCCTGGGAGTGGTGAGGTGTTCATCCGTCACCACCAGCACGCTGATCCCGCCGCGCCCACGGTGCTCTTGCTGCATGGCTGGACGGCCAGCGCCGACCTGCAGTTCTTCACCGCGTACGAGGCTTTGGCCGAGCGCTACTCGTTCATCGGCATCGACCACCGCGGGCACGGCCGTGGGCTGCGCACCATGGCACCGTTCCACCTCGAGGACGCTGCCGACGATGCGGCCGAGATGCTGCGGGTGTTGGGTGTGGGTCCGGTCATCACCGTGGGCTACTCGATGGGCGGGCCGATCAGCCTGCACCTCGCTCATCGACACCCCGACCTGGTTGCCGGCATGGTGGTGCAGGCCACGGCGCTCGAGTGGCGGGCCACCCGCGCCGAGCGGCTGCGGTGGCGCACGGTCCGCCTGCTCGGTCCGTTGCTGCGCTCGTGGGCGTTCCCCCGCTCGTTGCGGTTCGGCCTGGCCCGGCTGGTGGGGCCCGACCATCCGCTGCACGAGTTGGTCCCGTGGCTCGAGGCCGAGACCCGCCGAGGTGATTCGGTGGCCATCGTGCACGCCGGGTTCGCGCTCAGCCGCTACGACGCCCGACCGTGGGCGCACCTACTCGGCAAGCCTGCGGCGGCGCTCATCACCACCCGCGACCGTTTGGTGCGGCCGCGTAAACAGCGCGAACTGGCAGCCGCCCTGGACGCGTACGCGGTGGAGGTGGCGGGCGACCACCTGGTGCCGTGGGAGTCGCCGGCCGCGTTCAGCGCCGCCACTCGCGCCCTCGTCGACCAGGTCGCCGCAGCCGTGGCGGCTGGCGACACTCAGTCGTCGCCGCGCGGCTGATCGAGTGGGGCGGAGCCGGGCTCGACCTTGGTGGCCCTGACCTCGAGCTCGCCGAGGCGTTCGTTCATCCGCTCGACCGCATCGGTGAGCCGCTCGAGGTATTCGCCCACCTCGCTGGTGGTGGCCACATCGGCCAGCGACAGGCGGATGCTTGCGATCTCGCGGGCAAGGAACTCGGTATCGGCCTGGGTGCGCTCGGCCACCCGGCGATCGAGTTCGGTCTGCACCCGGTCGCGCTGCTCCTGCCGGTTCTGGGCGAGCAGGATGAGCGGCGCGGCGTAGGCGGCCTGCAGCGACAGCAACAGGGTGAGGCCGATGAACTGCCACGGGTCGAAGCGCAGGCTGCTCGGACCGAGGAAGTTCCACACCACCCACAAGATGCAGAACACGGTCTGGTAGACGAGGAAGCGGCCGGTGCCGATGAATCGAGCGACACTCTCGCTGAAGCGGCCGAAGGCCTCCGAGTCGTAGTGGACGTCGATGCGGCGCGGCTGGCGCGGTGTGGTGAGGTCGTCGCGCCGGGTCATGTTCCCGCCCCTTGCTGGGCGAGGTTGGTCGACACGCGGCGGCGCTGGCGCCACCCGGCGGGCAGTGTGCGGTCGAGCACGTCGTCGACGGTGATGGCACCGAGCAGTCGCCCGGACTCGTCGCACACGCCCACGGCGAGCAGGTTGTAGCTGGCCAGCCGCTCGGCCACCTCGCGCTCGCTCATGTCGGGCGGGATGGTGGGCTCTTGGTCGAGGCAGCGGCCGAGTTCCATGCTGGGCGGCTCGCGCAGCAGGCGCTGGAAGTGCACGACGCCGAGGTAGGTGCCGGTGGGCGCCTTGTAGGGCGGCTGCACGACGAACACCTGGGCGGCGATGCTGACGAGCCACTCGGGGTCGCGCACCTCGGCCAGGGCTTCGGCCACGGTGGCGGTGGGGCCGAGCACGATGATGTCGGGGGTCATCAACGACCCAGCGGTGCCCTCGTCGTAGGCGAGCAGGCGCCGCATCACGTCGGCGTCCTCGTCGTCCATCGCGTCGAGCACGCGGGTGCGCTGCTCGCCGGGCATCTCGGCCAACAGGTCGGCCGCGTCGTCGTACTCCATCTCCTCGAGCACGTCGGCGAGTCGTTCGAGGTCGAGGCCTTCGATGATGCGCAACTGCTCGCTCTCGGGCAGTTCTTCGAGCAGGTCGGCGAGTCGTTCGTCGTCCATCACCGCGGCCAACTGCTTGCGCTGGGTGAGTGGCAAGCCGCGCACGACGCCGGCCACGTCGCTGGGGTGCATGTCGCGCAGACGGGCAGCCTCGACGGCGATCTCGTTGCCGGCCGATGCGCCGAACAGGCCGGGCACCTCGTCGTAGTCGAGCAGGCGGTAGCTGGGGCGGCGGCGCAGCGCAGTGCGCCGGGCCAGGCGTACCTTGCTGATCTCCCACCAGGTCTGGCGGCCGTCGCCACCCGGCTCGAGGGCCACATCGCTGACGGTTTCGTCGCCGACGCGGCTGTCGATGAGATCGCGTCCGATGAGCACCTCGCCCGACCGCGACTTGAACGGATTGAGGTCGACGTCCCAACTCCGCAGGCGGGCACCATCGCTGTCGAGGGTGCCGATGCGGCCGACGTTGACGAAGATGCGGCGGCGCTGGCTGAGCGCGACGAAGCCGAGCACGCGAGGCGCCGCACCCCCCTGGGGCGGGATGACCACGATGTCTTCGAGTCGGCCGATGGGCGAGCCGCCGGCGTCGAGCAACGGCAGGCGCATCACCCGGAATGCGTAGATGAGATCGCCGGCCATGGGCCAAGGCTACCCCGGTGCATCTGCGCTGGTCGGCCCGCATATCCGTGGTCGGGCCGGCGTGGTCGGGCCGGTCCGTGAGCCGGTACGGGCACCTGCGGTGGCTCGGCTCACGGATCACCGGGCTCCGTGAGCCACGACCCCCTGCACCCGGGCCTCCGCGCACGGAGCCGGGCTGAGGCGGGGCTGGGTTGCGGCCGGACGGGCCGGGTCAGGCCGGAGTGATGGCGACGAGGGTGTCGCTGTAGGCCACGCCCCCACCCCAGTCGGTGAGAGTGTCGTTGGTGAGGGCGTTGGCGCCGATGCCGTCGGCGTGGCTGGCTCCCCACCAACCCCATGGGATGGCCACCACGCCAGGCCGCAGTCGCTCGGTCACCTTCACCGGCACCCGCAACTCGCCGCGGTCGTTGTGCACCCGCACGGTCTGCCCGTCGACCACCCCGAGACCTGCGGCGTCGGCTGCCACCATCTCGACGTAGGGGGCACCTTCGGCCGCAGCGTGCTTGGGGAGGTGCGAATAGCTGGAGTTCAGGAAGCGCACATGCTGCTTGGGGGTGAGCAGCGCGAACGGGAAGTGGGCCGCCGCAGCGCTGCCCATCGACTCGTTCGCCGGTGTGTACGTGGGTAGCCGCGGCAGGCCTCGTGCGACGAGTGCGTCGCTGGCCAACTCGACCTTGCCGCTGGCGGTGGGGAAGCCGCCGTCGGCCCACGGGCGACCATCGGCTGGGTAGGCCGGGGCCCGCACGAATCCGTCGGCACGCAATTGCTCGAGGTCGATGCCGGGGAGGATGTCGCGCAGCACGGTGAGGTCGTCGTCGAACAGTGCCGGTTCGGTGCAGCCGAGTGCGGCGGCGATGCGGCGGTGGAGTTCGCTGTTGCTGACGGCGTCGCCGACCGGTGCGATGGCGGCCTCGTTCCACCCGATCTGCAGATGACCCCACGAGGTGACCACATCGAGGGCTTCGATGTGGGTGGTGGCCGGCAGCACGATGTCGGCGTAGCGCGCGGTGTCGGTGAGGAACTGCTCGTGCACCACGGTGAACAGGTCGTCGCGCTGCAGGCCGCGCACCACGCCGGCGGCGTTGGGTACCGACACCACGGCGTTCACACCAACCGCCACCAGGGCGCGAACGGGTGGTCCGCCATAGGGCGCTGGATCGTTCAGCCATTCGGCCATGCGCACCATCGGCAGATCGCGCCGCAGGCGGCCACCGCCGCTGTCGGGTCGGGCCAGATCGGGACGAGTGAGCGCGGCGAAGTCGACGGCTGCGTCGCACCACACGCCGACGCTGCGGGCGAAGCCACCGCCGAGGTCGCGCCAGGCGCCCACCAGTGCGGGCAGGCAGGCGAGGGTGCGGAAGAACATGGCGCCGTGCTCGTGGTGCTCGCCACCGATGAGGGTGCGGATGGCCGCCGGCCGAACGGTGCCGTACAGGGTGGCCAGCCGTTCGATGTCGGCGGCCGCGAGGCCGGTGACGGCGGCCGCACGTTCGGGCGTCCACTCGGCCACGTGGACGGCGAGTTCGTCGAAGCCCTCGGTGTGCGCCGCGATCCACTCGTGGTCGAGCAGGTCGTCGCGCACCAACACGTGCATCATCGCCAGCATCAGCGCCACATCGGTGCCGGGCAGCGGCTGGAGGAACCAGTCGGCCGAGTCGGCGGTGATGGTGCGGATGGGGTCGATCACCACCACCTGCGCGCCCTCACGACGGGCGGCTTCGACCACCGGCCACAGGTGGCGGTTGGTGAGCCGGGTGTTGGTGGCCCACAGGATGATCAGCTTCGAGTGGCGCATCTCGCTGGGGTCGAGCGCCTTGCCGGTGCCGTTGGTGGCTGCTGCACCTGCCCCGGCCGTGAGACCGCACAGCGCGCCCGAGGTGGCGGCCACGCCGAGGTGGTTCCACAGGCGTTCACCGAAGAACAGCGCGAGCAGGCCCTGATTGCCAGCACTGGTGTAGGGCACGATCGCGCCGGGGCCGTCGGTGTCGATGATGTGCCGGAACCGGGTGGCGATTTCGGCGAGGGCCTCGTCCCACGAGATCGGCTCGAAGCGACCCTCTCCCTTCGCGCCCACCCGCTGCAGTGGCGTGGTGACACGCATCGGGCTGTACACGCGATCGAGGAACCGGTTCACCTTGGGGCACAGTTCCCCTTGGCTGTATGGGTGGGCGGGGTTGCCGCGCAGCGATATGGCGGTGCCGTCGCGCACCTCCACCTGCCAGCCGCAACTGTCGGGGCAGTCGTGGTGGCAGGTGCCGAGCACGCGGGTCGAGGAACTGGTGATCTCCATCGACGGTCAGCCGAGCAGCGGTCGGAGGATGTCGCCGGCCAACTCGACCGCCTCGACGTCGTGGGCATCGGGCATGTTGAACACGATGCCGTCGAGGCCGGCGTCGAGCAGCTCCTGCACCTGTGCCTGCACGGCCGCGGCATCACCCATGATGAACATGGCACGCAGGCGGGCCTGGATGTCGGCGGGCATGTCGCTGAGGCTGCCGCCACCGAAGCGGGCGCTCACCTTGGCCTCGGCCTCTTCCATCGTGCGGCCCACCACCAGCGTGCCGAGGCGAGTGCGGCAGATCTCGCCCGGGTCGCGGCCGAGTCGCTCGCAGTGGCCGTCGAGCACGTCCATCAGGCGTCGCACCGTGGCCGCGTCGCCGAACACGTTGCAGGCGTCGCCGTACTGGGCGACCATGCGCAGGGTCTTCTTCTCACCGCTGCCACCGATGAGTACGGGCGGTCCACCGGCCTGCACCGGCTTGGGCACGTTCAGTGCGTCGGTGACCTGGAACCACTTGCCGGCGAACGTGGTGCGCTCGTTGACGAACATGCTCTTCACGATCTGCAGGCCTTCCTCGAGCTTCTCGAAGCGGTCGGTGAACGTGCCGAACTCGTAGCCGTACGCGTTGTGCTCCATCTCGAACCAGCCGGCGCCGATGCCCCAGATGGCGCGGCCACGGGAGATGACGTCGAGGCCGGTGACGGTCTTGGCCAGGAACGCCGGGTTGCGGTACGTCATCCCGCCCACCATGGCGCCGAGGCGCACCTTGCTGGTGCGGGCGGCCAGCGCGGCGAGCAGCGAGTAGCACTCGAACATCTCCTGCTCGGGCTTGCCCAGCATGGGTAGTTGGTAGAAGTGGTCCATCACCCACACGCTGTCGAAACCGCTGGCCTCGGCGGTGGCGGCGATGAGCGCGATGCGCTCGAACAGGTCGTCGGGGCCCACACCGGGGTAGGTGAAGTTGGGGATCTGCAGGCCCATGCGGACGAGCGAGTTGCGTGCGGTCATGGGCGGAACTGTACGGGGTCAGGTGCTGAGTGCGCGGACCTGTGTCGCCACGCGACCCATGTGCTCGAGCCGATCGGGCTGCCCGCCGACAGCGTTGTGGGTGACCAACTACGAGGCGAGGCCTGCGTACGTGTCGACCAGCGCCTCGGCCAGCGATCAGCGGTCGGTGTCGGTGCGGACGATAGTGATCTCGCCCACACCGACCTCGAGGTCGAGGCGCACCGTGCCCGCCGCGGCCTCTGCGCCTGCGGGGAAGCGTTCGTCGTAGCGCACCCGTGTGCCGGCGGCGACCTCGTCGTTGAACACGAGGATGTGCCCGATGTTCACCGAGGCGTCGAGCTCGATGGACACATCGTCACGCACGATGATCTCGAGCTGGCCGACACCGACCGTGGCCGCGATGGTGGTGAGGTCGGTGTCGTCGGCAGTGAGGTCGAGCTGACGGAGGTCGAGGCTGAGCACCCCTGCGGCCTGCTTCCACTGCACCGCTGTCTCGCTGTCGGTCGTGAGGCGGATGCGGCGCTCGCCCACCTGTCCGTCGAGGTCGGGGTCGGCGATGGCGAACGTCGCCAGGGCGGCGCTTAAGGCGAGCACGGCAGCGATCAGAACTCGTGAACGGTTGACGGTGGCGCTGACGATCGTTGCGCCGATGAGCACAGCGAGGCTGGCGATGATGGCTGCGCCGGCCTCGATGCTCCACCAGCCGAGGTTCTCACCGACCTGCGCAATCACGCCGAACAGGGCGACACCGACGAGCGTGATCGAGGCGATCGGGATACGCCGCCGTACGGGGGCAATCGGCGCGATCGGCGCGCGAGCGGCCGGATCGCCGCCCGCGCCGGGCATGGCCGACACGGCTGTCGTGGTGGTGGCTGGTGCCTCCGTGGTCGGGGTCGTCGGTGTCGTCGGCGCCGGTGGAACCGCTGTCGGTGCGTCGCCGCTACGCCGGTTCGAGAGCAGCCACAGCAGCACGCCAGCAGCGATCAGCCCGAGGCCCCAGGGGAAGTCGCCGACCAGCCACCACGAGCCGACCGAACCGAGCAGCACGGCGGCCAGCAGCACGCCGAACGCCACGATCAGCGGTCGGCGCTGGCGTTCGGTGACGAGCTGACGCGGCGACACAGCGGGCTCGGGGTCGATGGGGAGAAGGACCCATGCGGCGAGATAGGCCAGCACGAAGACCGGGAGGATGAGCGCCACCACGGCGAACGCGATCCGTGTGGTGCGGATGTCGAAGCCGTGCGCGCGGCAGATACCTGCCAGGACACCGCCGACCTTGTGGTCGTCTCGGCGCCGCGCGACGGGTACGTCGTACCACGCCGCTGCCGGTGGGGCAGTGTGCATGGCGGCAGTCTGGTCGGGGCGGTCGCTGTCGTCCAGCACGCTCTGGGTGCTCGCTGTGCCGGTGCCGCCGGATCCGAGGGTCGGGGTGATGTCATCCATGTGGCGAGCATGCGCTCGACGGCCGGGCTTGCACATCGGGGGCGCGCCCTGGTCGGTCCCTGATCGGACCCCGAGAGGAACTCAGGGTCGCGGTCAG
>JBIKLX010000254.1:0-3784 GCA_044359565.1 Ilumatobacteraceae bacterium
GCTCGTGCTGTCGCAACGCCGCCTCGGAACCAAAGAGATCATCCTCATCCACCACACCAACTGCGGCCTCGAGGGCGTGAGCGTCGACGAGTTCAAGCACGAGCTCGAAGTGGAGTGCGGAAGCCGTCCGTGGTGGGCCCTCGAAGCATTCCTCGACCCGTACGACGACGTGCGCCAGAGCATCAACCGCCTGTTGCTGAGCCCGTTCATCGCCCACAAAGACCACATCCGCGGCTTCGTCTACGACGTCGCCGACGGCCGCCTGCACGACGTCTGACCCGGACCCGCCACCCAGGCCAGCTACCCCACACTCTCGCCGTCAGCGCTCTGTGTCGTGACACAGAGCGGACGTTCGTTCCGTGTCACGACACAGACGACAGAGGGGACGCTCAGAGGCGGCGGGCGGGGACTAGCGGCGGGTGACGCCGCTGAACACGACGGCCAGCCGCTCGGTGTCGGCCAATGTGGCGCGGACGGCCAGCAGGCCCGCCAGGCCGGCGGTGCCGGTGGGGGTGGCGTCGATGCCGGTGAGCATGGTGCCGATGCGGTGGGCTGCCACCACATCGGCTTCGGCCGCCACCACCACGTCGCCGCCGGTGGCAGCCAGCGCGGCCGTGATGCCCAGCCAGTCGTAGGTCTCGTCGTCGAGGATGCCGTCGGCGGCCGAGTGGGGCTCGGGCTCGCCGTCGGCGCCCCATACCCGCATGCACTGGCTCCAGTGGCTGCCAGCCGCACCCACCCCGGATGCCAGGTGCTGTGCCCGCGACCAGGCGCCAGCCAGCGGCGCGCACCCCTCGGTCTGCACGGCCATCAGGCGTGGCGGCGCGGGAGCCGACTGCAGCGCTGCGCCCACCGCAGCGGCGAAGGCACCGCCGCCCACCTGCACGAACACCCGGTCGAGGGCCACGCCCTGCGCCGACGCAGCGGCGAGTATCTCCCACCCGAGCGTGCGCCCACCGTCGAGGCACAGCGCGTTCTCGGGTCCCTGCACGGCGAACGGCAGCGCTCCGGCGGCCACGGCCTCGCGGAACCGGTGCACGCACGGGTCGCCGGGCGGGTCGTCGGGCAGACGCGGGCAGATGTTCACCTCGGCGTGCAGCGCATGCAGCCGGGCGAGCACGGCATCGCTGGCCCACGGCGGCACGAACACCCGGATACGCCACCCCAGCGCAGCAGCCAGCGTGGACGCGGCGATGGCCGCGTTGCCGCACGACGAGATGGCCAGCGGCGGACGATCCGAGTCGGCGCTCCACGGCGTGAGTCCGAGGTGCTCGGCCGCGTGCAGGTGCAGCAGGATGGTGAACAGGTGCCGGGCCTTCTGGCTGCCGGCCACATTGCCGGTCTCGTCCTTCACCCACACACCACCAGTGGCGGCGAAACCGAGATCGTCGCTCAGCGCATCGGCCCGCTGCATCGGCGTGAACCGGAACCCTACGCCCGCCACCGCAGCCACCCGCTGGTCGAGGTCGCGCACCAGGGCAGCACGTGCCGCAACGTCCATGCCGTGCGCAGCGGCGAACGCTGCCCAGGCGAAGCCGGCATCGAACGCCACGAACGGGTTCGGATCGTCGACCGCATCGACGGGTGCGGTGGCACCCACTGCGACGAGCACGTGATGGCGATCGCCCTGGTCGTTCGGGCAACGGAACGGCAGAGCCGTGGCGATGGGCACCTCGACGCCGCAGGCCGCGCACCGCCACCCGGTGATGATCATCACGTCGGGCTCAGCCGGCAGCGACGCGGGCGTTGAACTCGCCGATCATCTCGTCCCACACCGGCAGGTACCGGCGCAGCCCGCGCCAGAAGTCCTGGTGGCGACGAGCCTCGAACAACTCGAACGGCGTGCCCTGCTGCTCGACCCAGGTGTAGTAGCCGAGGTTGAACATACGGTTGCGATCGCGCTCGGTGCAGTCGATCATCGACTCGGTGGTGATGTGCCCGAGGTGCTCGCCGAACACCTCGGCGGCGTGCACGGTGTCGAAACCATCGGCGTAACGGGTGGCCATGGTGGTGGCCCGCGACGACGGGTACAGCGCTGCGCCGTCGGTGGCAATGGTGACGATGGCGTCGTCGGGCCCCAGGCCCAGCAGCTTGGCGGTCTTGATGGCCGCCAGCACGTTGCAGATGGCCGAGAAGCCGAAGTGCTCGAGCGCGGCCACGAGGCCGGCGTCGATGCCCTTGTGGTCGACCAGGTAGGCACGGCCCGCCGGGGTGTTGAACAGCACGTCGAGTTCGTCGGTGGCGCGGTCGCTGATGGCCACCACCACGTCGGTGTTGGTGATGTTGTGGATGAGCGGGATGTGCTTGTCGCCGATGCCCTGGATGTTGTGCTCGCCGAACCCGTTCTCGAGCATCGTCGGGCACTCGAGCGCCTCGACGGCCACGATGCGCGTGCCGTAGTCGTCCTTCAACCGGTCGCCCGCCGCGATGGTGCCTGCCGAACCGGTGGCGCTGGTGAAGGCGGCGAGGCGCAGGTCGCGGCCGCTGGCCGCCCGCACGGTCTCGAACACATGGCCGAGCGCCCGGCCGGTGACCTCGTAGTGGCCGAGGTGGTTGGCGAATTCGCAGAACTGGTTGAGCACGAAGTTGCCAGGATCCTTGGCCAGTTCGTTGCAGGCGTCGTAGATCTCCTTCACGTTGCTCTCGGTGCCCACCGTCTTGATGACGTCTTCGGCGGGGTTCGCGCACCACTGGTCGAGCCAGTCGAACCGCTCCTGGCTCATGCCGGCGGGGAGGATGGCCACACCGCGGCTGGCCATGATGCGGCTGATGGCGATACCGCCGCGGGCGTAGTTGCCGGTGCTCGGCCAGATGGCGCGGTGGCGGGTGGGGTCGAACTGGCCGGTGACCACACGGGGGGCGAGGCAGCTGTATGCCGCCAGCACCTTGTGGGCGGTGATCATGGGGAACCGGTCGCCGAAGGCGACGATGATGGGGCTGTCGACACCGGTGAGGGCCTTCGGCAGCACGATGTGGTCGGGCACCGATACACGGTTGCCGGCCAGGTCGTTGTACCAGTGCACCCGCCACAGGTTGCGCGGATCAGGAGCGTTCTTGTCGACCCCAGCCGTGAGGGCCGGGTCGATGCTGCTGGGATCGGCGAGCTGGGCGAACGTGGGCAGCACGATGCCCTGTTCGCGGAAGCGGGCCACGCTGTTGGCGAGCGAGGCGGCGTCGACCACCGTGTCGGCCAGGCCGAACTGGTTCTCGAGCGCGTCGCGCAGGATGTCGTCGTGAGAGGGGGCGAGAGTCACGCCGCCCAGTCTGCCAGGCCCGACCCCACTCACCCCACGAACCACACCACGACTCGCCAACTACGCTCGCCGCTCATGGCCGACTTCCTGCTCGGCGGCATGATCGACGCCGCCACCCACGAGCGCACCGACAAGCACACCGTCATCGGGTCCGGCGACTTCACCACGCACGGGGTGATCGTGGGCATGACCGGGTCGGGCAAGACCGGTCTCGGCGTGGTGCTGATCGAGGAGGCGCTGCGCGCCGGAGTGCCGACGCTGCTCATCGACCCGAAGGGCGACCTCACCAATCTGTGCCTCACGTTCCCCGAACTGGCGCCCCGCGACTTCGAACCGTGGGTGAACCCCGGCGACGCCGAGAAGGCCGGCCAGACCGTGGCCGACTATGCCGCCGGGCAGGCCGCGACCTGGACCAAGGGGTTGGCCGGCTGGAGCCTGGGCGGCGCCGACATCGGGGCGCTGCGTCAGCGGGTCGACTTCACCGTGTACACGCCGGGCTCCACGTCGGGCGTGCCGCTCGACGTGGTGGG
>JBIKLX010000255.1:0-3782 GCA_044359565.1 Ilumatobacteraceae bacterium
CGTCTGGGTGATGGGTGGTGGAGACCTGGCCGGCCAGTTCTTCGACGCAGGGCTCCTCGACCGCATCCAACTGACGGTCGCGCCCGTGTTCCTCACCGGCGGGGCGCCGCTGCTGCCACGGTTCGTCCCCGCCGCATCGTTGAGGCTCGTCGATGCCCGGCCGCATGGCCAGTTCGTCAGCATCACGTACGACGTGGTGCGTTGAGGTTCCTGCCTGAAGGAGTCATTCCGCCTGCAGTCGTCGAGGTCATCTCTGAATCACAGTGGTTCGGTTGGAAGGCTTGCGAACGAGGAACTCGTTCTCGTGACGAATCGGCAGCCCCGATTCAGGCGATCTGGCGGAACGTCGAGTTGGGTGGGGCGGTAACGTCGCCGGGGTGCCCAGTGGCAACGACTTCGTCGGCCTGAGCCGATCTGCGCAGGTGAGTCGCATGCGCAAGATCGCGGCGAGGGTCACCGAGCAGTACGACGTGGATGTCGTGCGCTTCCGTCTCCTCGAACACGGCTTCAACAGCACGTTCCGCATGGACACGGCCGACGGTCGGAAGTTGGCGCTCAGGATCAACGTCAACTCGCGGCGCAGCCCGGAGAACGTTGCTGCCGAGACGGCGTGGATCGCCGCACTCGCGCAAGAGACCGAACTGGCTGTCGCCGCACCGATCGCCAACCGCGATGGTGCCTACGTGTCGACGGTGGCGGCGGATGAACTGGGTGAGGACCTGCACGCCGTCGTGTTCTCGTGGCTCGACGGCCGCGACGCCGGCCACGCACCCACTGTCTCCATGGCGCGTGAGCTGGGCCGAGCGATGGCAGTGCTCCACCAACATGCTGCCGGTTGGCGACTGCCCCGTGGGGCGTCGTTGCCCACCCTGTCCGGGCTGTACTGGAACATGGACGACCATCTCGATGCCGAGCATCTGGACATCGATCGAGCAGGCCTTGCGGTCTTGCGGCGGGCGGTGGAGGCCGTCGAGTCGGTGGTGTCGCGCATCGATGACGGCCCGAACCGGCAGCCGATTCACGCCGACCTGCACGTGTGGAACGTGAAGTGGAACCGCGGCCGACTGTCGGTGTTCGACTTCGACGACTCCGGTCTCGGCTTCCCTGTTCAGGACATGGCGGTCTCGGCCTACTACCTGCGGCCGGACGACCATCTGGTCGATGCTCTCCGCGAGGGCTATGCGTCGGTGGCCGAGCTGCCGGTCGTGACTGACGACGACTTCGAGGCATTGGTGGCCCAACGGAACCTGTTGCTGCTGAACGACCTCGTCGTCACGACGAACGCCGAGCACCGGCAGATGATCCCCGCGTACACGAGAAACACCGTCCTCAAGGTCGGTGCGTGGCTCGACACCGGGATCTTCCGTCACGACGTCGACGGTCTCCTGCCGCTCGACTGACGGGTCTGCCGGGGTGGCGGCTGACGGAATGAACCCTGACGACTTCCAGCCGAACCAGCAACTTCTGTTGCGCGCTGTCGCACTGTTGACAGGGGTCGGTGGTGGCCGAACGCTCAGAACGGCTGCCGACGAGCCTTCCTGAAGCCAGCATTGGCCCTGCTGCGGCTCGCGGTCGATCGGATCGCTCCGTGGTTCGGTATGTCAGGCGGGCACATGACGCCGGGCTCCGCCCTTGGCAGCCCCAGCGCAGAACAGGCCAGAGTCGTTGCCGGAGTTCTCCAGGCTGCGGGGCGCCACAGTTCGTGAGGAGTGGAATGAACTTCGAACACTCCACAGGTGTCGGCCCACCGACCGGCGCGGTGCAGCGGAAGTGCGCACGTACACGATGTCCGCGAAGGAGTGGTCGTTGCGAAAGTGAGAGTCAGGCGATCTCGACGGTGCGCCACCTGATGTTCTCGGCGTCGAGGATCTCCGGGAGGACACCTCGGGTCGCTTCGATCGACAGCAGCATGGTTGCGTCGAGCACGAGTCCCGCTGCTGCGGCTTCGAGGTTCAGAAGGTTGAGTCGCGGGTGACGCTCGGACAGCTCGGCCATCACGGGAACCATCGACCGCGGCTGGGGTAGACCGATGGTGTCGGGCAGCAACAACAAGCTCCGGATCGCGGTTGCCTGGCGCCGGTTGTCGAGGCCGAGAAACGGCCCCGAGAGGTGTCCCCCGGCTCCGCTGACCGCGGCTCGGCAGGCGCGGTAGTACCAGTACGTCGTGGTGTGACGCTCACCTTCTTCGTCGATTCCGACGAGGAGCTCTTCGATCAAGAGTCGGTCGTCGAGGATGATGGTGGGGGCGGCGGCCACCTACTGATCGGCCAGGTCTGGGTCCTCGATGCTGGCGAGGCCGGCCTCGTAGCGGTCGCGGAGTACTCGGCGGAGTTCGCGGCGTGCGGTCTGGATGCCGCCGGGGATGACGAGTGCAGCATCGCCGAGATCGATGATCCCGACTTCGCCGCCCTGTTCGATGCCCCATCGGTGACGCAGTTCGGAAGGCAGATTGGTCTGACCGCGGTGGGACACTTTGGCTGTTGAGGTACCGGGCATGTCTGCATTGTAGCGAAGACCGATCTACAAGGCGTCGAGGTACGGTTGGCTTCTCGTGAAGCGAGCCTGCGATCGCTGCCGTTCTGCGTGGCGTTGACGAGAGTAAGGCGCCCAGTGGGCGGCCGGGCGCAGGAGTGTCAGGCTGGGGGCATGACGTTCGAGATGACGCCCATCGGTGTGGTGCAGAACAACCGGTCCGCAGCGACCGACGACGACTGGGACCGCGTGGACAGCGTCATCCAACTCGACCTCGCCGTGCTCGGCGAGCGCGCCACCGCAGGGCTGCGCGACTTCTCGCACGTCGAGGTGGTCTACGTGTTCGACCGGGTGGACCCTGGCGGTGTGTGCCGCGACGCCCGGCACCCGCGCGGCAACACGGCCTGGCCGGAGGTGGGCATCCTCGCCCAGCGCGCCAAGGACCGCCCGAACCGCATCGGCGTCACCGTCTGCGAGCTGATGGCCGTGCGCCCCGGCGGCGTGGTGGAAGTGCGCGGCCTCGACGCCATCGACGGCACACCCGTACTGGACATCAAGCCGTACATGGCCGAGTTCGGGCCGCGCGGCGATGTACTCCAGCCCGCGTGGAGCCGCGAACTGATGACCGCGTACTGGATCGACGGTCCGGCCGACGAGCTCCACCGGACGCCCGACCCCGAGGGCTGGCTCGCCGAGGTGCGCCGATCCCCCGCCGACGGCGGGACGTTGGCGATGATCGTGCGCCGACCGGCCACGAACGGGCGCGAACGGGTGGCCGCTGCCGAGTTGGACACCGAGGTCGGCCTCGTCGGCGACAACTGGTTGGCCCGCGGCAGCCGCTCGGCGCCCGACGGCAGGGCGGAGCCCGACGCGCAACTGAACGTCATGAACGTGCGAGCCGCGCGGCTGGTGGCCGGCGACGACGACCGTGTGCCGCTGGCCGGCGACCAACTCTTCGTGGACCTCGACCTGTCGCCGGCGAACCTCCCGGCCGGCACCCGCCTGCAGATCGGCGAGGCCGTCATCGAGGTGACCGCCAAGCCGCACACCGGCTGCGCCAAGTTCACTCGCCGGTTCGGCCTCGCTGCCCACCGCTGGATCAACGGCCGCACCGGCCAGGCCGAACGCCTCCGCGGCATCTGCGCCAAGGTGGTCCTCTCGGGCACCATCGCCGAGGGCGACACCATCACCAAGCTCGGGCCCGGCTGACGCAGCAACGGAGGTTCGCTCCCGCGTCGCCAACGCCGACGTCAGTGGCCGGAGCGTCGAATCGACGCCCTTGACCGGGTGCGCAAAGAGCGGCAAACCTG
>JBIKLX010000078.1:0-13726 GCA_044359565.1 Ilumatobacteraceae bacterium
CCCCGACGAGCCGTTCTCCAGCTACTTCAGCGGCAACACTGTGCAGATCTGCCCCGTCGGCGCCCTCACCGCCAAGCCGTACCGCTTCAAGGCCCGCCCGTGGGACCTCGACCAGGCCGAGAGCACCTGCACCTCGTGTGCCGTCGGGTGCCGTGTGGTGGTGCAGTCGAGCCGCGACGAAGTCGTGCGCACGCTCGGTGTCGACAGCGACCCGGTGAACTGGGGCTGGCTGTGCGACCGCGGCCGGTTCGACTTCGAGGCCATCAACAGCGACGCGCGCCTCGGTACCCCGCTGGTGCGTACCGCCGATGGTCTCGCCACCACCAGCTGGAACGCTGCGTTGGCCGCCGCCGCCCGACTGATCACGGACGCCAAGGCAGCGTCGGGCGCGTCCAGCATCGCCGTCATCGGTGGCGCCCGCGGCAGCAACGAAGACGCCTTTGCCTGGGCACGCCTCGCCAGCGACGTCATCGGCACCCCCAACGTGTACGCCCAGATGGGCGACGGCCTGCCCGCCGCCGTGTTGGGCATGCCGCGGGCGACCATCGACGACGCCGCCTCGGCGGCAACCATCGTGCTGCTGTCGCCCGACCTCAAAGAAGAACTGCCGGTGCTGTACCTGCGCCTGCGCGATGCAGCCGAGAACAAGCGCAGCCGCATCATCGAGTTCGCCCCGAAGACCAGCGGAATGAGCCGTTACGCGTGGAAGAGCGTGGTCTACGAGCCGGGCACACAGGCATCGGTGGTGGCGTCCACCCTCGCCGACCCCGCGGTCGCCGCGCAATTGGGCCGCGGGCCTGTCGTCGTGGTGGCCGGTCGGGCCAACCTGGCCGAGACCTCGGCTGCCACGGTGGCCGCGCTGAACGCCGTGCTGGCCGCCGCTCCCTCGGCCACCGTGCTGCCGGCCGTGCGCCGTGGCAACACCGTGGGCGCCCTCATGCTCGGCTTCGATGCATCCAACGGTGGACTCGACACCCGTCGCGCGCTGCAGGCCGCCGCAGCCGGGCAGATCGAGTGCCTCGTGCTGCTCGGTGCCGACCCGCTCGCCGACTTCCCCGACACCGACCTCGCTCGCCGGGCGCTCGCCGGTGCCCGCCGGGTCATCGCAATCGACACGTTCCTGTCGGCCAGTTCGCAGCAGGCCGACGTGGTGCTGGCCGCCAGCGGCTACGCCGAGAAGGCCGGCACCACCACCAACCTCGAGGGCCGGGTCACCACCCTCGCCCAGAAGGTCACCCCGGCCGGCACCAGCCGTCCCGACTGGATGATCGCCGCCGGGCTGGCCCAGGCGCTGGGCGCCGACCTCGGCTTCGGTTCCGTCGACGACATCACCGCGGCCATCGCCGCCGGGGTCGAGTCGTTCGCTGAGGCCACTCCCGAGGCGCTGGCTGCAGCGCGCGACGGTGTCGTCGTGGCGCCGCCCGCCGCCGGTGCGCTGCCCAACGACACAGCATCGGCCCCCGAGCGCAACAGCTACGACTTCCGGCTGGTCGTCAGCCGTACGCTCTACGATCGGGCCGTGGGAACCGCCAACAGCCCGTCGCTCGCGCATCTGGCGCGCGGCAGTGCGCTGCACATGCACCCGCTCGACCTCGAGCGCGCCGGCGTGGTGGCCGACACCGACGTGAAGGTGAGCAGCCCCAAGGCCTCGCTCGTGCTGCGGGTCGAGCCCGACCACAGCGTGCTGCGCGGCACGGTGTGGGTGCCGTTCAACCAGCCGGGCGCCAACGTCGGTGAGCTCATCGACTGCACCGCAGCGGTCACCGACGTCCGCGTGGAGAACCTCTGATGCTCGCCCTCGATCCGCTGCTCATCGGCGATCTCACGCTGGGCGATGTGCTCATCGTGCTGCTCAAGGTGGTGCTCGTCTTCGTCGTCGGCCTCGTGGCCACGATGCTCATGGTGTGGTTCGAGCGCAAGGTCATCGCCGGTATGCAGAACCGGGTCGGGCCGAACAAGGCCGGCCCGTTCGGCATCCTGCAGACCCTGGCCGACGGCATCAAGCTGTTCTTCAAAGAAGACCTCGTGCCCGAGCGCGCCGACCGGTTCGTGTTCAAGTTGGCGCCGTACCTGTCGTTCGTGCCGGCCTTCGTGGTGTGGGCCGTCATCCCGTTGGGTGGCGACTTCAGCAACGGCAAGGACGGCACCGTCAGCCTGTTCGGTCACCAGACGAAGTTGCAGTTGGCCGATCCGCAGGTGGGTGTGCTCCTGCTGCTCGCCCTCAGCGGCATCGCGGTGTACGGCATCATGCTCGCCGGATGGTCGTCGGGTTCGAAGTATCCACTGCTCGGCTCGGTTCGTGCGTCGGCACAGATGGTCAGTTACGAAGCAGCACTCGGCCTGAGCCTGGCGTCGGTGCTGCTGCTTGCCGGCACACTCAGCACCAACGGCATCGTCGCCGCTCAGGGCGGCATCACCAAGTGGCACCTCATCTCCACCGGGTTCGTGCCATTCATCATCTTCCTCATCGCGGCCACGGCCGAACTGAACCGGCCGCCGTTCGACCTCGTCGAAGCCGAACAGGAACTCGTCGGCGGCTTCAACACCGAGTACTCGAGCATCCGCTTCGCACTGTTCTTCCTGGCCGAGTTCATGAACACCATCACGATGAGCGCGGTCATCGTCACGCTGTTCCTCGGCGGGCCTCAGCCTGTGCGCATCGACATCGGCAACTTCGAATGGGATGGCAACCTGCACCTCGGTCCGCTCAACGGCACGGTGTGGCTGCTGCTGAAGGTGCTGCTGTTCCTGTACGCCTACGTGTGGTTCCGGGCAACGCTGCCTCGACTGCGCTACGACCAACTGATGAACCTCGGCTGGAAGGCGCTCATCCCGCTGTCACTCGCCTGGTTCTTGCTGCTGGCCGCCTTCCGTCTGGCGCAGGATCAGGGTTGGAACCGGGTGGTGGTGGGTGTGGTGGCCGTGTTGGTGATCGGCCTCAGTGCCGCACTGCTGCTGGGCGCGACGAAGGTGAGCGCCCGCAATCGTGAACGTGAAGGGGCGATGTTCTGATGGGCTACCTCGAGGGATTTGCCGTCACCCTGCGCCAGCACCGCCTCTTCGGCGGCAAGCGCGTCACCACCCAGTACTCGGGCGGGCGCGTCGCCAAGAAGGGCAAGGCGGTCGAGCAGCGCGACGAAAAGATCGACAAGCCCGAGCGTATGCACGGTCGCCATGTGCTGAACCGGTACGACGACGGCATGGAGAAGTGCATCGGCTGCGAACTGTGCGCGGGCGTGTGCCCGGCCAAGTGCATCTATGTGCGTGGTGCCGACAACGACCCCGAGAACCCCACCTCACCGGGTGAGCGGTTCGGGTTCGTCTACGAGATCAACTACCTGCGCTGCATCCACTGCGACCTGTGCGTCGAGGCCTGCCCCACCGAGGCCATCACCGAGAGCAAGATGTTCGAGTTCAGCTTCACCAGCCGTCGCGACGCCATCTACACCAAGACCGAACTGGTGGTCGACGAGCAGGGTGCTCCGCAGCAGATGCCGTGGGAGGACTGGCGCGAGGGCGAAGACCTGCTCACCAGTGGGTGGATGCGCGCCACCGCTGCGTCGGGCGACGCCGACTTCATCGGCAAGGTGGGCTGGAGCTCCGAGCTCGGACACGGCACACGCGCCGCCGAACCCGAACAGCATGCTGCCGATGTGTCCACCACTGCGCAGGCCGCGAAGACCGTGCGGTCGATTTCGCGCGACGGAGGCCATCACTGATGGAGTTCGTGGTCTTCGTCTGTGCTGCGGCGATGGTGCTCGTGGGCGCCGTCGGCGTCATCGTGCGCAAGCACCCTGTGCACGCCGCGCTCAGCTTGGTGCTCACCCTGTTCGGTGTGGCTGTGCTCTTCGTGGCCCAGGAGGCGCACTTCCTGGCGGCCGTACAGGTCATCGTCTACGCCGGCGCCATCGTGGTGCTGTTCCTGTTCGTCATCATGCTGTTGGGTGTCGACAAGGTCGAGAACATCGAGATCGAACCCATCCCGGTGCAGCGCCCGCTCGCCGTCATCGTGGGTGCCGGCCTGCTCGCCATGATCGCCACGGCGGTGGTGCAGGCCCGTTCCAGCGTGGCCACCGGCATCGGGAGCGGGCTCGACATCGCCACCGAGAACGCCGACCACGACAGCAACATCCGCCAGATCGCGCGCAGCCTGTTCCGCGACTACGTGTTCGCCTTCGAGCTGGTCTCGGTGCTGCTGGTCGTGGCCGTGGTGGCGACCGTGTTGCTCTCGCGCCGACCCGACAAGCTGGGAGGCCCGCGATGAGCACCCTCGCCATCGAGCTGGCCAAGCCCACCACCACCTGGTACCTGTTGCTCGCCGCTCTGCTGTTCTCCATCGGTGTCGTCGGTGTGATGGTGCGTCGCAATCCGCTCGTGATGTTCATGTGCGTCGAGCTGATGCTGAACGCGGTGAACCTCAGCTTCGTGGCGCTCGCCAAGGAGCTCGGCGACATCGGCGGGCAGACCACGGTGTTCTTCGTCATGGTCGTCGCTGCGGCTGAGGTCGTGGTCGGCCTCGGCATCGTCGTCGCCATCCTTCGTCGCCGGCCGGGAGCCAACGCCGACGACCTCGCGGAGCTGAAGGGCTGACCATGATCGACCTCGCCTGGCTCATCCCTGCCCTGCCACTGGTGGGCTTCCTCGTCATCTTGCTGTTCGGCCGCCGCCTCGGCGATCCGAAGGCCGGTTACTTCGCCACCGCCATGGTGGGCGCGGCCTTCCTGGTCACCGTCGGCGTGTTCGCCGACCTGCTCTCGAAGAGCGGCGAGGATCGCCACCACGTCGTCAACCTCTTTTCGTGGGTGCCCGTGGGTTCGCTGCGAGTCGACCTTGCGTTCCTGGTCGACCCGCTCAGCATCACGATGTGCCTGTTCGTCACCGGCATCGGCGCCCTCATCCACCTCTATGCGGTGGGCTACATGCACGGCGACCCGCGGTTCTCGAAGTTCTTCTTGTACCTGAACCTGTTCGCCCTCAGCATGCTGCTGCTGGTGTTGGGCGAGAACCTGCTCGTCACCTTCCTCGGCTGGGAAGGTGTGGGCACCTGCTCGTACTTCCTCATTTCGTTCTGGCACGAGAAGCAGAGCGCGGCCACGGCCGGCAAGAAGGCGTTCGTCGCCAACCGTGTCGGCGACTGGGGCGTGATGATGGCGATGTTCCTGGCGTTCGAGGCCGTCGGCACCATCAGCTACGACGGCATGAACGCCGCTGCCGAGTCGGGTGCGCTCAGCCAGACAACGGCCACCGCCATCGCCGTCATGCTGTTCATCGGCGCCTGCGGCAAGAGTGCCCAGCTGCCCCTGTACATCTGGCTGCCCGACGCGATGGAGGGTCCCACCCCGGTCAGCGCCCTCATCCACGCCGCCACCATGGTCACCGCCGGCGTGTTCCTCATGACCCGTGTCAACCCGGTGATCCACGAGGCCGCCGAGTGGGCGGGCTGGCTCATCGCCATCGTCGGCATCGCCACCGCACTGTTCGCCGCCACCATCGCTGTCGCCCAGAACGACATCAAGAAGGTGCTCGCGTACTCCACCGTCAGCCAGCTCGGCTTCATGTTCCTGGCCGTCGGCTCGGGCGCCTACGTGGCCGCCATCTTCCACATGGTCACCCACGCCTTCTTCAAGGCGCTGCTGTTCCTCGGGTCGGGCTCGGTCATCCACGGCATGCACCACGAGCAAGACATGCGCCGCATGGGTGCGCTGCGCAAACTGATGCCCGTCACGGCGTTCACGTTCATCATCGGCTGGCTGGCCATCGCCGGCGTGCCGCCGTTCGCCGGCTTCTGGAGCAAGGACGAGATCTTGCTGTACACCCTGGCGAAGAGCCCGGTGCTGTACGTGCTCGGCCTGGTCGCCGCGCTGCTCACCGCCTACTACATGACCCGCCAGGTCATCATGGTGTTCTACGGCAAGGCCCGCTGGCACGACGCGCATGACGAGCACGGTGCGCACGGCGACTTCACGCCGCACGAGAGCCCGAAGATCATGCTGCTGCCGCTCGTCGTGCTGGCCGCGCTCAGCACCGTCGGTGGCGCCCTGCAGTTGCCCTTCTCTTCCGACCTGCACTTCCTCGAGAAGTGGCTCGAACCGGTGGTCGAGTTCGGTGAGGCCGACATCTCCGGCACCTGGGCCTACGACAACAAGTACCTGTTGCTCGGCGTGGCCGTGGTCATCGCCCTGGCCGGTATCGCCGCCTCGGTGGCGGTGTACGGCAAGAAGAAGATGGCCCCCATCGAGCCGAAGGTGCTCGAGCAGGGCTGGTACTACGACAAGTCGATCACTGCCTTCATGGGCGGGCCCGGCCGCCGCGTCTTCGACGGCATCGCCTGGTTCGATGCGCACATCGTCGACGGTGCCGTGAACGGCGTCGCCCGACTGGTGCGCGGTTCTGCAGGCGGCTTGCGCAAGACCCAGAGCGGATACGTGCGCCAGTACGCAGCCGCCCTCGGTGTTGGTGTCGTCTTGTTGCTGGTCTGGTTCGTCGTGATCCGGGGGATCATCTGATGGGTTTCCCGATTCTCACCGCACTGGTGCTGGTCCCCGCGCTGGGGGCGCTCACCGTTGCCGTTCTGTCGAACCGTCGTCCCGAGTGGGTGAAGCTCGCTGCCGCGCTGCTCAGCACCCTGGTGGGCGCCATGTCCATCTGGGCGCTCACCGCGTTCGAGACGGCCGACGGCGGATTCCAGTTCGTCAGCAAGCACCCGTGGATCAAGCCATGGGGCATCTCGTGGCACCTCGGCATCGACGGGATCTCGCTGTTCCTCGTCGTACTCACCGGCATCTTGTTCCCGATCGTCATCATGGGCATCGACCCGCATCACGACCACAAGCGCTACTTCGCCTGGTTGCTGCTGCTCGAAGCCGGGATGATGGGCAGTTTCCTCAGCCTCGACCTGTTCTTGTTCTTCGTCTTCTTCGAGATCGTCCTCGTCCCGATGTACTTCCTCATCGCCGGCTGGGGCTACGACAACCGCATCTACGCGGCGACGAAGTTCTTCCTCTACACGATGGTCGGCTCGGCGTTCATGCTCGTCGGCATCATCGCCACCGCTGTGCTGGGCAAGACCAACGGTGTCGGTCGCATCACCTTCGACCTCGTCGAACTCGCCGAGAAGGCCAACTTCGCGGCGTCGACCGGGCGCTGGTTGTTCTTCGCCTTCGCCATCGCGTTCGCCATCAAGGTGCCCATGTTCCCGCTGCACACGTGGCTGCCCGACGCACACACCCAGGCACCCACGGGCGGATCGGTCATCCTGGCCGGCGTCATGCTGAAGCTCGGCACCTACGGCTTGCTGCGGTTCGGGCTGTACCTGTTCCCCGAGGCCGCCCACTGGAGCAGGTCTCTGTTCCTCACCCTGGCCACCATCGGCATCATCTATGGCGCCATTGCGGCAACGATGCAGAAAGACCTGAAGCGCCTGGTCGCCTACTCGTCGGTGGCCCACCTCGGGTTCATCGTGCTCGGCACGTTCGCCTTCACCACGCAGTCCATCAGCGGTGGCGTGATGCAGATGATCAACCACGGTGTCAGCACCGGTGCGCTGTTCCTGCTCGTCGGCATGATCTACGAACGCCGCCACACCCGCCAGATCGCCGAACTCAACGGTCTGCAGAAGGTGGCCCCCATCTTCGCCGGCGTGTTCATGCTGGTGATGCTCTCGTCGATCGGTGTGCCCGGCCTGAACGGGTTCGTCGGCGAGTACCTCGTGCTCATCGGTTCGTTCCTCACCGCGCGGTGGTGGACCGTGGTGGCCGCCACCGGTGTCATCCTCGCTGCGCTGTATCTGCTGTGGGCCTACCAGCGGGTGTTCCACGGCGAGCCCGACGAGGCGAACAAGACCTTCCGCGAGCTACGGCTGCGCGAGTTCGCCACGTTGGCTCCGTTCATCGCCCTGATCGTGTTCTGCGGCGTGTATCCGAAGCCGATGCTCGACCGCATCGAGCCCAGTGTGAAGGCGCTCATCACCCACGTGAGCGAGCGCACCGGCTACACCGAGCCCGAGGTGCCCACGGCGCCGGCCGGTGATGCGCACGACCAGGAGGCACAGCCGTGATCCCCGCCGACACGCTCTCCGGACCGCCGATCGACTGGTTCGCACTGTCGCCGTTGCTCATCCTGCTCGGCGCAGGGTTGGGGCTGCTGGTGGTTGGCGCGCTCACCCCGCGCTGGCCCCGTGGCCTGTACGCATTCGTCACCGCCACGGCCGCCGGTGCCGCGCTGGTGATGTGCGCTGTGCTGTGGGACGACGTCACCGACATGGGCGCGCGCACCCTGGTGGGCGACGCGCTGGTGCTCGACGGCTTCGCGATGTTCGCGTCCATCACCATCTGCGTGGGCATCATCCTCGTCTCGATGGTCACCGACGACTACCTGCGCCGGGAGGATCTCGACGGTCCCGAGGTGTACGGCCTGTACCTCATGGCAGCCATCGGGGCCATCGTGATGACCAGCGCCAACGACCTGCTGGTGCTGTTCCTCGGCCTCGAGGTGCTGTCCATCGCGCTGTACGTCCTGGCCGCCAGCCACCGTCGCCGCATCCAGAGCCAGGAGAGCGGTCTCAAGTACTTCGTGCTCGGTGGCTTCTCGTCGGCGTTCTTCCTCTACGGCGTGGCACTGGTGTACGGCGCAACCGGCAGCACCAACATCGGACGGATCGTCGAGTTCTTCGCCACCAGGGTGCAGACCCAACGCACCGACGCCTTGGTGCTTGCGGGCGTGGCCCTGCTGCTGGTGGGTCTCACCTTCAAGGTCGCCGCAGTGCCCTTCCACTTCTGGACACCCGACGTGTACCAGGGAGCGCCCACACCGGTCACCTCGTTCATGGCCTCGGTGGGCAAGACGGCGGCCTTTGCTGCGATGTTGCGGGTGCTGGTGTACGCGCTGCCGCAGTGGAGCGACGACTGGCGACCGGCCATCTGGGTCATCGCCGTGGTCACCCTCGTCGTCGGTTCCACGCTCGCCGTGGTGCAGACCGACGTGAAGCGCATGCTCGCCTACTCGTCGATCAGCCATGCCGGCTTCATCCTCGTCGGTGTCGAGGCTGCGGCCCACACGGCGGGTAGCCCCGACCCGGGCCGCGGTGTGTCGTCGTCGTTGCTGTACCTGCTGCTGTACTCGGTGCTCGTCATCGGCACGTTCGCCGTGGTCACCGTCGTCGCCCGTACCGGCGACGGGCAGACCGACATCGGCGCCTTCCGTGGCCTCGGCCGCTCGAAGCCGGCGCTGGCGCTGGGCATGACCGTGCTGCTGCTGGCCCAGGCCGGCGTGCCGCTCACTTCGGGATTCATCGCCAAGTTCGGTGTCATCCAGGCGGCGGTCGACGAGCACAGTTACGCCATCGCCATCATCGCCATGGTCGCCTCGGTCATCGCCGCCTTCCTCTACCTGCGCATCATGGTCAGCATGTGGGCCACCGATCCCGAGCCCGGCGACGACGGCCGCGAGCCCGTGCGGGTGCCGCTGTCGACCGGTCTGGCCATCACCGCCGCCGTGGGCTTCACCCTCGTGGTCGGGTTCGCGCCCGGATGGGTGGTGTCGGCGTCGCAGCACGCCACCGCCATCGTCCGCTCCGCCCTCCCCTGACCACCCCCACCCCGGCCCGCCCGGCCCGGCCCGGCCACGGCCACCCAGCCCCAGCGATTGTGAGCAGCCCCGTGTAGGGCAGGGTTGCGCTCACAAACGCTAGTCCCGCCCGGCCCGGCCCCCCGGCGATTGTGAGCAGCCCCGTGTAGGGCAGGGTTGCGCTCACACACGCTGGGGTGGGTGATGGGTCAGGTGTGGGTGACGTGGCGGGCGCGGGAGCGGGCGACGAAGGTGTCGAACAGACGCTGCTGGGCCGGCTCGGCCGAGGTGGTGTCTTCGGGATGCCACTGCACACCCACCACCCAACTGGCCCCCGTGAACTCGACGGCCTCCACCAGCCCGTGCTCGTCGTGGGCAACCGGCACGATGCCGTCGCCCAACCGGTCGAGGCCCTGGTGATGCACCGAATAGCAGTGTCGCAGCGCCGTGGTGCCCAGCGCAGCCGCAAGGAGCGAGCCGTCGGTCACGACGATGGGGTGCTCGCTCATCCAGTGACCCTCGGCCTCGAGGTCTTGTACGAGCGTGCCGCCCAGGGCGACGTTCAGCACCTGCATGCCACGGCAGATCGCCAGCACCGGCATGTCGCGGGCGATGGCTGCACGCACCATCGCCAGGTCGAACTCGTCGTGCAGGCTCACCATGCCGTACAGCGAGTCGGTGGTGGGCTGCTGGCCGTAGCGGTGCGGCTCGACGTCGCCGCCGCCGGGCAGCAGCAACCCGTCGAGCTGATCGAGGTAGTGGTCGGCCATCTGCGGAGCGCGGGGGAGCGGTGGCAGCAGCACGGGCAGACCGCCCGACGTGGCCACGGCCCGGCTATAGGGCTGGCTGCTCGAAAAGGCATCGCGCCGACCTTCGTCGGCGAACGACATCACCCGGCCGATGATGCCGATGAGCGGTGGGCGATCGTTCACCGCTGCGCCTGGCGAAGCAACTCGTCGAACAACACCTGCTGCTGGGCGTCGCGCTCGGCCGTGTCCTCGGGGTGCCATTGCACGCCGACGAACCAGCGGGCATCGTCGACCTCGAACCCCTCGGGCATGCCGTCGTCGGCCGTGGCGGTGAGGGTGAGGCCGCGGCCCAGCCGGGCCACCGCCTGATGGTGCACGCTGTGGCAGGCATCGGCCCGGGTGGCGCCGATGGCCGTGGCCAGGCGGCTTCCCGGGGCGAGCTGTACCGGGTGCTTGCGCAGCCAGTGGTCTTCCGAGCCGATGTGCTGCACCAGCGTGCCGCCCATGGCGACGTTCATCACCTGCATACCGCGACAGATGGCCAACGTGGGCAGGTCCGCCTCGAGCGCAGCATGCACCACGGCCAACTCCACCTCGTCGTGCTCGGGCACGATGCCGTACAGCTGCTCGGCGGACGGCTCTTCGCCGTAACGCCGCGGATCGACATCGCCGCCACCGTGCATCACCATCGCGTCGACACGGCCGATGAGGTCGAGTGCATGATCGGCGAGCGATGTGATGGGCGGCAGCATCACCGGGATGCCACCGGCCCGTTCGACGGCCCGGAAGTAGGTCTGCCCGGCGGCAAACGCGGGGCCACGCACGCCCTTGGCCTCCGGGCTCAGCCGGCCGACGATCAACACGAGAGGTGCCACGTGCCCATTCTGGCCGACCGGCCCGGTGTTTCCGTACCCCCGACGACGGCTGTCAGAATCGGTGCGTGACCTCCTCCATCGTCCTGCGCAACCCCACCACCACCGAGTCGATCCGCGAACTCGAACTCGCCGACTCGGCCGCGGTCGACCGGGCTGTCGCCCGTGCCGCTGCGGCAGGGCCGGGCTGGCGGGCCATCGCCCCTGCCGACCGGGCCCGGTTGATGCGCCGCTTCGCCGACACCGTGGCCGCCCACGCCGATGAGCTCGCCGCGCTCGAGACCGCCAACATGGGCATGCCCGTGGGCAACAGCACCTGGTGCGCCAACGCCGTGGCCGACGTGCTGCACTACTTCGCCGGCGCCGTCGACAAGCACACCGGCGCCACCATCCCCGTCGCCGGCGGGGTGAACATGACCTTCCACGAGCCGCTCGGTGTGGTGGGTCTCATCACACCGTGGAACTTCCCGATGCTGATGGCGTCGTGGAAGATCGGCCCGGCCCTCGCTGCCGGCAACACGGCGGTGCTGAAGCCGGCCGAGATCACCCCGCTCACCACGATGCGCATCGCCGAACTGGCGCTCGATGCGGGCATTCCCGAAGGCGTGCTGAACGTGGTGGTGGGCACCGGCACCGAGGCCGGCTGGCGACTGGTCGAGCATCCGACGGTGCGCAAGGTGGCTTTCACCGGTTCGACCGCCGTCGGCAAGCGCATCATGGCCGGATGTGCCGAGCAGGTGAAGCGGGTCACCCTCGAACTCGGCGGCAAGAGCGCCAACATCGTGTTCGCCGACGCCGATGTCGACGCTGCCGCAGCGGCAGCCCCGGGCGCCGTGTTCGACAACTCGGGGCAGGACTGCTGTGCCCGCAGCCGGGTACTGGTGCAGCGCTCGGTGCTCGACCGGTTCATGGAGGGCTTCATCGCCTCCGCCGCGGCGTTCACGGTGGGCGACCCCACATCGCCCAACACCGCCATGGGTCCGCTCGTCACCGAGCAGCACCTCGCCCGCGTGCGGGCGTTCACCGACGGCCTCGACACCGTGTTCACCGGGTCGGTGCCCGATGGGCCCGGCTACTGGCACCCGGTGATGATCGCGTTGGCCGCCGACCAGTCGGCCCGCATCTGCCGCGACGAGGTGTTCGGCCCGGTGGCGGTCGTCATCCCGTTCGACGACGAGGCCGACGCCATCCGCCTGTGCAACGACAGCGAGTACGGCCTGGCGGGTTCGATCTGGACCGGCGACGGCTCGCGTGCCATGCGCGTCGCCCGGGCGATGGAGGCTGGCACCATCAGCGTCAACTCCAACAGTTCGGTTCGATACTCCACGCCGTTCGGTGGCTTCAAGCAGAGCGGCCTCGGCCGCGAGCACTCGATGGCCGTGCTCGATCACTACACCGAGTTGAAGAACGTCTTCGTCGCCACCGGAGCCTGACGAGATCCGGCTCCTCGACACCCACCTCGTGTCGACTCGGGGCCGGCACACGGACGGAAGTCGACGCGCGGTGCGCCCGCGCCCCGGCGCGTGTCGAGTTGGGGTCGTCACACGGACGGAAGTCGACGCGCCAAGGCGTCGCGCACCTGGCTCACCACTCGGCCAGGTGAGTGGTGAATGTGCCGAGCGGTGAAGTTGAGCACCTGCCAGCCCTCGTTCTCGATCTCGTTGCGCCGCCAGCGGTCGTCGTCGAAGGCCTCCATCGAGCGGAGATGGATGCCGTACCCGTCGACCTCGATGCCGACCCGAGCGTCGGGGAAGGCCCAGTCGAGTTCGTAGGTGCGCCCCGATGCGACTGTCACCAGCAGGTGATGGCTTGGAGCGAGGCCAGCGCCGACGAGAACCTCACCGACTCGATGTTCGGGGGGCGAGTCGGCCACCACCTCGCCGAGCGAACGCTCGGCGAGACCGCTCGCCAGGCGGCGCGCGCCGACCAGCTGCGCGAGACGCTCGATGGTGGCATGGAGCCGATCCAGGGTCGTCAGCCGATTCGCCAACCAGTGCTCGGCGATACGCAGCACCACCGCGGTCGGAAGCACCGTGCAGCAGTCGACGAGGGTGCGCTCGCGGGTCGTCACCCAGAGACGCTTGGCCCGATCGACGTCGCCGGGACCGAGCGTCAGCGAGCGATGCATCACCAGGCCGTCGCGCAGCGGGAGCGAGGTCGAGCGGTGTGTGAGTTCCACCAGCGTGCACGACACGTTGGGCGCGTCGAACACCCAGAGTGCCGTGCGATGCGACACCACCGACCGGTCGCCGCAGGCGAGCAGTCCGGCCATCACCCGCTGTCGCTGGTCGATCGGCACCGAGCAGTTGCGGTACACGTTGCGGTGGATGCGCTCCACCTCGCCACGCTCGACGAGGCCGTCGAGCTGTCGCTTGGTGATGCCGAGTTCATTCGCCTGAGCCGAGGTGACGAGTTGTTCGCGTCGAGCGAAGTGGTCGATGAGGTTGCGCTGCATGTCGAAATGACGGGCAGGTGAGATGTCGAGACGGAAGACGGCGACCGCGATGCATCGACTGGTTGTCGACTTCGGGCCCCATGACG